>NZ_JBFDAE010000018.1:0-82402 GCF_040720935.1 Algibacter sp. 2305UL17-15
AATCTTTCAACGCAAAAATTAAAGCTTTTAGGGCACAGTTCAGAGGTGTGAGAAACGTAGATTTTTTCCTTTATAGGTTAACCACAGTATTTGCGTAAACACAACAATTGTTCTTGATCCGCTTTTAGGGCACAGTTCAGAGGTGTGAGAAACGTAGATTTTTTCCTTTATAGGTTAACCACAGTATTTGCGTAAACACAACAATTGTTCTTGATCCAGTATTTGCGTAAACACAACAATTGTTCTTGATCCCAAAGATTCGTATGCGGTACTGTATGCGGCTTGCAAGATATCAAAAAAATAACCCATTGACAAAGGTTTTAGATACCTGATTATCAATGGGTTTCTTTGTAGCGGGAACTGGACTCGAACCAGTGACCTTCGGGTTATGAGCCCGACGAGCTACCTACTGCTCTATCCCGCGATATAATTTTAAAATAATTTACTTAGCGATACTCAATCAAGTTGAGAACCTACTTTCGGTTCATAATGCCGACCAAATCATTTCGGACTGCAAATATACAATCCTTTTTAATTTCTACAATAAGAAAATTAGAAAATATTATTGCTCAATGTTAGTCACCTGAAATTCTGATAATTCTGAACTTGAAAATTTTAGTGTTACCTGAATTGGGTTACAGCACACTTCACAATCTTCAATATAAACTTGACTTGACACAGAATTATCTAGTAACATAGAAATTACTTCCCAACAATAGGGACATGTAAAGAAATGTTCGTACATATATAAATATAAAAAATAGGCACACAATTGTGTACCTATTTTACCATTAACTTTTATAAAAAAATTCTTCTTGATTATTCTTTTTCAATATCCATTGTGGCTGTCGCATTTTGTGTGCCTAAACGCATTAAAGCTGGTGGATTTTTACCTGAAACACTTATGTATTCTTTATTCAAATTGTTATCGCTTACCATAATAGTATTTAACTTTGATAAGTTTATAAATTCCATTGGCAAATCTCCAGTAAACTGGTTGCTTGATAATAATAATTCTTCCAAGTTTGTTAATTGTGCAATTTCAACAGGAATTTCCCCATCCATTTTATTATCCATTACACTTAATTTTTTAAGCTTAGATAGAGCATAAATTCCGTTTGGAATGCTACCTGTTAAATAGTTACTTCCAAGTAATAACTCTTCCAGATTGGTTAATCCCATTAATGAAGATGGAATATTACCTGATAATTTATTACTGTACAATTTTAATGATTTTAAGTTTTTTAGGCTCCCTAATACTACAGGTATCTCTCCTTCGAATTTATTCATAAACAATTCAAGGGATTCTAAGTTTGTTAAGCTACTAAGGGCTGTTGGAATTTCTCCTGTTAAACCATTGAAACCAAGGTTTAACTTTTTTAAGTTTAATAAATCACCTATTTGAACAGGTAATTCACCGTTTAGGTTATTAAAAGGCAAGTTAATCTCAGTAACTTGACCATGCTCTACTTTAACACCGTTCCAGGTATCAACTGGGGCTGTAGTATCCCATGTAGTATTCCATTGTGCACCGTTAGTGCTATTATACAAAGCTATTAAAGCATCCTTTTCACTATTAGAAACATTTGCGAAAGCAGATACTGCTACTAAAAAACTAAGAATTGTAAGTTTTATGGTTTTCATCTTTAGGTTGATTTAGGACTAATTACTGTACGAAAGTAGTAATGAAACAGACTAAAAACAATTTTTATCGATGAAATGCATAAAATTTTAACATATCACCAGACCTATAGCTCTATGTTTAGTATTTCGCTACTTAGCTGTTACAACTCTAACCCGGCTGGTATAGTTTAATTTCTAAATATTTGAAACTAGTTTCATCAAGAAAACAGCTAAGCACAGGCTGATTGAAGTTAAAAAACTTAAAGCAACAGATTACTTATTAAGACAACTCTTCTAATTGATATTGAATGTTCTCCCAATCTGTCATAAGTTGTTTCAATTCTTTCTTTTTGGCTTCATATTTACTAAAAAAGGCTTTATCAGCAACAGTCTTATCGTAATTTGAAGCCAATTCAACATCATCAGATTTAATACCTTTTTCAAGTTGACCTATTTTAGATTCAATATTACTCAACTTATTATTTAAAGATTTTAGCTTTTTTTGATCTTGATAAGAATGTTGATTTTTCTCTTTAGGCGTATTTTTTACGACTGTTCGCTTTTCAACTTCTCTTAAATTTTCAACTTGGCGTTGTTCTAAATAATAATCAATATCTCCTAAATATTCTTTTAGCTTATGATCTTTAAACTCATATACAATATTGGTTAAACCTTGTAAAAAATCACGATCGTGAGACACCAATATCAATGTACCTTCAAATCGTTTTAAAGCTTCCTTCAAAACATTCTTAGATTTTATATCTAAGTGATTTGTTGGCTCATCCATTATCAACACATTAAATGGCTGGAGCATCAACTTTGCCAAAGCTAAACGGTTACGCTCACCTCCGGATAATACCCTTACATACTTTTCTACCTCATCGCCTCTAAATAAAAACGAGCCTAAAATATCTCTTACCTTACTTCTGTTGGTTTCATTTGCAGCATCAATCATGGTATCTAAAACGGTTTTACTTCCGTCTAAATATTCTGCTTGATTTTGAGCGAAATAGCCAATTTGCACATTGTGCCCTAGTTTTAAATGCCCTTCATATTTAATATCCCCAACAAAAATTTTGGCCAGAGTAGATTTTCCTTGTCCGTTTTGCCCAACAAATGCTGTTTTACTATCGCGTTCAATTAATAGATCAACAGATTTTAAAACTTGATTATCTCCATAGTTTTTAGATACATTTTCCGCTTCAACAACTACTTTTCCTGGCGTAATAGAAACTGGGAAATTTAACGTCATTACGCTATTATCATCTTCATCTACTTCAATGCGGTCAATTTTATCTAATTTCTTGATAAGCGATTGCGCCATGGTTGCCTTAGATGCTTTGGCTCTAAACTTTTCAATCAGCTTTTCTGTTTGCTCTATCTGCTTCTGCTGATTTTTTTGAGACGCCAACTGCTGCTCTTTCAATTCATTACGCAGTACGAGATATTTGGTATAAGGTTTTGGATAATCGTAAATGCGCCCCAAAGAAATTTCTATAGTTCTGTTGGTCACATTATCCAAAAACATTTTATCGTGAGATACAATCGCAACTGCGCCTGTATAATTTTTCAGGAAATTCTCTAACCAAATGATAGATTCTATATCCAGGTGATTGGTTGGCTCATCTAAAAGTAAAATGTCGTTATCTTGAAGTAATAATTTAGCCAACTCTATTCGCATACGCCATCCTCCAGAAAATGTATCGGTTAAATTATCAAAATCTTCACGTTTAAATCCAAGACCTTGCAAGATCTTTTCGGTGTTACCCTGATAATTATAACCTCCTACGATTTCATACTGATGCTGTAAATCGTTAATATCAATCATTAACTGGTTGTACCCTTCACTTTCATAATCGGTTCGTTCAGCCATTTGGGTGTTAATCACTTCCATTTTAGCTTCTAAGTCTTTAATCTCAGTAAAAGCTTCATAGGCTTCCTCTAAAACAGTTCTCCCAAGTACGAAATCAATATCTTGTTTTAAAAAGCCAATTTTTAATTCTTTATCTCCAGCAATTTGTCCAGAATCTGGTTCCAATTCCTTAGATAAAATTTTGAGCATGGTAGATTTACCGGCTCCGTTTTTTCCAATTAATCCAACACGGTCGCCATTTCCAAGCTTAAACGTAATGTCTTCAAAAAGATATTCTCCTTGAAATGAAATTGATAAATTATGAATGTTAAGCATAGAAATGTGACTTATGTTACAGCCGTTTTAAATTAATACAACTATTTTTGTTTAGCTTTTTACGCGTGCAAAAATACATTAAAATATATGTTTAAAAAAGGAACAAAACTATATAGTATAATTACTGGAAGTTGCCCTAAGTGTCAGCAAGAATCTATGTACACTATAAAAAATCCATATAGACTTACGGACACCTTAAAAATAAATGAACGCTGTTCTAGTTGTAACACCAAATATAGAATTGAACCTTCGTTTTTTTATGGTGCTATGTACGTAAGTTATGCCGTTGGCATTGCTTTTGCGGTTGCCGCATTTGTTATTAGCAAGTTAATTCTTGATGCGGATTTAATAGTTACATTCATTGCTATTGTGGGCACTCTTATTGTCTTTATGCCTATTATCATGCGACTTTCCAGAAACATCTGGATAAATATGTTTCTGAGTTATGATGAAACATTGACTAAGAAATAAAACGTTTGACATTTATTTCGTCATCTAAAGCTCTCCCTTTTTCAATAAAATTATAAAGTTGCTTTGCTACATAGGGTCCAATCATAACGCCTCGTGTTCCTAAACCGTTCAATACATACATATTTTGATGTTCATGATGCTGCCCTACTAAAGGTCTTCTATCTTTTACCGTTGGTCTTATACCTGCGACTTGTTGAATGACTTCAAACGGACAGGATATTAGTGTTTCTAGCTTTTCTAAAAGTGATGTTTTGGCTTTTTCTGTGGTATCATATGTTAAATCCTGCCATTCGTAAGTAGCTCCTACTAGGTATAAATCGTTTCCGATTGGGATTAGGAAGACTGGGCCTTTTAAAACATACTCAATTTTTAAATTAGGAGCGTAAATGGTCAATAATTCACCTTTTGTAGGCACTAAAGGCAAATTCTTGAAAAACGGATTTTTAGTAATACCGAAGCCTTCAGCAAATACAATATGCTTCGCTTTTATATTTTTATAATTAACACCCCTTTCTGAAGTATTTAACGCATCATATTTAAATGGTTCTTCAAGAAAGGAATCATTGTGACCCAAAAAAGATTTATACGATTTTACCAGGGTATTTACGTCTATTCTTCCTGTATGCAATACTTCCCCGAAACCATGATTTGCTATTACCGAAGTGTTTTTATTCGGAATAATTTTATTGGATAGATATTTAGTCAACACTAGTTTATCTGAAGCCGTAAACCAATCGTTTTGCTCTTCAACAGATGCAAACTTTCTATAAACAGGAATTTTATAATCTAATGTAACTTTTAGAAGTTGCTCCAATTTATCATACACATCCAATGCTAAACCTAGTTGTTCTTCACTTTTCCAAACTGGTGTAAAACGTTTTAGAACTACTGGGTTGTACAAGCCTCCCGCTACTGTTGAAGATTTTCCGGAGCTATCATCAAAGACTATAAATGTTTTATGATTTGCTCTTAATTGTTCGCAGAAACTTATTCCTGCCAAACCAAGGCCTACAATGATGTAATCGTAATTTGCTTGCATATAGCGCGAAGATAATTAAAGAAAATTGTATGTTATAAAAAGGTTTTGCTTAAAATAATACTATTTCACCCCTCCTAATTTCAATGAATCGAAATTGTTGGCCCTTGAAAAAGGGGAGGAATTGATGTTTGTTTGTTTTTGAATTTTTGGTTTGATATTTAATATCTTATCGCAGCTTATAACCTGATAGAAAAGAAAAACGCCCACTTTACAAGCAGGCGTTTTAAAATATTATTGTGAGTTTAAATTAGTATGTCCACATATCTAATTCAAAATCTCTAATTTTTGTTTTTATACGTTCTGATTCTAAAAGCTGCATCAAAGAATTTTCAGAAATATATTCGTTGATTTTTCTATCGCCTTGCACATTTTCTTCTTTATAAATATAACCTTGAAAACGTCTCGCGTTAAGAATGTGATCAAACGAATGTGGTATGGCGCTATTGGCATTATTAAATGCTTTTGCTTCGTGCAATACATCTCTAGCATCTGGGAAGAACACCCAAAAAAGTTCTACCAAATCTGGATTGTCATCATCAATAAAATTAACATCAGGAGCTACTGGAGCAATGCCTAATAGTCTGTATTTCATTTCAGACTGACGCTTATCAAAATACCAAAGTCCTTTGATATGATACTCTTCAATCTCAGCTGCGGAAATATCCCTTCTAACAATGTATTCATCAGATAGTTCTTCACCAGCATTTAATTGCTCAATACCATACTCAGTAGTATCTACTTTTCTTAATGCGCCTTCAATATCTTTTAACGTACGTTTTGTAGTAAAATAAGAATCGTCATAAATGTTTTTAATCTTCCCATTTTTTATGTTTTTCATTAAAACATCATATAATGACCTCCTGTTATTACCAATATTATTGGTATCTACAGGGTAGTACAACGGAAAATTGGCACGCTCATCAAGCACAACTTTTTCCCAAACCATTTTTGCAAACAAAATATCCCTATCATCAATATACCCATATTCAAGGGGTTTATCGTTGTCAATAGCCTTTTGTTCTTCTGTTCTAACCCCAATTTCTTGAGGACTTTTAGCATTAAGGATATTTGCCTGTGCAAATGCGCTAGATACTGTTACAACAGCTGTAATGGTTAATAAAACACTTTTTAAATTCATCTTTTTACTTTTTTATAATTATTAGGCTAACGGTTAAGTTAGCCCAATATTTTAATTTGTAAGCTCAATAAATACAGGTGACACCTTTTTAAGTATGACACTTACGCCACTTGCTTTTGCTTCGATATCAAATATTTGAACACCAGAACCACGTTTCGCTTTACGTAAAGCACTTTTCGCTCTACTATCTAACTTATTTCCTCTAACATTTATTGTTGGTTGCCCTGGAACTTTAAATTTAAATCCTGAAACTCGTAAAGGCAATTCAAAATCAAAATCATCAAATTTAGCTCCGATGGTAGATTTTTCCAAACCTTGACGTTGCATTTTTACAGCGCCATCCTCTCCTCTAATTGTTCCTGTTGGTTTTGGTAAATCTTTAATTCTAAAGGTAGCTCTATCACTTACAGTTTGACCATTAATTTTACCCGTAACATTGATAGTCACTTCTCTACCCTTAATAGCCTGAGCATCCATAACATATTTACTACCAGATATCCTTGATAAACCTTGAGCACTAGCACTAACATTATTGTCGGCAATACCTGCAAAAGAAATAGTCATTGGGTTTTTAACACCTCTATAAACCACATTCATTTTATCAGCTGAAATAGTCGCTGAATTTGGTTTAGCTACAGTTGCAAAAGATTGATTCACATCTACTTCAACATCTTTCCCATCCTGCACGAAAATCAACTTTCCTTCAATTTTGTGTTCTCCTACACCTCCCGTATTGATGTTTAATTTCACTTTACCATCTTCAATGGTATATTGATCTTCAGAAAGTTTTCTTCCGTCTAATGTCAACTCTACCCTGTTAGGTCTTGTTGAATTGTCCTTACGTCCTAAAACGATATTCCCATCAAATTTCTCACCATTAAAATACGCCGATTTAGAAGTTTCTAAAAGTGTGGTATAGTTATCCATCGATGCTAATTGGGTCATTTGTCCTTCTAGCATTTTAGACAAAATTTCAGATTCAGTTGTTTTGATATCTGCCTGCATTTGAGTCATCTTAGTTAAAGAAGCCACTAAAGGAAATCCTTTAAAATGATAATCTAACCATTCTTGCGTTCCTGCATCTCTCTTTTTAGGTTCAGTTGCAAATTTCTCATTCACTTCCTCTATTATAGACTCCATTCCTTTTTCACCTTGAAGAATCTTAGTAACGCCTTCTCTAAATGTAACTATTTGATTTAAAAATTCTTGTCCTTCTGGTTTAATCTTATCTCCTTTAAAGAAATTTTCATCTAAATAATCACCCTTATCCATAACCTCATATTCTGTTGGATCATCAATTTTGGCAATCATTTTGCTTTTAAGATCTGTTAAGTAATTATCAAATGTAGTAGCTAAATCATCTATTTGATCTGCTTTAGCCTTTAAAGGCTTGTATTTTTCGGGTTCTCCCGCAGCTTTAATTTCCAAGCTTGCAATGAATTTATCATTACGCGCTTCTGCAGCTTCATTAGATTCCGTAAGCTTTTCATTCATTAATCCGAATGCTGATAATACTTCTTTTGACATATTTAAAGCTAGCATTGCTATAAATATTAAATACATCAAGTTTATCATTTTCTGTCTTGGTGATAAATTTCCTCCTGCCATAATTAATTAGGTTTTTTGGTTGTTAAAATTTGGGTAAAAACCCCTAATTATTTATTCATTGCAGACAACATTCCACCATATACGCCATTAAGTGACGATAAGTTTGAAGCTAAAGATTGCATTTGTTCTTTTAATTTAGCCGCATTTTCTACAGATTCTTCATTGATAGAAGTCTGTTTATTAACACTTTCTAATTGTACTTTGTACAAGCTATTTAATGATTCCATTTGAGCTGCTGCCAATGATAATTCCTCACCATATTTTTTAGTAGCTTGTATAGAATCTACGGTTGGCGTCATGCTTTTCGCCACACCTTCAAAATTCTTGATGCTATCGCCTAAGCTAGCCATAAGCTCTCCGTCTATTTTCGCTTCTTTTAATAATTCATCTAATTTTTTAGATAAAACACCTTTTGGGTTTTCATCTTTTTTAGAAGATGACGCTCCTCCTGCTAATTCAGGATATACTAGAGACCAATCTAAATCGTTATCTACTGGTTCAAATGCTGATATTGCGAAAATAATTGCTTCAGTTACCAGACCTATTGTTAACATTACGTTACCTGTTAAAGGTCCTATTTCGAAGTGAATAATTTTGAATAAAGCTCCGATAATTACAATTGATGCTCCTAATCCGTAGGCCATATTCATGAACCTTTTACTTGCTTTTGACTGTGCCATAATTTTTTGGTTTTAATTCTAAGTAGTCAAGCTACTTAGGTAGGTTAAATTAATATTTACTATAATTGATTTGAAATTATTATTTAGTGTTGTTCGTTACGTTTGTCCCCATGTAATCTTGAACTGTTCTAAAACCTATATAACTTCTTGCAGAATCTGCATATTCATAATCCCTTGAACTCACTTGTAAAAAGTAAGCTACATCTTTCCAAGACCCCCCACGCAAAACTTTACGTTTGTTATCTGCATCGTTAACACTTGGATTAATTGTTGATGAGTACTCGTATGACGCTGGATCATAGGATGCATTCACCCATTCTGAAACATTACCTGCCATATTGTACAGGTTATAATCGTTTGGCTCGTAAGACTTCGCTTCTACTGTATATAATGCTTGATCTGCCGCATAATCACCACGAACCGGTTTAAAGTTTGCCATAAAACAACCTCTATCACTTTTAGTATAAGGCCCTCCCCAAGGATAGGTTGCTGCTTGCAAACCACCTCTTGCGGCATATTCCCATTCTGCTTCTGATGGTAATCTAAACGTATTTACCATAGCCGCACCTTTTCTAGATTTTTGATAAGCATTCTTGTTGATAGTTCTCCACTCACAGAATGCCTTAGCTTGTTTCCAAGTTACACCTACAACTGGATAATCTCCATAAGCCGCATGCCAGAAATAATCATTATGCATTGGCTCATTATATGAATATTGGAAATCTCTAATCCAAACTGTTGTATCTGGATAAATCTCTAGCTCTTCTTTCTTAATTACTTTACTACGCTCAACTCCTCTGTTACGGGCGGCTTCTTGAATGTCCATGTAGCTATACTGGAATTTAAATTTCTTAACATCCCAGGTACGCTGTCCATTGTATGATGCTTCAAGAGGCAAATACATTGTATCCATAACCTCAGCATAAAATTCATCAGGATATTCTGCTGTGTCAAAAATTAAATCTACATCTTTATTTATTTTTCTTCCTTCGTAACCTGTTGGTCCTAAACCTGTATAATTTTCAAACATGTACTTCTCGTAAACAGACATGTTTGCTGTATCTGCATCTTTAAATGCAAACTCACCAATACCACCATCTTCAGGTGTTTTCCCAACCTCATCTGCAAGAACTGCTAACTTCATTCTTAAAATAGAATCTCTTACCCAATGTACAAATTGACGGTATTCGCTATTTGTTATTTCGGTAGCATCCATATAAAAAGCTCTAACTGTAACAGTTTTTCCTGGAGCATCGTTTACCCCAGCAAGATCTTCATCGGCTTTACCCATAATAAATGCTCCTCCTGGAACCAACTCCATACCATAAGGCTTCTCTGGGTGCCATTTTTTTCCTTGAACTCCTACCAGTTCACCTCTATCTTTAGAGCCACAACTGGCTAATAAAGTCAATACCGCGGTTAATAAAAAAAACTTCTTCATATACATAGAAAACTCGAGGTTAATTATTTAAGCTTCAATTTTGAGAGCGTAAACATATTTATATATTTTTTAATAAGCAACTATTTGTCTAAAAAAATAACATTTCATCGTAAAAAGATAGCATCTTGTCGATGATTTTTACCTTTTGACCATATTTTGTCCATTTATACTGAATTCTTTTGAAACGCCTTATACCAACGTTCTGGTATAATATCGTTGCAAGCGTCCAAATAATCTTGGTGCGTGCAAGGTAATAACGTATGTCTTTTTAATTTATTATTCACTTCATCCAAAAAAGGAATCTCGACCCACCAACGCCCTGTTTTGTTGCTTTTATAAAACACGAGTTCGTGCGACTCTACCATGGTGAAAAATTTTTGGTAATTTTTTTCATCTGAAAAATCATCGTCCTTTACACGACAATTTACACCTTCTATGAAATACCAAATAATTTGAGCTATAAGCATTGATGAAATTTCATCATCTTTTGAAGGCTTATATTCATAGATCCCGAATGAACTTACCTTATTACTTATTCCTGCGTATCTTGAAATGGCACAAATAGAAGTTCCATCTAATCCGTTTGGAGAATACTTTTGCTTTAAACTCACCTCAGCACCTTTTAGTGCTTTTAAATCTAAACTCACAATATTCGCATCTCGCAAAACAGGTTCTACTATTGTAATATCTTTATTTACTTTACCCAATCTATAAGACTCGAAATACAAGCGTTCCATTAAATCTATTTCTTCTTGCGAATTGAAATAGGTTTGATAACCAATATTTGAATAATTGAATAAATTATAAGGTTCGTCCAGAATAATTTTACCAACAAAGCTATTGTTTTTAATAGGTTTTGCGGAGTCTCCCAAATCGAACTTACAATCTACATTTACCAAATTAACCATTGGCATAATGGCGTCATAGGCGCGATAATTGGCATATGTCAAATCCTGACTCCCCCCTAATAGTACAGGAATAATATCTTTTTTAATGAGAATCTCAATGATCTCCTTTAAAGCGAAGTAGGTATCTTCTATACTTTCACCTGCATTGATATCTCCTAAATCTGCTATTGTAGTAGTCCAGCTACCTGGGAAAAGCGCATAAAGCGATTTTCTAATTTCATCTAATTGGAAAGTTTCGCCAATGTAATCAACATCATTTCTGTTTTCGATAATTCCTAAAATGACAATATTTACACCTTCTAAATCAGGAATACCTTGTTGATTGGAATGTATGAGCAGTCTTCTTCCAAGTGCTTGCATTGACAGGAGCTCGTTGTGAGCCAGAATAGTGTCTGATACAGGTGAGAGAAAATTAAAATTCATTAGCTATGACTTCTTTTTTGCTGGTGCTTTCTTCTTAGCTGGTGCCTTCTTTTTTGCGGCAGGTTTTCTTTTAGCTGCCTTTTTCTTTGGTGCTTTTGCTTCTATAATAGCTTTTGCTTCATCTAAGGTCATTTCAGAAACATCAACAGTTTTAGGCAATTCAACTTTTATTTTACCCTTTAATACATTGTGCCTTCCCCAACGTGCTTTTTCCACACGGATACCTTCATCTTCCCAATTATGGATCACTTTATCTATTTCCTTTTGAATTTTTGTCTCAATCAATTCAACAATTTCATCATCAGAAAGGTTATCCCAATCGTATTTTTTATTCACATTGATAAACATATTGTTCCATTTTATGAATGGCCCAAAACGCCCTTTGCCTTTTTGTACCGGCAAATCTTTATACATATATATTGGTGCATCTGCTTTTTGCTTTTCTTTGATAACATCGATAGCCTCATCCAGTTCTACACTTAATGGATCTGTTCCTCTTGGCAATGATACAAACGCATCGCCAAACTTAACATAGGGTCCAAAACGCCCATTATTCACTAAAATCTCTTGACCTTCGTACTCTCCTAAATTTTTAGGCAATTGAAATAAATCCATAGCCTCTTCATAAGTTATGGTATTCAATTGTTGATCTTGGCTTAAACTAGCAAACTGTGGTTTTTCCTCATCGTCAACAGTACCTATTTGTACCATTGGCCCAAATTTACCCAAACGCACACTTACTTGCTTTCCTGTTTTAGGGTCTTTTCCAAGAATACGTTCTCCAGACTCCCTATCGGCGTTTTCCTTTACATCTTCTACAACGGGGTGGAATTTTTTGTAAAATGACTTCATCATTTTTTTCCAGTCCTCTTTTCCTTCTGCTATTTCATCAAAATCTTCCTCAACTTTTGCGGTAAAATTATAATCCAAAATAGCTTCGAAATGATTTACTAAAAAGTCGGTTACAATCATTCCAATATCTGTTGGCACCAATTTTCCTTTATCAGAACCCACTTTTTCAGATAATTTTACATCCGTAACTTTTCCGTTTTGAAGTTTTAATTGTGTGTACTCTCGCTCTACGCCATCAACCGTTCCCTTTTCAACATAATTTCTATTTTGAATGGTTGAAATAGTTGGCGCATATGTTGACGGACGACCAATTCCTAATTCTTCTAACTTCTTAACTAGCGAGGCCTCTGTATATCTTGCCGGTGGGCGTGTATAACGTTCGGTTGCCGAAATAAAACTATTTAAAAGTGTTTCATTTACTTTTAACGCTGGTAACATGCCATCTTGTTCTGCATCTTCATCATCAGTACCTTCTAAATATACTTTTAGAAAACCATCAAATTTAATCACTTCTCCGTTTGCTGTAAAGGTTTCCTTATGTGTTGATGCTTCAATTTTAACATTGGTACGCTCTAATTGAGCATCACTCATTTGGGATGCAATGGCACGTTTCCAAATTAAATCATATAAACGCGCTTGGTCTCTATCTATATTTACGGAATGTGTTGCAAAGTTTGTTGGCCGAATAGCCTCATGCGCCTCTTGAGCACCTTTTGCTTTTCCTTTATAATTTCTTGGCTTGCTGTATTTTGAACCGTAGGCATCCTTAATTTCAGCCTCAGCGCCTTTTCGTGCTTCATCTGATAAATTCACACTATCCGTTCTCATATACGTAATCAAACCCGCTTCATACAGGCGTTGCGCCATCGTCATGGTTTTACTTACCGAAAAATAGAGCTTACGTGATGCTTCTTGCTGTAATGTCGAGGTTGTAAATGGTGCTGCGGGTGCTTTTTTTGCTGGTTTCTTTTGTAAATCCCCAACTTTAAAGGTTGCTGTCGCATTTTTTTCTAAGAATTTTTGTGCCTCTGCTTTCGTTGCAAAGTTCTTTAGCAATTTCGCTTTGAAACTTTGCCCGTCCTCGTTAGAGAACTCTGCATCAATTCTATAAGACGCTTCAGGTGTAAACCCTTGAATATCTCTTTCTTTTTCAACAATTAATCGTACTGAAACTGACTGCACACGACCTGCGGAAAGCCCTCCCTTTACTTTTCTCCAAAGTACCGGAGACAATTCGTAACCTACAATTCTATCTAAAACACGACGCGCTTGTTGTGCATCTACTAAATCGTAATCTATACCTCTTGGATTTTCTATAGCCTTTTGAATGGCTGACTTGGTAATCTCATGAAAAACAATACGTTTTGTCTTGTCTTTATCTAATTTTAAGGTTTCTGCCAAATGCCACGCTATGGCTTCACCCTCTCGATCCTCATCACTTGCCAACCAAACCATTTCAGCTTTTTTGGCGAGTGCTTTCAGTTTTTTAACAACTTCCTTTTTATCTTTGGAAACCTCGTATTTGGGGTTGAAATCACCTTCGACATCCACTCCCAACTCCTTTGAGGGGAGGTCGGCAATATGTCCGAAACTGGATTCTACTTTAAAATCTTTTCCTAGAAATTTTTCTATAGTTTTTGCCTTAGCAGGTGACTCAACTATCACTAAATTCTTCGCCATACATCATTTTTTGAAGCTACAAATGTATATCAAAAAAAGTTTATCTGCCTAATTTTACAGATTAACTGTGAATTAAAAAACCGAAAAAGCCCGATTTTATTTACTAAAAACGGGCTTTAAATTTATTTTTTCAGGATTCTATAGTTCTCCTGAACCAATGGTGTCTATTTCGCTTTTATGGCTAAAACCTACCATTTGTTTGTATACTTCATAAAATGGTAAAAGAACAAACTGTTGCGTAAAATATATTCCGATTAAACACATCAATAAACCTATTAAAGAAACAAACCAAGAAACTATAAGTAACAATAGAGTGAAAAACCATTTTTTATTACCTAATGCAAAACCTGCTTTTATAATTTCATTTGGAGTTAAATCTGGATTTACAGCATAAATTACTGGCATATATGCTAAAGGAATCATTACGTAAAAAACTGGCAGTATAAAAAGCAACAATGACAAGACAGTTATTCCAGCAATAGACAAACCTAAAATTATTGTTTTTTTGAAATATTTCTTCTTGAAAAAGAAAAAATAATCATCACTAGTTTTATCGTTAAAGTCCTTGTTTTTACAAATCCTATAAAAAGCTGACCTCATACCAATAGAAACTATAATAACTACCAGAAAAAACAAAGTTACTATTATAACCATAGCAATTATTAAAGCCACACTAGGCATTTCTCCGTTTTCTAAAGTTTCTGGACTGATTAATCCAATTGCCACTAAAGGTATATACATAATAAAATAAAAGGGAACGACTAATAACCCTGTTAGAATCATAGTTACAAACCCTTGCAACCAAACTTTTTTGAAGAGTTCAATATTATTATTAAAAATAGAACCAAAGTCTAACTCTTTAGCGCGTTCAATTTTTTCTAATATAGTTTCAATGGTATTCATTTTAATAATTAGTTAGCATTATATAATTGTGGTAAAAGTATTTGATTTTATAATTTGTGACAAGTATCATTTAAAATTTACTCAATCCCAATTTTTTCAATATCGCTGGTTGCATCAAATCCAAATACATCTTTATACACGAAATATGTTGGAAGATAAACAATAGAAATAGTAAATAACACACCGATAAAACAAGCTATAATGCCTAACATACCTATAATCATTGTAACAAATAAGAGCCCGAAAATGAGAAACCATTTTTTTGAGCCCAATCTAAAACTTAGCACAAAAAAATCGGAACTTTCTAACTGTGGATTAAACGCAAAAAACACCACAAACAAAGCACTATAAACACTAAAAATAACCGATATCCCAGCGTTTAAAAATGAGGCTGACAATTGGGGCAAAAACTTTTCTAAGGTAAAATTAACCAAAGCTAGTAATAAAGCGAATGCAGCTATGGCAAATATTTTTCCTAAATAGTGTTGCTTGAAGAAATAGAATAAATCTGAAAGACTATGCGTTTCGTCGTGGTCTATCTTTTTTACGATCCTGTAAAAACCAGCAACCAAGCCTGTACTTACAAAACTCATAACAAAAGTAAATCCTAATATCATATATCGAAATGAATCTGGCTGCGCCAGCATTAAACTACTAGCATCGTTTGGATCATAATCTCCAGATTGCACCTGTTCCATCACAGAATCAAACATTGGGATATAAATAGCCATAAAAAAAGGAATCATCACGACCATCATTATTAAGAGCAAAATAAAACCTCTTAACCATGTTTTTTTAAAAAGCTCTATTGTTCTACTTATGATATCTCCAAAATCTAATTGTTTTGCGGTGTCAATCTTGTCTAATAAAGTATTTATGGAATTCATTTTCAGCAGTTAGGTTAGCAATTATAAAGACATTTTAAGCCTCTAATTTTGATTATTTCGCTGCAATATTACATAAAAAAATCTGCCCGAAAGCAGATTTTCCCCAACAACGTTTAGTTTAGTTTAGTTGAGTGAATATGAGCTAATAAGCCCAACGTTGTTTTGCATATATCTATACTGATAGAGCGTATTACCACCTATCATTATTAAACTATTTTCCAAAGGAATAACATCTGTAGCTTGTATATTTTTTAAAGTCTTTACGAGTTTTAAATCTTCTGAAGTTTTACGCTCAAACAGTTTTAAGCCTGCAGTTCCATCGCACACATAAAGCATGTTGCCCTTAATTCCCAAACCATACGGGTTTTCTAAAGTATAGCGTTTTGCCAATGTTGGATTCGTTTTATCCTTAATATCAATCACTTCCAAAACACTTTCCAATTGTCCACAAGCATTTCCGCCTCTTAAAGTTAAATACGCGTAATCGCCATCAACCACCACAGGATCACAGCCTTCCCAATGTGTGAATTCTGAAACATATTCTGGAGATGAAGGTGTTTTTAAATCGTAGATATACATGCCGTTTGTGCTCCCCAAATATAAATAATTATCGGCAGCAAACATGGTTTCTATATTCCAACCTGCATTCATAGTAGTGGACAACACAGGGTTTGCTAAATCTTGAATATTAAAAATAGACATGCTATAAGAACCTACCGTATATAAAAAATTATTCACGATTTGAAAGCGCGCCAATGAACCTCCTACTCCAACTGTAGATTCTGCAAACGAAACAAGCGCATCATTTCGAACGCCCCAACCGATCAAAATAGTTTGATCAACATTTTCCCGTTGTTCTTGTTTTAAAGTCCAACCTACTACAATATCCGTTTCATAATTATAAGCGCCCCAATCTGCTGCTTCCGCTTCAATAGGGATTTGATAATTATAGACTTCAAAAACATCTTCTAAACGCTCTGTTTGTTTGATATTGTTAATATCTGAAATATCAAATACTACCAAATCGGTAGCACTATCGGCATATAAAAAGTTATCCTTAACCGAAATATCTTCATTCCCGGGAATTGCAATATACCTGATTGCTTTTGGCAAGTTAGGTTGAGAATTATCAATTACATGAACGCCTTTATTTACATCATTCACAAAAATATAATCGCCATACGCATAAATTTTTCCTGCCTGCTTTATAGGTTGTGGCGCATTAATAGCAACGGCCTTCCTAAAACTAGATTTACTCATCAGTTCTGGTGTAGCCACAGTTACGAGATCAAGATGTTCATCATCGTTATCACAGGAAAACAATGCCAAAAACATAAAAATGCCTAAAATAATTGAGGTTGATTTCATGGTTAATAGTTTTATAAGTTATAGTTTTTTTAATATGAATATGTTACACTCTCTTGCAACCCTTCTATATTGAGAATTATTTTAGTGCTTCCTTGAATTTGAAGCGGTCTCAAATCAAAAGAGATCGTTTTCTGAATAACAGCATCACAAAGCTCTTCGTTAACTAATTGAAACTTTAAATAGCGTTGTTCTGGCGATGATTCTGCGACTGCCCCAGAATCCACTAATTCGAATCCCCATGTGGCGCCATCACATCCCGAAGCACTTATTTTTATATTTAAGCAATCATCGGTTATGGCGACCTCAACAAACTGAAAATCATCTGAAACCAAATTATCATAAATGTCTTTATTTACAACAGTTACCTCATCACATATACTATCAATCACGTCGTCATCATCTTCACATTGTAAATTCATAAAACAAAACGCTATCACACTAAAGAATATTATATTTTTAAGTATTGACTTCATCATTTAAAATTTTAAAATTGGAAAACCGTTTTGACACTCAATTGACTTTGGTGGACTTACAACATCACAGGTAGAAAACACACTCCACTTGATATTATAATCACGTTCTGCTTTAGTATATTCTTCAACTTTTTTCAAGAATGCTACTGTATCTATACTTTTAGGATAGGCTAAAAACCATTGTGGACCTCCACAGGCTTTTGAGCCATAGGGTGTAAATGTCCAATCTTCTGCATTTTCACATGGAATCCCTTTTATAAAGGCTTCAATTTCATCATAAATAGCCATTAATTTCCTATAATCTATTTCGCGTTCCGTTAATTCTTTAGTAACCACTAATTCATTTTCAGTAAGCGAAACAATACGCCATGCATAATTATTCGGAAAATGATCTTGAGTAATTAAAACCACCGCATCATTAAGCTGCCATTTTCCATTGTAATCAAAAAACGACAAAGGCGGTGTACCGCACCAACCCGATGAACGTTCAACAAAATCGCCATTTTTCATAAATGAAATCCCATAACCATCAACAGGTAACTTACTCGCTCTTTCAAAAGTGATGTTAGTATCGTTATATTCTGGGTTTACCCAATTGCCGATTAGTAAATTATCGTTGTCTATAACTATGTCGTCACTAGGCTCACAACGCATGTTTACCATTAAAAATAATACTGTAATTGAAAAGAAAACTTTTTTTATGGATTTCATAGATTCGATTTGTGATTTAATATTAAGATGTAAATAGTCTCAAAAGGTTGCGTTAAACATAAACAAATTTTATCAAAAAGTTAACAGAAATTAAATCTGCCACTTTGTCACAAAAAACAATTTAATTGTATCTTTGCACCACCCCGCCATAGAGGTAGGTACGAAAATTGACCCTTAGTGGTCTCAGTACATTATGGAAAAGATAATAGACGAAAGCAAACAGGGAGAAGCTTTAATTCTCGACAAAAAAGACAGCAACAAACGTAAACTCTTTATAGAAAGTTACGGTTGCCAGATGAATTTTAGCGACAGCGAAATTGTAGCTTCAATTTTAACGGAGCAAGGTTACAACACCACTCAAAACCTAGAAGACGCAGATTTGGTTTTAGTAAACACCTGTTCAATTCGCGATAAGGCAGAACAAACTGTAAGAAAGCGTTTGGAAAAATATAATGCCGTAAAAAAAGAACTGAACCCTAAAATGAAAGTTGGTGTTTTAGGCTGTATGGCAGAACGCTTAAAAAGCAAATTTCTCGAAGAAGAGAAAATTGTGGATTTGGTTGTGGGACCAGATGCTTACAAAGATTTACCAAACCTTTTAGCCGAAGTTGAAGACGGTAGAGATGCCATTAACGTGATACTTTCCAAAGAAGAAACGTATGGCGATATTTCTCCCGTTCGATTAAACACGAATGGTGTTACCGCATTTGTTTCTATAACCCGCGGGTGTGATAATATGTGTACGTTTTGCGTAGTGCCTTTTACGAGAGGTCGCGAACGCAGTAGAGATACACAAAGTATCATAGAAGAAATCAACGAACTTTGGGATAAAGGCTATAAGGAAGTAACGTTGCTGGGTCAAAATGTAGATAGTTACCTATGGTATGGTGGCGGATTGAAAAAAGACTTCGAGAAAGCCAGCGATTTACAAAAAGCCACAGCAGTTAATTTTGCGAAATTGTTAGATTTATGTGCCAAGGCACAACCTAAAATGCGTTTTCGTTTTTCAACGTCCAACCCTCAAGATTTAACGCTTGATGTGATTGAAACCATGGCGAAGCATAGAAATATCTGTAACTATATTCACTTACCTGTCCAAAGTGGCAGCAACCGTATCCTAAAGGCAATGAACCGTTTACATACGCGTGAAGAATATTTTGAATTGATTGACAACATTAAACGATTAATTCCAGATTGTGCTATTAGTCAAGACATGATTACTGGTTTTCCAACAGAAACTGAAGAAGACCATCAAGACACATTGAGTTTAATGGAATATGTAAAATATGACTTTGGATTTATGTTTGCTTACTCTGAAAGACCGGGGACTTTAGCAGAGCGAAAAATGGAAGATGATATTCCTGCGGCTATAAAAAAACGTCGCCTTAACGAAATAATCGCTTTACAACAAAAACATAGTTTATTGCGCACCAAAGAACATGTTGGTAAAGTTGAAGAGGTTTTAATTGAAAAGTCTTCAAAACGTTCCGATGCACATTGGTCTGGGAGAAACACCCAAAATACGGTGGTTGTTTTTCCGAAGGAACATTATAAAGTTGGGGATTTTGTAAATGTAAAGATTACGGATTGTACGAGTGCGACATTGATTGGAATCCCCCTAGCCCCCGAAGAGGGAACTCTCACTCAGGCGTAAAAAAGAGGGGCTTTTAATTAAACAACAAAAAGTTAGATAAAAACAATGAAGACTCAAAATAATATTAACCAAAGTTTTTTAGTTCCCTCTATGGGGGCTAGGGGGCTTTTTTAGGGGCTTTCCTATGGAATCAGTACAAGCAATAAAACAACGTTTTGGGATTATTGGTAATACATTAGCACTTAATCGTGCCATAGAAAAAGCCATTCGTGTAGCTCCTACCGATATTTCGGTTTTGGTAACTGGCGAAAGTGGTGTTGGTAAGGAAAGTATTCCGAAAATTATCCATCAATTGTCACATAGAAAACACAATAAATACATCGCTGTAAACTGTGGCGCCATTCCAGAAGGCACCATTGATAGTGAATTGTTCGGACACGAAAAAGGTGCTTTTACAGGAGCTACGGCAACCCGAAGCGGTTATTTTGAAGTTGCTGATGGCGGCACTATTTTTTTAGATGAAGTTGGAGAATTGCCATTGACCACCCAAGTGCGTTTGTTACGTATTTTAGAAAATGGGGAGTTTTTGAAAGTAGGCTCCAGTAAAGTGCAAAAAACCGATGTTCGAATTGTTGCTGCCACCAACGCCAATATGTTTGAAGCCATTGAAAAAGAGAAATTCAGGGAAGATTTATATTACAGGTTAAGTACCGTTGATATTCATTTACCACCACTTCGCGAACGTCAGGAAGACATCCATTTGTTATTCAGAAAATTTGCCAGTGATTTTGCATTAAAGTATAAAATGCCGACGGTAAAACTTACGGATGATGCCATCCAATTACTTGTGAAACATAGATGGAGCGGTAATATTCGGCAATTACGTAATATTGCCGAACAAATATCGGTATTGGAGCAAAATAGAACGATTTCTGCGGAAGCTTTAAAAAGTTATTTACCATCATCGGCTTCCACAAATTTACCTGCTGTTATTAAGACTTCAAAAAGCGAAAGCGATTTTAGTAGCGAACGTGAGATTCTTTACAAAGTCCTTTTCGACATGAAAAGTGATTTAAATGACTTGAAGAAACTCACTATGGAACTCATGAAGAACGGCAATACAAAGGATGTTGAAAAAGACAATGAGCATCTCATTCAAAAAATTTATGGCGACGATAGCGAAGATAAAGACGACATTGCTTTTGAAGAAGACGTTGAAGATTCGCCTGAATATTTATCGATTCCGGAGCATGTTAATGAACCATCTACTGTAGATAAATATCATTTTGCCGAAGAGATTGAAGAAGAGGAAACCTTATCGCTACATGATAAAGAATTAGAATTGATAAAAAAATCGTTGGAACGCCATCATGGAAAACGTAAATTAGCGGCTGCCGAATTGGGCATTAGCGAACGTACGCTTTACAGGAAAATTAAACAATACGATCTATAAATTTTCGTTACTGAACAAAAAAGATTCCCACCTTCGTGGGAATGACAAAGAATTATAAATGAAACACATAAAACACATAACCTTAATTATAGTCGCCATTTCAGTTCTGGGCTGTGGTGCCTACTCTTTTACAGGGGCATCCATTTCTGCGGATACTAAAACATTTCAGGTGAATCGTTTCGAAAATAATTCGCTTTTAGTGGAGCCTGGTTTAGAGTTAACTTTTAGAAATTCAATGATTCAAATTCTAGAAAATCAAACAAATTTGAATAATGTGAATTCTAACGGAGATATTGTGTACGAAGGTGAAATTACAGAATACCGTATCTCCCCTACTACAGCTACCTCACAAAATACAGCGGCCCAAAACAGATTAACAATTACGATTAAAGTTCACTTTTACGACAAAAATGATCCTGAAGCCGAATTTGAAAGACCTTTTACATTCTTTCATGACTATCCGGGTAGAGAACAATTAACTGGAGCACAAAAAGACACCGCTATCGAAGATATTTTTGAACGCATCACACAAGATATTTTTAATGCCTCTTTGGCAAAATGGTAAAACAGACTATTTCGGTGCTAGTCCCGAAATAGTAATCCCGATAGCTATCGGGAAAAAAAAATCAAAAACAATTGAATAGTCACGATTTCACATCTTTATTACAAAATCCTAAAGAGATCAACCCCCTTAAAACCGAGGCGTTGCAATCTGTTATTCAAGACTATCCCTATTTTCAATCTGCCAAAGCTTTATATTTAAAAGGGCTAAAAAGTCAAGAAAGCACCGATTATAATCAAGCTCTAAAAATCACAGCAGCTTACACCACCGACAGAAGTATCTTATTCGATTTTATAACTTCGGATGTATTCGTTCAGAATGAAATTTCAAAAATCATCAAGAAAAACACGATTTATCTCAATGATATGAATGTGAGTGCTGATGATATTTCAGTCAATAAAAGTTTAACAATTGATGATGCTTTAAAACAACAAATCAATGAGACCTCGGGAGTTTTAGACCCAGAATTATTTCAGCCTAAAGACCCTTCTCAAAAAAAGACCGTTCTTTTTAAACTGGATGAATCTGAAACTATAGAAAACGCCACGGCCGACACAAAAACCCAAGACGCAACCGCTGAGGATATTTTAAGTTTAGGCAAACCGCTTCAATTTGATAAAAGAGAAGCACATTCATTTAATGAGTGGTTGAAATTAACACGCTTCAAACCTATTAAAAGAACTGAGGAACCTGTCGATAAAAAGCCTGATGCGTTAGACACCAAAGCACCTGAAAAACCAGAGACGGCAAAAAAACACGAATTAATAGATAAGTTTATATCACAAAATCCTAAAATTAATCCGACCAAACCTGTATCAAATAAGGGTAATCTTGCCAAAGCCCAAATGATACAACCAGAGGCGTTAATGACAGAGACTTTAGCACGCATTTATGTGGAACAAAAAAACTATAAAAAAGCAATTCAATCGTATAAAATTTTAAGTTTGAAATATCCAGAAAAAAGTAGTTTCTTTGCAAACCAAATTAAGGCAGTAGAACAATTACAAGAACAAAATAATATAGAATAATGAGCACGTTTACAATATTTTTAGCGCTTATAGTAGTTGTAGCATTTTTGCTAGTAGTAGTAATTATGGTGCAAAACCCTAAAGGCGGTGGGTTATCCTCATCTTTCGGTGGCGGTGGCACACAACAATTAGGTGGTGTAAAAAAGACCACAGATTTTTTAGACAAAAGCACATGGACATTAGCAACATTGCTTTTGGTACTAATTTTAGTATCTAATGTTGCAATAAATAGAGGAGAAACTGCGGTAGATTCTAAAGCATTAGATCTTGATGCACCAACTGCGCAACCATTACCTGCGCTTCCGGATACACCAGCACCACTTCCTGCAACAGATAATTCAGGAACAACTACTACTGATCCAGAAGGAGACAACTAGTTTTTATAAAAAATTATACAAAATGCCAACTTTACAAGTTGGCATTTTTTTGTTACTGCAAGTTTGTCAGTTTACAAGCCATGGCACATTTTTAGTACAACGCTTAAGCGTTAATCAATAACTTAATTAATTAAAATATAAAACAAAATGGGATTAAACATTAAACCATTAGCAGATAGAGTTCTTGTAGAACCTGCTGAAGCCGAAACTAAAACAGCATCTGGAATTATTATTCCTGATAACGCTAAGGAAAAACCACAAAAAGGAAAAGTTGTAGCTGCCGGACCCGGCACAAAAGACGAACCTATTACTGTTAAAGTTGGCGACACCGTTTTATATGGAAAATACGCTGGAACAGATTTAAAACTTGAGGGTAATGATTACTTAATCATGCGTGAGAGTGATATATTGGCAATTGTATAAAAGCTTTTTTCATTTCCGCGAAGGCGGAAATCTCATCAAACAAAGTAATATAATAACATTAAACAGTTTCCCGCCTTCGCGGGAATGACAAAAAATAATTATAAAATGGCAAAAGACATAAAATTTGATATTGACGCACGCGACGGATTAAAACGCGGTGTAGATGCATTAGCAAACGCAGTAAAAGTAACTTTAGGTCCTAAAGGACGTAATGTAATTATCAGTAAAAGTTTCGGAGCACCACAAGTAACTAAAGATGGTGTTACTGTAGCTAAAGAAATAGAATTGGACGATGCACACGAAAACATGGGTGCGCAGATGGTAAAAGAAGTGGCTTCTAAAACCAACGATTTGGCTGGTGATGGCACAACAACTGCTACCGTTTTAGCACAAGCCATCGTAAAAGAAGGTTTAAAAAACGTAGCTTCTGGTGCAAACCCGATGGATTTAAAACGTGGTATTGACAAAGCTGTTGAAGCAATTACTGAAGATCTTGAAAAACAAACTCAAAAGGTTGGAAATTCTTCTGAAAAAATAAAACAAGTTGCTGCTATTTCAGCAAATAATGATGATACCATCGGTGATTTAATCGCTACAGCTTTCGGAAAAGTTGGTAAAGAAGGTGTCATTACTGTTGAAGAAGCAAAAGGTATGGAAACATACGTTGATGTTGTTGAAGGTATGCAGTTCGATCGCGGTTATTTATCGCCTTACTTTGTTACTGATGCAGATAAAATGATTGCCGATTTAGAAAATCCATACATTTTATTGTTCGATAAAAAGATTTCTAACTTACAGGAAATTCTTCCAATATTAGAGCCAGTAGCTCAAAATGGTCGCCCATTATTAATCATTGCCGAAGATGTTGATGGACAAGCCTTAGCTACTTTGGTGGTAAACAAATTACGTGGCGGATTAAAAATTGCCGCTGTTAAAGCACCTGGTTTTGGAGACAGACGTAAAGCAATGTTAGAGGATATCGCAATTTTAACTGGTGGAACTGTAATTTCTGAAGAAAGAGGATTCACTTTAGAAAATGCTGATTTATCAATGTTGGGTTCTGCTGAAACAGTAACGGTTGACAAAGACAATACAACTATTGTAAATGGTGCTGGTGATGCCGATGCTATTAAAGCAAGAGTAAACCAAATCAAATCCCAAATTGAAACCACAACTTCAGATTACGATAAGGAAAAACTACAAGAGCGCTTAGCTAAATTGGCTGGCGGTGTTGCTGTACTTTATGTTGGTGCTGCAAGTGAAGTTGAAATGAAAGAAAAGAAAGATCGTGTTGACGATGCTTTACATGCAACTCGTGCTGCCGTGGAAGAAGGTATTGTTGCCGGTGGTGGTGTCGCACTAGTGAGAGCAAAAGCTGTTTTAGCAAAAATCACTACCGATAATTTAGATGAAACTACTGGTGTTCAAATCGTAAATAAAGCGATTGAATCTCCATTGAGAACTATTGTTGAAAATGCAGGCGGAGAAGGTTCTGTAGTTATCAATAAAGTTTTAGAAGGGAAAAAAGACTTTGGTTACGATGCTAAATCTGAACAATATGTTGACATGCTTAAAGCAGGAATTATAGATCCTAAGAAAGTAACACGAATCGCTCTAGAAAATGCCGCATCTGTAGCTGGAATGATTCTTACAACTGAATGTGCTTTAATAGATATTAAAGAAGCTGATGCTGGTCATCCTCCAATGGGTGGCGGTATGCCAGGAATGATGTAGGTCGAGAGCCTCGACACGCAAATTATAACAAGAACGCTTCAATTAATTTTGGAGCGTTTTTTATCTTTTAAAACCAACGCTGTAGTTAATAATGAATTGAACGATGTCATTACTCAAGATTACTCCTTCAACCTGTCTTTTGAAAATTCAAATAAAAGTAAATTTGATGTAAAGACTGTAGCTTCTTACAGCATCAATAACACCACATTTTCTCTAGTTTAAGATTTGGACAGAACGTTTACTGAACAAAACTATTTCGCTTCCTTTGATTTTGAAGCTTCCAAAGCATTAAACCTCAACACCCAACTAGATTATATTATTTTTTCGGATAATAAGTTTACCAATAATCAAGAATTACCCATTTGGAATGCAGCCATTTCTTATGCCTTTTCTGGAAATAAAAAGAATATTTTAAAATTGGTACTGATTGATATTCTGGATAAAAACGTTGATATTTTTAGACGCAGTACCGTAAATTATTTTGAAGAAACTACAACTGCGAGTTTAGGGCGTTATGTTATTTTGAGTTATACTTATAAATTGAATGGAGGGAAGCGGAGGAAACCGAAAAAGGGGAAGAATGGATAATTAAAAAAATTAATCTGTTGGTTTTTGTTGTTACTACGAAGTTACAAACTTCGCAGAGCAGGTTTATCTTTTGTTTGCTTAGTTCTTATTTTTTCACAATATTCAGCTCTCCGAAATCAACATCAAGCAAATTTTCTTGGTCGATGGAGAATCCTAATATTTCTCTTTTTGAATTAAAGTTGAAAGTTAAAAACCCATTGGGAACCCGAATGTCATTCCAGTCTATTTTAAACGTATCAAAATGCCAATGTTCCAATTTTCCTTTGAATACTTGTGAATGAGAAAATGTAATTTCTAACCCACCACTCTTGATGTTATTTATTAAAATATCTCCATACATTTTGTCGTTGTATTTGCCTACGTATTTTTCAAGTTCTAATGAAGGTTTTGTATTTATGGTTTTTGAAATTTGACTTGGGGATTCTTTTCTCCTTTTTAAACTCTTATTCCTATAATCCAATACCCGTGCATAAATGTTATATGACTCATCATTAAACAGCTGTTCTAATATCTTAGCTGTCAATAAAAAGGTTGCAGGCTCTTCAGCTTCATTGGTAAGTATTACAAACCCTAAATTCATGTCCTTTATCATAACTAGATTAGCAGACATACCATCAATCCCTCCACTATGTTCAATGATTTTATGACCATTTTTTGGTGTAAGCCACCAACCAAATCCATAAGATGTGAATTCATTGTAAAAAGGGGCACCACCTATAGGATAAATAATTTGAGGTTTAAAAATTTCATTAATTATTTTTGGACTGACTATAGTGTCGTTACCAATGACTCCATTATTCAGCAAAAGCCTCATATAATTTGACATTTCACTTGACGAAGAATAAATAAAGCCCCCTGGTGCTAGATTATCTCCTATTTCTTGTTTTATTGCAACCTTTTCGTAATCCTCATTCCAAATATGTGGTTGTGCCAGATTGCTACTAGATTCTCTTTCAGCTGAAAGTGATGTGGTGTTATTCATTTTAAGTTTATCAAACACCTTCGTTTTAACGAAATTGTCCCACGACATTCCTGAAACTTCTTTCACTATTTCTGAAGCAACTACATACATTACATTTTGATATGCTGGCTTTTCACGAAAGCCAGATACGGGTTCCAAATATTTAAGACGTTTTATTATTTCTTCTCTTGAATAGTCTGAGTGGTACCAAAGTGTTCCGCCACTAACATCCTTAAGACCACTTCTATGGGTAAGTAAATCTCTAATTGTAAAATTATCCGTTACATAAGGGGTGTACAATTCAAAATAGGGCAGATATGCTTTAACTTTATCATCCCAATCAACTTTCCCCTCATCAACTAATATTCCCAATGTTAAAGCGGTAAATGACTTCGAGATTGAGCCTATCCCAAAAATTGTATTTTCATCAATTTTTCCTTCTTTATGAATTTCCAAGTTTCCATAACCTTTAGAAAATATTATAGAATCATTCCGAATTACACCAATAGAAAGACCTGGTATTTCAAAGTCCTTTATAAGTTGATGAATTTGTGAATCAAGAGAATCTAATTGTATTTGTTGGGCGAATAAATTGGAGAATAAAATTAACCCTGTTACAGTAGAGAAGAATATTTTCATTTTTTTATTAAGTATAATGTTCCTTACGGATATAATTTGTATTGATATTGTTTATATCCAACAACCAACGAAGTTAGCGAAAATTTCTACAAAGCCAAGTGCGTAAACAAAAAAACCGAAGCTTCTAAACCTCGGTTTTATACTTTATTTTTTAATGCTGATGCTCTTCGCCCTCTTTATGCTCATGTTCATGCTCCTCTTTAACCCCTTCATCTCTATACTTACAACACGCATGCACTTGGGCATAAGCCTCATCCGTAGCTTTAACTTCTGCCACATCATGTCCAGCAGCTAAAACCTGCTTTTCTATGGTTTTTACATCTGTTTTGCGTTCGTCGTAAATCAATTTTAATTCGTGGGTCTCTATACTCCATGTGGCAAATTTTACACCTTTGGTATTTAAACATGCTTTTTCTATCCGTGCTTTACACATGCCACAAATACCATCTACTTCCATAGTGGCTTTGGCGTTTTTGTTTTGGGCGAAGGTTGTTGTTCCTATGAGTAATAGTGTTATGATTATTAATTTTTTCATGGTTTTATGTTTTATTTTTTTGTTATGCGAGGAGATACGATGTGCCAATCTAGGATTTGGCTTTTTGTTGTTTAAGATTACTTCGTCCTACGTCCTCGTAATGACGCTTTAATTATTATTCTATTTTATAACGCAATCCCGCATAATACATACTTCCAAAAATTGGACCATACACAAAGGTACTATCAAAATTCGCTCCAAATGGGTCGTCTGCTCCTAAAATTGGGGTGGGCTGTCTCACATTTGTGATGTTTTCGCCTCCTAAATATACTTCAAATTTTTGAGAAAACACTTTGGTGATTTGAGCGTTAAGTGTTGAAACTGTTGGTGTTCGTTCGGGCAATTGATATTGTGTTGGATTACTAGCTGTATTTGCATAGCGTTGATCACTCAACCAATTGAATGTTGTATCAAACTTCCAACGCGCACCGTTCTCCTTTAATTGCGTTTCATAGCCAAGATTGGCAAACAATCGGTGCTTAGGCGTTAAAGGTCTTTCAAATCTTCCTGAATTATAATCGGTTTTTACTTCGTAAAACTTATATGCAGTTCTTAAATCAAAACCTTCAAAAGCATTGTAATTTAATTCTGCTTGAAAACTATTCGCAAAACTTTTTCCTTCTAGGTTGTAAAAACTAATTTCAGTTGGGTTTTCCCAATCTACTACCACTTGGTTTTTAAAATCGGTTTTGTAATAATCTAAAGTAATATCTGCTTTCCTTCCAAAGAGGTTAAATCCTTGCAGGTATGAAACCCCATAATTCCATGCAATTTCTGGATCTAACCCATAGATATTCCCACCAGAATTTATAATATTAATTGCTCTTGATGTTGCGAACAATTGCTGATTTTCAGTAAAAATATTAGCACTTCGTTTGCCTCTTCCAAAAGACGCCCTAAAAGCCGATTTACTCCAAGGCGAATATCTTGCATGAACTCGTGGCGATACAAATGTTCCCAATAAATTATGACGATCTATGCGAACGCCTGCCGTAATATTCAACAGTTCCAGATTATCAAAACTATACTCAAAAAATCCACCTACTGAATTTTCTGTGCGTTCGTAATCTGTGGTGTTTACAAATTCGTCATAATGGTCATAGGTATAACTTATTCCTGTTTTAATTTTATGTCTGGAATCGCTTATAATTGAATTATAAATGGCATTTGCGTACAAGCTATTATGTTTGATGTCATAGGTATTCAAACCAAAATACGACTCTTGTTTATGACTACTATAAGCCGTTTGCACACCCAAACTTTGCCAAGGTATTTCTGGATTAACATAGCCGAATTTGACAGCCAATTCATAACGTTTGGTGTCAATTTCACTGCCCCAGCTATTGGTAGTTAACTTATCGGTTTCAGGATTAAAATCCAATTCACCTGTTTGCTTTTCATCATTTAAAAACTTCAAATTAATAAAACTTACAAAGCCTTTTTGGGTGTCGGTATATTGCCAGCGGTTCATCAAATTAATCTGATTGAACAATGGCATATCCATAAATCCGTCATTATTTACATCGTGCTTTTTGTTGTGGGTATTTCCGTGGATATACAATCCTGTGTGCCACCTATCGCTAACTTTGGTGTTAATATGCGTGTTGAGTTCCAAACGTTCACTAGTTGCA
Source organism: Algibacter sp. 2305UL17-15 (assembly GCF_040720935.1). Classification (NCBI taxonomy): domain Bacteria; kingdom Pseudomonadati; phylum Bacteroidota; class Flavobacteriia; order Flavobacteriales; family Flavobacteriaceae; genus Algibacter; species Algibacter sp. 2305UL17-15. The sequence goes on from NZ_JBFDAE010000018.1 coordinate 29,919, forward strand.
CCATATAAATTCACGAACAGCTTATCATCGGTTGAGGGTTTTACCAATTCGGTATTAATCTGGCCCGCAATACTTTCAAAACCATTGACCACACTTCCCGCGCCTTTGGTAATTTGAATACTTTCTACCCAAGTACCGGGGATAAAACTCAATCCATACGCTTGTGATGCTCCTCGAATGGATGGAATATTTTCAGTAGCAATTAAAATATACGGACTTGTCAATCCCAGCATTTTTATTTGACGTGTTCCCGAGATGGCATCGGCGAAATTAACATCGATAGACGGATTGGTCTCAAAACTTTCGGAGAGATTACAACAGGCGGCCTTTAACAACTCATCACTACTTACATTGATGATATTTTGTGCTTGCAAGAAGGATTTGGCCGTGGCTTGTTTTCTGGACGTTACCGTTACGGCATCCAAATCGTCCGTTGGCCGCAACCAATGATGTATCATTTTAGGTTTCGAAACCGCAATTGTATCTGTTTTAAAACCAACGTAACTGATTATTAGCTTTTTGTATTCGGTTTTATATGGAATTGTAAATTTTCCATCAATATTGGTAACCGTTCCTACTTCGGTATTGAGCCAATAGACATTTGCACCAGCTAACCCAATAGGTTTATTTTCGCTATTTGCCTCCATTACCATACCACTAATTTTATCTTGAGACATAGCAAAAACAGGCAGTAGTAATAGTATATATATTATTTTGTTCATTTTTAATATTATTTATCTAAGTGGATTCCCGCCTTACTGAAACAAGTTCAGCACAGGTTGCGGGAATGACAAAACTATTTTATTAACATCACAATCGCCATAACAATCATAATGCTGTTTTCAACAAATGTAGCTTTGGTCATTGGGAGTTTTAACGCTGTTCCTAAACATGCACATTGAATTGATTTCTTATCCAATAATGTTTTTGTGACGCCAATTGTAGTTATTCCTAAAACAATTAAAGTGATTATTAAAGCTATCGGAATTTCAAAACGCATTAAGAACATCAGTCCAAGTGCCACTTCAATAAACGGGTAAATCCAGCCATAAATGGGAACCACTTTAGCTATTGGATCATACATTTTGAATGATTCTGGAAAACCTTTTAAGTCCAGCAATTTGAAAAAACTGAAAACGATGTAAAACAGCCCCATAAAATCGAGCATAAACCCATTGGTATCCCAAGAATTATTATTGAGTAAAACTGAAGCTATGATGATATAACCAAATATTAAAAACAATGGGAATAGCTGTTTTAATTCTGATGTTTCTTCGGTTTGAATTTCTGAAGATGATTTAAATACATTGCGTTCTTTCTTTTCTGAAATAGAATATTTATCAGATAGTGCGCTTTGTAATTTTTCTGTTGAAATGTGTTGAGACATTTCGATGGTAGCTTCGGAAGTTTCTAAATTTACCAAAGCATTTTTTACTTCTGGAAGTGCATTTAGTTTGTCTTCTACAGAAGTTCTGCAGCCGTCACAGGTCATGCCTGTAACATTATATGTATGTTTCATTTTGATTTAAGATTTGATTTAATAATCAGATTGTCATTCCCTTGAAGAAGGGAATCTAAATTATTCCCACCATAAAAAAAATGATGAGATTCCCTTCTTCAAGGGAATGAAAAAAGAACCTATTTATCAAATGATAAAAACTTGGTCTAAAACCTGAATATCGGCGACCAAATTGGGTGGAGAATAATCATTATGGGGAATGGTTTCTTTTGGTAAACTTTCAAAACCAGTAATATAAGAATAAACAAATGCTGTTAAAAATTGCTGCTGCTCAAAATCTAAATCCTCAAATGAAGCTGTTTTTAATTCATCTTGACCTTCAACAACATTTATTTCATCTTTGCAGCAGGTTTTCTTCTGAAGTATTTCAAGTGCTTCCATGGCACATTTTTCACTATCGGTAAAAATAGCAACGTCCACCAAAGTATCTCCGCAAAAGTGTTTTTCAATAGTAAAAGATACTGTTGAAAACAAAACAATTAATGCAAGACTTACTGAAAACGTTTTATGTAACATGGTTTTTATCACGAGACAAAATTACAAAAAATGGAATTAAGCCCTTCTATTTTATTAAATGATTAACACTTATTTTTTAATCTTATGATAATAAAAAGCGGGCAACAATACTATCAAAATTAATGGCTGAATTAAAAACCTTCTAATATTAAAAAACAAATAATAATCCTCTTGTTTTGGGTTTATTACAAAATAGAGGTAGCACATCATTAAGACTACAAATGCTATCACATAAATTAAACCAGAAAATTTAATGATGCTTTTATCTTTAAAAACCAGGAATAAAATGGCCAAGGAAATCAGCGTATTTAAAACAAAGCGCAAGGTTGTAAAACCAACTAATTTTGCGACTTCCCGTCTGGGACTATCAACATATAAATAATCATTTTCAAAGAATGTCAAGTAGGGGTCGTAAAATAAACTGTCCTCAAAAAACCGAATTAGAACCAGCAATCCGACTAATATAAAAATGGCTATATACTTTATAGGTCTAGACATCTTTCTTGTTCAATTTAGAAAATCGATTGACCCAAAATATCCATAATAAAAACACCATGCCATAAATAATTGCAGGAAAAACAACCGAATGCAATACTTCGCCATATTCGGGGTAATGATATAAACCTATACAAAGCAATACAATTCGAATTAAGTTAGCTACATAAATTAAAACACTTCCCGAAAGGATATAGAAAAATGTGGTTTTTAGTGTGCCCGAAAACGCAATAACGAATGAAACAAATAAAACAATCACACTAATAGAATTACAGCCTTCAATGACACGACCTAAATATTTTCCCCTTAATAATAATTTCATGGAAGGTTCAGTTGGATGCGGTAAAATTTCTGTCTGATATCCCAGTGAATTTAAAAGCGTTTCACATTGTACAGCAACTAAATGTGTAAAATAATCTGGATAAAATTTTGAACCATCAGAGAATTGCAAGTAGAATTTGTACGCCACCGACAACACCCCATACACCAACAAAAACGTAAGGATGAATTTTATAACCGACTTGTATTTTATAAAAAGTGCTTTCAAGGATATGAATTGCTAATTTTGTCATTCCCGCGACCTGTGCTGAACTTGTTTCAGTAAGGAGGGAATCTATTAAAACGAACATCGAAATTAAGCCTTTTTAAATACTTTTGCCAAAACTTTTGAAACTATGATTTTTGAACAACTAAAACCACAAGTTGAGACCATCATTTTAAATACTGAAAAAACAGTTAACGAGCGTCTTTTAGAAATCTGTGAATTGCTCGAAAAACATATCGAGCATTACAATTGGGTGGGGTTTTATTTTAGAAATGGTACTAAGGAAGAATTACTTTTAGGCCCTTATGTTGGTGCGCCAACAGACCATACCGTGATTCCGTTTGGAAAAGGCATTTGCGGACAAGTAGCTGTAAGCAATCAAAATTTTGTAGTACCAGATGTTACTACCCAAGATAATTATATCGCGTGTAGCATTACCGTGAAAGCTGAAATTGTGGTTCCTGTTTTTGTGAATGGTAAAAATATTGGTCAGATTGATATAGATTCTAATACACCTGACCCATTTAGTGAGGCTGACGAACGGTTTTTGGAGTTTGTTTGTGAGAAGGTGGCAACAATACTTTAATCTGAAAGTCTGATGCTAAATAAGACCCTTCAGGTTTTAAAAACCTGAAGGGTCTGAAAATCTTAAAAACACTTTTGGTCAGATTGATATTGATTCTAATACGGCCAACCCATTTACTGAGGTTGACGAACGGTTTTTGGAGTTTGTAAACAAGAAAGTTTCTGAAATACTTTCTTGAAAGTTCTAATTTTTAAAATCACAAACCCCAAAAATTCCATAAACTTCAATTTTGGAATTTGGAATCTATTTTTGTTTGGAATTTGGCGCTCTGTTAACAACTTGTCATTTTCGTTAAAAAATCATATCTTTTTTAAGGTTTCTCCAGTTTACTTTTTAAAGGAAATAACTACTTTTGCAAATATTTAAAAACCTAAGCGAGAAACACTTAAATTTCTTTAAAGCAAACAACACAATGAGCAACGAAAAAACAATTAAATCTGCACTAATTTCGGTATTTAGTAAAGACGGTTTAGAGCCAATAGTCAAAGAATTGGACAAGCAAGGTGTAACCATTTATTCTACTGGTGGTACCGAGAAATTTATTAACGATTTAGGCGTAAATGTTGTTCCTGTTGAAGATGTAACCTCGTATCCCTCTATTTTAGGTGGTCGCGTAAAAACATTACACCCTAAAGTATTTGGTGGTATTTTAAACAGACAAAACCACGATGGCGATGTTGCTGAATTGGCAGAATTTGAAATCCCTCAAATTGATGTGGTCATCGTTGATTTATATCCGTTTGAAAAAACTGTTGCTTCGGGTGCAAGCAATCAAGATATTATTGAAAAAATAGATATAGGTGGTATTTCTTTAATTCGTGCGGCAGCTAAAAATTATGCCGATGTAATTTGTGTGTCTTCTGTTGATGATTATGCGGAGTTTTTAGATTTGATTTCTGCTAACAACGGTTCTATTTCAGAAGAAGATAGAAAACGTTTTGCCGGAAAAGCATTCAATGTATCCTCTCATTATGATACTGCTATTTTCAATTATTTCAATAAAGACCATAACGAAGCAGTTTTAAAAATAAGCAAAACTAACGGAAAGGTGTTGCGCTACGGCGAAAACCCACACCAAAAAGGATTTTTCTTTGGAGATTTTGATGAGTTATTCACAAAATTGCACGGAAAAGAATTGAGCTACAACAACCTTTTAGATGTTGATGCGGCCGTAAATTTAATGTTGGAATTTAAAAACGACGCACCAACCTTTGCTGTCCTAAAACATAACAATGCATGTGGTTTAGCACAACGCGACACATTACACCAAGCTTATATCGACGCTTTAGCTGGCGATCCTGTTTCGGCTTTTGGCGGTGTTTTAATCAGTAACAAAGAAATTGACAAAGCTACTGCCGAGGAAATTCACAAACTGTTCTGTGAAGTAGTTATTGCACCTTCTTTTTCTGCGAAAGCGTTAGAAATTCTGAAAGGGAAAAAGAACCGCATTTTATTAGTCATTCACGATATTGAAATGCCTAACACAAACGTAAGAAGTTGTTTAAATGGTGTCTTGGTTCAAGATAGAAATAACATCACTGATACTGCTGAAGGTTTGAAAAACGTAACCAATACGGCACCTACTCCATCTCAAATTGATGATTTAATTTTTGCGTCTAAAATTTGCAAGCACACAAAATCTAATACTATTGTTTTAGCTAAAAACAAACAATTATGTGCTAGCGGAACAGGACAAACCAGTCGTGTTGACGCTTTGGAACAAGCCATACATAAAGCAGGTACATTTAAGTTCGATTTAAACGGAGCGGTTATGGCAAGTGATGCATTTTTCCCGTTTCCAGATTGTGTGGAAATTGCTAAAAACGCAGGAATTGCGGCAGTAATTCAACCAGGTGGTTCTATAAAAGATCAATTGAGTATTGATTATTGTAATGAAAATGGGGTTGCAATGGTCATGACCGGCACGCGTCATTTTAAGCATTAACAGCTAATTCAGTCGTTTAAACACCTAGGCTAAAAGTCTAAAAACCGACGAAAGACGTATAAAGTTCAGTTACATTTGTTTAAATCATTTTTTGAAGCCCTTAATAACTCATATATTTATGAAGTTTTATTACATTTACGGGATTCGTTTTAAACCACTAAAAAATTTTAATAGCCCATGGGATTTTTTGACTTCCTAACCGAGGATATAGCCATAGATTTAGGTACTGCAAATACATTGATTATCCATAACGACAAGGTTGTTGTTGATGCACCGTCCATAGTGGCTCGCGATAGAGTTTCGGGCAAAATTATTGCTGTTGGTCAGGAAGCCAGTTTAATGCAAGGAAAAACCCATGAGAATATCAAAACAATTCGCCCTCTAAAAGATGGTGTAATTGCAGATTTTGATGCGTCTGAGCAAATGATAAGTATGTTTATTAAAAACATACCGGCTTTAAAAAAGAAGTTTTTTACCCCAGCATTACGCATGGTAATTTGTATTCCTTCTGGAATTACAGAAGTAGAAATGCGTGCAGTAAAAGAAAGTGCAGAACGAGTTAATGGTAAAGAAGTGTACTTGATTCACGAACCAATGGCTGCAGCTATTGGTATTGGCGTTGACATTATGCAACCAAAAGGAAACATGGTTGTGGATATAGGTGGTGGTACTACCGAAATTGCGGTAATTGCCCTTGGCGGCATTGTTTGTGACAAATCTGTAAAAATTGCAGGTGATGTATTTACCAATGATATTGTGTATTACATGCGCACACAACACAACCTTTATGTTGGAGAGCGTACTGCGGAAAAAATAAAAATACAGATTGGTGCTGCTACCGAAGATTTAGAATTACCTCCAGAAGATATGAGCGTTCAAGGGCGTGATTTATTGACAGGAAAACCAAAGCAGGTGTCTATCTCCTATCGCGAAATAGCAAAAGCTTTAGATAAATCTATTTTACGTATTGAAGATGCGGTTATGGAAACATTATCCCAAACACCGCCAGAATTGGCTGCCGATATTTATAATACGGGTATTTATTTAGCAGGTGGTGGATCTATGCTGCGTGGTCTAGATAAACGCTTGTCCCTAAAAACAGACTTACCTGTTTATATTGCTGAAGACCCTTTACGTGCTGTAGTTAGAGGTACAGGAATTACACTTAAAAATTTACCTAAATACAAAAGTGTATTGATTAAGTAAAGTACAAATAGGGCTACTTATACCAATTAAACCTCAAAATAATGCATATAAATCGTTTCTTTTTTGCTTATTCTTCGTTTAAAAATGTAATCGTAACTAATGCTATGATTAAATTTTTCGCCTTGACTAATCAAAAAATAATTCAATTTATTTATACATCATTTTAAAATTCAATTGGTATAACCCATGCAACAGATTATTAATTTCATAATAAGGAACAAAAACTTTTTGTTGTTCTTGTTGCTCTTTTGTATTTCGATCTTATTTACAATTCAGTCTCATTCTTATCATAAAAGTAAATTTGTAAACTCTGCTAATTTTTTAAGTGGTGGTGTTTATAATTCGGTGAACAATATCAGTTCCTATTTCAATTTAAAATCTCAAAATCAATTACTTGCTGAAGAGAATAATCGACTCAACGAATTATTACTTAACTATGAAATTGATTCAGATTCGGCATTTAAAGATAGTGTGAACTTCAAGCAACAATATAAGTTTACATCAGCAAATGTGATCAGAAACAGTTATGCTGCAACTAATAATTATTTATTGGTTAACAAAGGCAGAAATGACAGTATTAAAGAAGATCTTGGCGTAAGGTCTCAACGCGGTTTAGTGGGGATTATAGATAAGACTTCAGCCAATTACGCTACTGTTATTTCAATTTTAAACACGAGTAGCAAAATAAGTGCACTATTAAAAAGAACCAATCATTTTGGAACACTAAAATGGGATGGGAATTCGCCTCAAATTGTGCAACTGACAGATGTTGAAAAAATAGCAGGTGTCATGCAAGGAGACACCATTATTACTTCAGGGCGTTCGTCAATTTTTCCTAAGGGCATTCAAATTGGTATCGTTGAAGATTTTAAACTGGATGCTGCCGAAAATTTCTATGACATAAATGTGAGATTGTTTAACGATATGACGAATTTAGAACATGTCTATATCATCGAAAACACCGATAAAGAAGAGATTGAATCCTTACTAGAAAGCACCAATGAATAGTTTAGCAACAGGACATATTTTTCGGTTTATTGCCCTTGTATTCTTTCAGGTGATACTATTCAACCATATCAACTTTTTGGGTAATATCAATCCTTATGTCTATATTTTATTCATCTTGTTTTATCCGGTAAAAAACGATCGGATAGTATTCATTTTCATAAGTTTTATTTTAGGTTTAACTGTAGATATGTTTTCAGATTCTGGAGGGATACATGCTGCGGCATCAGTATTAATAGCCTATATAAGACCTGTATTTTTAAAGTTTGCTTTTGGCACCATGTACGAGCACAATCACGTAAAATTTGATAACACCGATTTTGGAGCAAAATTAGTGTACGTAGCGTTATTAACCTTCATTCATCATTTCATTCTGTTTTCTTTAGAAATTTTTAATATTTCTGGAATACTATCTATACTCCAAAAAACGTTATTCTCAGGAATATTTACTATCTTAATGATAACGTTACTATCAATTATTTTTAGTCGGAAAACTAAATGAGACAATTTCTTCTTTTCCTAATAGTTATCCTATGCGGTTTCACTTTTATAGGCAGGCTGTTTTACCTTCAAATCTATAAAGGAAGCTCAGATAATTTATACGAAGATAATGCACTTCGAAAAGTATTCGATTTACCAAAAAGAGGTTTTATTTACGACAGAAACGGACAACTTTTAGTATCCAATCAGCCTTCTTATGATGTGATGATAATTCCCCGTGAAGTAGAACCCCTAGACACTTTGGAGTTTTGCAATCTTCTAAAAATAGATAAAGAAGATTTCATAAAAAAATATGAAAGAGCCAGACATTATTCCCCACGTTTAGAGTCGGTTTTCGTTTCACATTTATCCAAAGAGGATTATGCAGTTTTGCAAGAAAAAATGCGAAAATTTAAGGGGTTTTACATCCAGAAACGCTCTTTACGAAATTATAATACGACTATTGGCGCTAATGTTTTAGGTGATATTGGAGAAGTAAACAACAGAATTATACAGAGAAACCCATCCTACAGAATGGGTGATTTAATTGGAAATCAAGGTGTTGAAGCTTCCTATGAAAAAACCTTGCGCGGTGTAAAAGGCATAAAGTTTATCCAGAAAGATAGGTTCAATCGAGATATTGGTCCTTACAAGGGTGGCATTTTCGATACCATACCAGAGCAAGGAAAGGATATTACAATTACTATAGATGCGCAACTTCAGGCATATGGCGAATTATTGATGAAAAATAAACGTGGTGGTATCATCGCTATTGAACCTAGTACTGGAGAAATATTAACTATGGTTTCCGCCCCTTCATACAATCCTAATTTACTGGTTGGGAGAGCGCGGTCTAGAAATTTCACAAAACTATATTACGACACGATTGCAAAACCTCTTTTTGACCGGGGTTTAAAAGCGCAATACCCTCCTGGATCTCCTTTTAAAGTTTTGAATGCACTAATTGGTCTGCAAGAAAATGTAGTGACCACCGAAGAGAAATTTGGGTGTAGAATGGGCTATTACCTTGGTAGCAGGAGATTAACAGGGTGTCACCATCACAGAACACCATTAAACATGAACGATGGGATTGCGCAGTCCTGTAACGCTTATTTTGCCAATGTTTACAGACGCATTATTGAAAAATATGACACCCCACATGAAGGCATGGACGTTTGGAGCGACCACGTAAAGAGTTTTGGATTGGGAAATTATTTGGGCTACGATTTAAAAATAGGCAATAAAGGACGTATTCCTGATGGCGATTTTTACGATAAGTGGTATGGCAAAAATAGATGGGCAGCAACTTATAATATCTCAAATGCCATTGGACAAGGCGAAGTTGAAGCAACACCAATTCAATTGGCTAACATGGTAGCCGCCATCGCAAACAGGGGGCATTATTATACCCCACACATTATTAAAGCTATAGAAGGCGATACTATTGATTCAAATTACACAACCCGAAAATATACCACAATAGATAAAGCCCATTTTGAACCTGCTATTCAAGGTATGTTTGATGTTTTTAACAAAGGAACAGCAGCATCGCTTAAAGTAAAAGGCATCGATATTTGCGGTAAAACAGGAACTGCCGAAAACTTTATAAAAATTGATAGCGTAAAAACACAATTGACAGACCATTCTATTTTTGTGGCATTTGCCCCAAAAGACAATCCTAAAATTGCCTTAGCTATATTTGTTGAAAATGGGTATTGGGGAAGCAGGTTTGCCGGTAAAATGGCAAGTTTAATGATTGAAAAATATATTAGAGGCAGTATTACCAGAACCGATTTAGAAGATTGGATTTTAAGGCACAGTTTAGAAAACGAATATGCAAAACCATACTCTGGAGAATCATTTAGAATTAATGGCGAAACGCAACTACAAGTTGTAGATGAACAGGAATACCACCGTCTTAAAGAACGTGCAAAAAAACTTAACAGACCAATAAACATAGAGTGAGAGAAACGAATAGATATTTTAAATTTGATTGGATAACCATTATCCTTTTTCTACTATTGACGGGATTTGGATGGCTTAATATTTTATCTGCTTCTCATATTGGCACCGATATCAATTACCTTGATTTCTCACAACCTTACGGAAAACAGTTGGCTTTTATTTTTCTCTCTTTTGTTTTAATAGTCCTGCTTTTGTCTATAGATGCTAAGTTTTACGAACGTTTTTCAAGTGTTATTTATATAGTGTCCATGCTGTCTTTGGTAGGATTATTTATCTTCGGAAAAAACGTAAATGGGGCCACCTCTTGGTATGCTATTGGAGGAATGACACTCCAACCCAGCGAGTTTGCCAAAGCCGCTACTGCCCTAGCCGTTGCCAAATATGTGAGCGACCTTAATACTGATATTAATAATCTGGGAGATCAACTGCGCACATTTACCTTAATTGTTATTCCTGCACTTCTTGTATTGCTACAAAATGACACGGGAAGCACCGTAGTTTATGGGGCGTTCTTTTTTGTATTGTACAGAGAAGGCCTGCCTAAAATCTATCTTTATATTGGACTGTCTCTAATTCTAATAGCTGTTTTTTCGTTAAAATTCGGCGCACCTATAATAGCATCCATTGTTGGTGTTATTTGCCTGATCGTATATTTCTTCAATAGGAAGAAAATGCGCCTGCTTCAAATCTTGTTTATTATTGGTATAAGCACAGCACTTTCTTTTGGCGTGAAATTCTTTTATGAAAGCATTTTAAAACCGCACCAACAAGACCGTATCAGTTTATGGTTGAGATTGGAAAAAGACCCACAAAAATTAGAGCAAATGAAACGCACATTTGCCTACAACCTCAATGAATCCGAAAAAGCTATCAGCTCTGGAGGGTTTACCGGAAGAGGCTTTTTACAAGGCACCAGAACAACAGGGAAATTTGTACCAGAACAACATACCGATTATATTTTTAGTACCGTAGGCGAAGAATGGGGCTTTTTGGGAAGCACGTTCGTTGTTGTTTTATTTGTATTGCTTATCATCAGAGTGCTGCATTTGGCAGAATTACAAAAATCGCAGTTTAGTCGGGTATATGGTTATGGCGTCGCAGCTATTATCTTTATGCACTTTTTTATAAATATAGGTATGGTTATGGGCTTAATTCCAACCATTGGTATTCCGCTACCCATGTTTAGTTACGGTGGTTCAGGTCTTTGGGCATTCACGATTTTACTGTTTATTTTCATCAAATTAGATTCCAACAGAATCAACGAATGGTAGGCCTTAATCCTCTTTTGTTGTGGAATTGGTTTTTAATTTCTGACTAATCCATGTCAAACCTAACACCAATTGATATATTATTTTGATCTACAAGTTGATCTTTAAAAATAGGCGACAAATCATATTTAACGTACAAAGCTGTATCACCAAATGCTAAATAAGTACTTAGACCATACACTAAATTACTGGTATTAAAACCGCGCTTCTGTTTATCCTTTATGCGTTCTCCATCTAAATCATACTTTAATTTTTGACGTGTCCCTATATTAAAACCGCCATAACCACCTATTCCGAATTTAAATTTATTTTTAGTTGAATATCTAAAATAAGTGTCTTTTTCTATTTTCTTTGAGGGTCCAAATTCAAAATGCACAGGAAACACAAGATTGGTAATGGATAATTTTGACTTTCTCAAATTTTCAGGAAACTCTTCTAATAGGGTTTGATTACCGCTCTTAACAAAATATTGATTGTCGTCTGGCTTTAGTCCGTTAATATGCAATGAAACACCATGTTTAAATCTCACAAAATTTGAGTTTTTAAATACACGTGTTTTCCAAGCCCAACCCATTTCAAAAAAGCGGGAACCCCCAATTTTATATGGAGAATCATCTAAACTTTGACCTTCTATAACGGCATTGTTTAAGCCAAATGCTAATACAAAATCACTTTTTGTACGTCTATCGTATTTTCTGTGCTTTGGTCTGTCATCCTCTTGTTTTCCAAAATAAACAAAGCTAGTTTCTCCGCCTTCACTTCCTCCAATTCTAAATACCATTTCATTTTCATCAGATGAAGACATCTCTGGATTTCTACCTAATAAGGAAATTTTATTTTCTAAAATAGCAACACGGTTCTCTATATTTAATGCCCGCTTTTTAGCCATAGCCAATTTAAGTTTTTTGGCTTCTTCCAACGTGATTTCCCCCTTATTTAGCCTTAAATCAATAGCTTCTACTTCCGCTTTTAAATGTGCTTTTTCTTCGGCTTCAATTTTAGAAATCGCTATTTTTAATTCTTCTATTTCGCTTTCATTGACCTGTTTTGGGATGCTATCCTGTGCAGCGATCAAGTGCGCATTTAAGCTTAAAATTAATAGCACTAAGTACTTTGTGATTGTTTGCATGACTGTTCGTTTTTTGATTGAAATATGATTGATGATTGCTTTATTTATTTTTATTCGTTACGCTGTGCAATTGCGGTTTTAACAGTACCATAGCTGTCTTTTAAAACTTTAAATACTTTATCTCTAAAAGACGCGTCCAGTTCAAATTCCACTTCTTGCAACAACAAAGCAGCATCTGCCAAAACTTGGTCTTCGCCTTTCATTCTGTGTAACAAAATGTCTCTTTGGGCTTGTTTTAAAAGTGAATCGATGGTAGCATCAGATACGCCCTTTTGATTTTCATTAATTGTGTTGATGATGCTTGCCACTTCTTGAGCTTTTTCTGTTTCAAAAGTTAATTCGACTGTTTTTTTATCCTGTAAAACTTCAATATCTTTTTTAAACTTTGGAAGTACCTTTTCTTCTGCCAATTGAACTGGAGTTTCTTTTAAAAGCGTCTTGGGCTTATTCATATTTGAAGTTGTATTTTTATCAGTCTCAATTTCTTCAAGAGCCACTGTTGTTTCATTGTCTTGTAGTTCTTTCTGATTGATAATTGATTTTTCTTCCGAAGTTTCAACGTTTTCTGGCGCATCAACAACAATTGGCGCATCAGTTAGAGTCTCATTGTTCATAAATTGAGATACAACAAAGAATGCACCTATAATACTGGCGGCAATACCTATCCACCAAAACCTATTAGTGTTCCTGCTATCGTCCACACTATCCAAGCGTTCTGATAATTTTTCCCAAGCTTCGTTTGATGGTGCTATGGTGCGTTTATCTAACTTTTCTTTAAAATCGTCTTCAAATTTAATGGGTGCCATAACTCGTTTTGTTTATTTTTTTTAATTGCTCTTGAAGCATTTTGCGTGCTTTGAAAAGTTGCGACTTTGATGTGCCTTCGCTAACATCTAAAAGTGCTGCAATTTCGCTGTGCCTATAGCCTTCTATGGCATACATGACGAATACCATTCTGTAACCTTCGGGCAAATTGTCAATCAGTTTTTGAATGTCGTTAACTTCTAAATCCGTTTGAATAGTATTAGTATAATCCTTCGAAATACAATCGTCTTCATATAAAAAGTCAACACTTTTTTTTTGCCTTAAGTATGAAATCGATTCCCTAATCATGATGCGCCTTATCCATCCTTCAAAACTCCCTTCACTTTTAAAACTTTTCAAATTTGAAAACACTTTAAAAAAACCGTTCAACATGGCTTCTTCTGCTTGCTGCACATCTTTTATATAATACCTACAAACACTCAACATTTTTGGCGCATGCGTTTCAAACAAGACATGTTGTGCTTCACGATTATTTTTAATCGCTTTTTTTATCAATACTGTTTCGTTTTTATGCAGTTGAACAACTTTCAAAAATGGGTTCATTTTGGCTTCTATCTATAAAGACGCAAATTTTATGCAAATGGTTGTCTGGAATTTATTTTTTTTATAAATTTAGACATACACTAGTTATAAATAAATTATTTACCTCGTACCAAAAGCTTTTTAAAATTTAGTTCCACTCAAAAAATCTGAGTGATTTTTATCAAATTTTGATAAATATTGAATTTTATTCACTTAAATACTTAAACAGCTAAATATCTTTCATCAAATGACTATATTTGGTGATATACTTGTATTTTATGAACAACAATAACTTATTTTCCTCATATGATAAACTTCCCAAAACCTGGGATGAAATGTATAACGATAGTGCAGACTTTAGATCTCAATACCAAGGGTTTATAAAATATTTAGAAAATACATCGCCCGATAAATTGACTAAAAAAGAAGACCTCTCTAAACAATTGTTTATGAGTCAGGGTGTGACTTTTACCGTTTATAGTGATAATGAGGGGATTGAAAAAATATTTCCTTTTGATATTGTTCCAAGAATAATAACTGCCAAGGAATGGGATAAAATTGAAAAAGGTATAAAGCAACGACTTAAAGCGCTCAATCTATTTATTAAAGACATTTATAATGAGCAATTTGTTATAAAAGACGGCATTATTCCGGGCGAATTAATTTACTCCTGCCCTAATTTTTTACGTGAGATGAAAGGCGTAAAAGTACCCCATGATGTTTATGTCCACATTTCTGGAGTAGATTTAATTAGAAACAACGATGGCGAATTTTATGTGCTTGAAGATAATTTAAGAACACCTTCTGGCGTCAGCTATATGCTTGAAAACAGGGAAATTTCCAAGCGCTTATTTCCTGGTATTCTGCCACAGAACAATGTGCGTTCGGTATCCGATTATCCTAATATGCTCCATAAGAAATTAAAAGGGCTATCAGATAAAGCAAACCCAAATATAGTATTGTTAACCCCTGGGATTTACAACTCTGCATATTACGAGCATACAACCCTAGCAAGATTAATGGGTATTGAATTGGTTGAAGGCAGCGATTTGGTTGTTAAAGACCATTTTGTGTTCATGAAAACAACTAACGGCCTAAAACAAGTAGATGTGATTTACAGACGTGTTGATGACGATTTTTTAGATCCGTTGGAATTTAATGCCAAAAGTACTTTAGGTGTTGGAGGCATTATGGCAGCTTACAGAAAAGGCAATGTTAATATTGTAAATGCACCAGGTACTGGAATTGCTGATGATAAGGCCATTTATATTTATGTGCCAGATATGATAAAATATTATTTAGATGAAGAGCCTATTTTAAAAAATATTGAAACTTACCAATTAGGAAGACCGGACGAACTTGATTATGTGACCAAGAACATAAAGGATATGGTCATTAAAAAAACCGATGGTAGTGGTGGCTATGGTATGCTAATGGGGCATGAAGCTTCAGATGAAGACATCAAAGATTATCTTGCTAATGTTAAGAAAAAGCCCGAAAACTTCATAGCCCAACCTATTTTAAGACTCTCAACGGCACCGTGTTATATTGATGGTAAATTATCGCCTAGGTGTATCGATTTAAGACCCTTTGCGCTTTCTGGACGAGATGGCATTGACATCTGCCCAGGCGGATTAACAAGAGTGGCGCTTAAAAAAGGGTCGTTGGTGGTAAACAGTTCGCAAGGCGGTGGGAGTAAAGACACCTGGGTTCTAGAATAAATCTAATAAAACAGTAAATGTATGTTAAGTAGAGTAGCAAATAACCTGATTTGGTTAGATAGATATATGGAACGTGGTAATGGCATTTTGAGTTTACTAAAAGTAAATTTTTATGCCAACCAAGATTCTCCAGAGCTATTTTCATGGTCGCCAATTATAAAAAACTTCACGGCTTATGATAATGAGTTCTATACTGAAGATGCTATAGAATGTATTGAATATATGGTGTTTAGTGACGATAATTCCAATTCTATTTTAAACTTGGTCACAAAGGCAAGGGAAAATGCCCGAAGTGTGCAAGAACATATTTCTAGAGAACTTTGGCTATGTATTAATAATTATTATCTGTACCTTTCAGACAAAGATTTACCAAAAAAACTTAAAGAGGAAGATCCCGTTCAGTTTTTAGAAGACCTCAGAAAGCACCATTTGATATATTATGGTACTGAGGATATTACACAAGAACGAGGCGCTTCATACTATTTTATGAACGTGGGGAAATTTTTAGAACGGGTTATTCTTATTTCTGATTTTACAGCGTTAAAACTCATTGAAATAGATAATACTACTGATAATTTAGAAAAAAGTTTTTATTGGAAAAATCTGTTGCTGTCCGTAGGTGGTTATCAATTGTATTTAAAAACGCATAAATCCACTTTTATTGAAGAGCATGTTATCAGAATGGTTTTTCAAGATGAATTATTTCCGCGTTCAGTTTATTATTGTATCAATAAATTAAGCCGACATATTAACCAATTGATTGAAAGTAATGAGTTAGAATCAAATAATATTAATTTCTTGTTAGGAAAACTCGAAAGCACTATAAAATACACCACTATTGAAAACATAAAGGCACAGGGCTTAAATAATTTTATATATGATATTAAAGAAGATATTAGGAATATCTCTTTAAATATTAATGCAGTTTACTTTTCACAAAACAATTGATACCAAGCTTTATGGCTACTTTTTTTATTAAACATATCACTAAATACACTTACAGCAACCCTGTAATAGACGGTGCCACCTTAACTAGGCTGCACCCCATAAATGATGACCATCAAAAAGTGATTTCACATTTAATATCGATTACAAAAAATCCTTTTTTAGAAACGTTTATCGATTTTTATGGCAATAGGGTGGGTACGTTTATGGTCACAGAACCACATGAAGAATTGATTATTACGTCTGAAATTGAAGTGATTACTAAAGACAAACTATTTCCAGATGATAGTGTTAGTAACGCTGACCAATGGAGCGAATTGAAACGCATAAAAAACACGATTGATTTTATAGATTTTACCAGACATAGACCTTTTAGTGGTAGCGAAGATATTTCTGATTTCATTCTAGACCAGAAGCTTAAAACAAAATCGCCTTATAAAGCTGTGCTTGAACTCTGTGAATATGTGTATAACAATTTTGAATATAAAGCTGGTATTACAGATGTATATACCCCATTGGAAGAGGCTTGGAAACTGAAAGCAGGTGTTTGCCAAGATTTTACAAATGTGTTATTACAGATGGTAAAAATGCTCGGGATTCCAGCGCGATATGTAAGTGGTTATATTTGTCCGAATAATGATATAACACGTGGCGAAGGTGCAACCCATGCTTGGATTGAGGCTTATATTCCGTTTTATGGCTGGCTGGGTATTGACCCAACAAACAATGCCATAGCAAACGAAAACCATGTACGATTGGCAATTGGTAGAAATTACGACGATTGCTCTCCCGTAAAAGGTATTTTTAAAGGTACTGTTGAAGCTGAAATGCAAATTATAGTTTCAGTTAAAACCAGCAAGACCAATAAAGCAATTACATTAGAAACAAACAAAACAACTACAGATGCCAGTAATAGCTACAAGCGTAATATACAAATGATGCAGCAACAGCAGTAATGGTGACTCTATTCATCTAAATTTGTTTAGCTCAGGTTCTGTAAATTAAAATGATTTTTATTAGGGAATTATTAGCTGTAATTTTCGTTAAAAACGTTCTCTATTTTTTTCAAACTATCATTCTCATCAAACTTCAAATGGTTAATTTCATTAACAAAAAACTTTTCGATAAAAAGCTTTATGATATGCATAACTTCAGATCTATTGTTGCTATTTGTTAAAAGCTCCTTAAGTAAATAATTACTTAATTTTAATTTTTGATTTTTATATTGATTTAACATTAAAACCGAATCTGAATTACGATGCAAGTCTATCATTTTATCAACCTTACTGATTTCTTCAATTAGGTCTAAAATACTATATAACTTATTATCTTTCATATAATCAAATTAATATTTAATTTCTAAAAAACCTTTTGCCAATCTATTTCCACGAATTCTTCTTGTCTTAGTAAATCTATCTACCCAATAAGCCCTATCGCTTACATATCTATATCTGAATTCATGGTTTTCTGGATATACCTCTATGACATATGCATCAACACCATAAATCATTTCTGAATTGGGAAATTTAAAATCATCTAATTTTGAACCCAGTTGCTCAATAGTTTTATAATCTAAAAATGTTACCAAATTAATATCGCCTGGATTATCTTTTTTTGTAACATAAGAACCATTAACCCATTGATGTAATTCCTCTAAGTTACAAAGTTTTTAAAATCTTTATTATATTTAACATATGAATCAAAAATTCCTTTCCTTCTAACCGTTGGTATATTTGATACAAATTCGTTTTCTAACTCTTGTATCGTTGAATTGATTTTATTATCGGGAACCAATAATCCAGAACGATTAAATGTTAACATAAATACAAACTTTCAAATTTAAGATTAAATGTACAAAAACTACAGTTAACTCATAGCTGTGCTGAGCTAAAAAAACCTCCAAAAACCACAGATTTACTTCTTTCTCTCAATCACATAATTCACCATAAGTTCTAGTGAATTTTTATATTTAGAATCTGGATACGTTTGCAGTAATTGTAAGGCTTCAGCTTGAAATTGTTTCATTTTACCAATGGCATAATCCAAACCGCCATTATCTTTTACAAAAGCAATCACTTCCTTAACGCGTTTGCTATCCTTATTATGATTTTTAATAGAGTTGATGAGCCATTTCTTTTCCTTTTTATCGGCGTTATTTAAGACATGGATTAAAGGCAAGGTCATCTTTTGTTCTTTAATGTCGATACCTGTTGGTTTACCGATTTTTGTTTCGCCATAATCAAATAAATCATCTTTTATTTGAAATGCCATTCCAATTAATTCACCAAACTTTCGCATGGTGTCCACATGTTGAGATTCTGGTTTTACAGAAGCAGCACCTAGACTACAACAGGCTGCAATTAGTGTTGCTGTTTTTTGACGGATAATTTCGTAATAAACAGCTTCGGTAATGTCCAATTTACGGGCTTTTTCTATTTGAAGTAATTCGCCCTCACTCATTTCGCGTACTGCGATTGAAATGATTTTCAATAAATCAAAATCGTTATTATCAATAGACAACAATAGGCCTTTCGACAACAAATAATCACCAATTAAAACCGCAATTTTATTTTTCCAAAGTGCGTTTACCGAAAAGAATCCTCTACGGCGGTTACTATCATCAACCACATCATCATGAACTAGTGTAGCGGTGTGAATCAATTCTATAACTGATGCGCCTCTATAAGTACGTTCACTCACTTCGCCTTCAGATACCATTTTAGCAACCAAAAACACAAACATTGGCCGCATTTGTTTTCCTTTTCGGTTTACGATGTAATGCGTAATTCTGTTTAACAAAGCCACTTTACTAGACATGGAAAGCAGGAACTTTTGCTCAAAAAGTTCCATTTCATAAGCTATTGGATGCTTTATTTGTTCTACTACTTTCATTCAGAAATTGATAAAATATTTTTACTAGTATTTCACAAAACTACAATCAATATTGGGGATTTCAACATAAATAAGCTCAAAAGAAATTTAAGTTGTTGCTCTGAAAAATATTTGGGATAAGACTTAGCGCATTATTAAAATTTAAAAAAACCATTTTCAGATGAAAATGGTTTTTTTAAATTACAGTATTGTGCTATTAATTTTTTATTAATTTCTGAATATGATAGCTCAATCCGTCAGTAATTTTTAGGATATAAACACCTGTATTAAGATCGGAAATATTATAAGAGTTTTGAACTTTAAATTGTTTCACTAATCTTCCATTAATATCTGATAGTGTAATATCAATGCTTCTTACATCAGCCAAAGAACCAAAATTAATTTGAAATTCATTACTCGTAGGATTTGGCGAAATAGATGTGATAACTTTATTAAAATCTATTAAGCTTAACGATGAAGTTACATTAATTACATCGATAAATGCAGAATTCCCAACAGTAGCCGTAGCTAAAAAAGAAGATTTATCATGTATCCCGAAATAATAATTGCCATTTGTTGTTGGCGCGAAAGTTGCTTGCCTAAGCTGGTAAGCAATATTATCTAAATCATCTAGCGTAAGGATTATATTATCAGTTGTATTATCAGGTGTGGTAGCAACTGACACCTCTAAATCTTTGTTAGGTCTTGTAGAGGAAGAAACACCTAGGTTTCTTTGCTGAAATGTGAAGGTATATTCTTGGCCATTTGATAAATTAAAAGGACCTATATATAACCAAGCATCGGCGTCTGTTGTAGTTGTTGTATTATTTGAAAAAAAGTACCTTAAGCCATCAGATGCAAAATCGTTTGTAGTATCTCCATCTGTTGTATCATCTACTCCATAATTCCAGGCTCCAGTTCCGGCAAAGTTAATACCAAAATTTAAAAGTAAAGCTTGGTTTGCATCTGGCTCAAAACTTTCGTTATATGGAAAGGACGATATGGGAGATGGACTTGTACCTATTATAACTTCTCCCCATGGACCAAAATCACCACCACCGCAATTTTTTCTAACGAACACATTATAAGAAGTCCCACCACTTAAACCTGTTACTGAATAAGAACTACCACCCGTAACTGTTGCTGTACTACCACCGCCTCCTTGAGTGTATGGAAATTCGCCATATTCAATTTCAAAATCCCCTGTATTACCCCATGAGATATTTGCTGATGTATCGTTGAAAGCATCAAAACTTAATCCTGCAACAATAGAGCAACCTTGTGTGACAGTAATATCATCAACACTAAGCAAATTACCATCATTAAAATTATTTACCCAAGCCAGATGAATAGTTTGACCTGCATAAGCACTTAAATCTACAACAGTAGTGGTAACATTAGCAATAATATCATTAGGTGCATTTGCTACTGTTAACAAATCGGTTGACAAGTTTGCTTTGGTAGCTCCCGTAGTTGAAAGCTTGAGTGTGTAACCATCAGCAAAGGCAGCATCATCATGAGATCTTATTTTAAAAGTTAAAGTGGCATCTGCCCCAGATGGAATAGTTATGGCAGGAGTTACCAACCAACGGTCTGCTACACCAGCAGGATTGAACCAAGAAGTGGTAGAAGCAGTAGTATTACCATTTTCTTCAGCCCAACCAAAAATAGCCCATGCATCAGTAAAAATTGTGGCATAAGTACCATTAGGTGTGTTGGAATCGTTATGTAGTGTCCATCCTTCAGTAGGCAAATCTGTTATAGTTTCAAAATCTTCACTAAAAAGGGTTTGTCCGAAAGATAATAGAGGCAAAAACGCTAAAAATAGAAGTAGTTTTTTTTTCATAAGGTTGATTTTTAAATTAACTAATCATTTAAATATAAGAATAATATAATTATTCGAGTGGAAGTGATTTAAAAATCTAAAAAAAATGACGTCTCAACAACTCATCCCAAAATATTTCTAAGAGAAATTTAACTTTTATTTGCCAATTGCCCACAAGCCGCATCTATATCCTTACCTCTACTTCGGCGAATAGTTACAGTTATGTTGTTGGCTTCCAGAACTTTTTGATACATGTCTATGGCTTCAGATTTTGCTTGCTGAAACTCGCCATCGTCTATAGGATTATATTCTATAAGATTGACTTTACTTGGGGCAAATTTGCAAAACTGCACTAAGGCATCCACATCTTTTCGTTGATCGTTTATCCCCTCCCAAACTACATACTCGTAAGTAATTGTGTTTTTTGTTTTGGCGTACCAATATTCCAATGCCTCTCTTAAATCTGCTAAGGGAAAGGTTTCGTTAAACGGCATAATGGAAGTCCGCACCTCATCTATTGCGGAATGTAAGGATACTGCCAGTTTAAATCTTACATTGTCATCTGCCATTTTCTTTATCATTTTTGGCACTCCTGATGTCGAGACTACAATGCGTTTAGGGGACATCCCTAAGCCTTCGGGCGATGTTATTTTGTCTATGGCCTTTAGTACGTTGTTGTAGTTCATTAACGGTTCTCCCATGCCCATAAACACAATATTACTTAATGGGCGATTATGATATAACTTGCTTTCGCTATCTATGGCAACTACTTGATCGTAAATTTCATCTGGATTAAGATTTCGCATACGCTTTAAACGCGCCGTTGCACAAAACCTACAATCTAAACTACAGCCTACTTGACTGGACACACATGCTGTAGTTCGGGATGCCGTTGGGATTAAAACAGATTCCACGATTAGACCATCATGCAGGCGTACTGCGTTTTTAATGGTGCCGTCGTTACTGCGTTGCATGGTATCTACACGAATGTGATTGATCACAAAATTAGCTTCCAGCATTTGTCGGGTTTCTTTTGAGATGTTTGTCATCGCCTCAAAAGTATGCGCTCCTTTTTGCCAGAGCCACTCATAAACTTGATTGCCACGAAAGGCTTTATCTCCCTGACTTTCAAAGAAATCCCTTAACTGTTCTTTAGTTAATGCTCGTATGTCTTTTTTAATAGTATTCATTTGCGATTGCAAAAATAGTGAATCGATTTACGAATTATGCTTTTTGAATTACGAATTATGATTAAATAGACGAAGCCCGCGTTAAGGATTGTCCCGAAATTTCGGGAGCATTCTTTTTTAAACAAATTATAATACATTTAGTTTTCGCCTATAATTTCAAAGATTACCACGTCGCCCACTCCTCGTAATGACGCTTTTAAAAAGAACAGCCTGCAGGCAAGTATAGCGGAAAGCCTGACCCTTTTGGATAACGCCCTAAATACTGAAATAAATTCAGCACAAAAAAAACCTCTTATAAAAGAGGCTTAATTTTAATATTTAGTGCCAATTATTGGCTTATATAATTAACATGGCGTCGCCATAGCTGTAGAATTTGTATTTCTCTTTTATGGCTACTTGATAGGCTTCCATCATAAAATCGTGACCTGCAAAAGCTGAAGCCATCATCATTAAAGTAGATTTTGGCGTGTGGAAATTGGTAATCATACAATTTGCGATACTAAACTCGTATGGAGGGAATATGAATTTATTGGTCCAACCGTCTCTTTCGTTTAATAAACCGCTTGAAGACACCGCACTTTCTATGGTACGCATAGCAGTTGTACCCACTGCACATACGCGCTTTTTTCTTTTGATACCTTCGTTGATGATCTTAACTGCTTCTGCTTCAATTGCAATTTCTTCGCTATCCATTTTGTGTTTGGACAAATCTTCTACCTCGACAGGGTTGAAGGTCCCTAAACCAACGTGAAGTGTAACTTCTGCGAAGTTTACACCTTTAATTTCAAGGCGTTTTAACAAATGTTTTGAAAAGTGCAACCCTGCCGTTGGAGCGGCAACAGCGCCTTCATTTTTGGCAAAAATGGTTTGGTATCTGTGCTCATCTTCGGGCTCTACATCCCTCTTGATGTACTTTGGCAACGGTGTTTGTCCTAATTCATTCAATTTTATTCTGAATTCTTGATAAGAACCATCATATAAAAAACGTAAGGTACGTCCTCTAGAGGTTGTGTTATCAATAACCTCAGCAACTAAATTTTCGTCTTCCCCAAAATAGAGTTTATTACCTATTCTTATCTTTCTTGCTGGATCTACCAACACGTCCCAAAGGCGTTGTTCTGCGTTTAATTCCCTTAACAAAAACACTTCTATTCTTGCGCCTGTTTTCTCTTTGTTACCATACAATCTTGCAGGAAATACCTTGGTGTTATTTAGTATCATAACATCGTCTTCCTCAAAATAATTGATAATATCCTTGAACTGCTTGTGTTCTATGGTTTTGTCTTTTCTATTTAAAACCATTAAGCGAGATTCATCTCTATTTTCTGAAGGATATTCTGCTAACAATTCATCTGGTAACTCAAAACCAAAGTGCGATAATTTCATTTATAAAAGTTTAAAGGTTTATATGTTTAGAGTTTAAAATCACTCTTTCATATTATAAAGGATACAAATATACAATCTGAAGATAGGGGTTGTCAAGTAAATGGGTAATTATTATTGTAATAACTCAATAAACTTTAAAATAATGGATGCTAAATTCAAATTATATTAAGAAGTAATTTTAAAACCAATTGATTTTAAATCTTCCCAAAAAGTTGGATAAGATTTTGAAACGACCATGGCATCTTCTACAACCATTGAAGTTTTTAATGCTAAAGGAGCGAATGCCATAGCCATTCTATGGTCGTGGTAAGTCGCAACAGAAACAGCTTCCCCTAACCCCTCGATGGGAGGGGAACTCTTACGTGAATCAGATTCAAAAAGTGTATTTGATTTTAGGTGTAACGATTTATCTGTAATATCAACTTTACCACCAAATTTTTCGATTTCGGTTTTTAGGGCTACAAGTCTGTCGGTTTCTTTTATTTTTAGGGTGTGAAGCCCTGTTAAATCACATGGAATTCCTAAAGCGAAACAGGTTACTGCTATGGTTTGTGCGATATCTGGTGCGTTTTTTAAATCTAGCGTCAATGGTTTTAATTCTGAAGCTTCTTTTTTTAGTGTGATGCTATTCTGCTTGAATGTTGAAGTTACACCAAAATGCTTATAGATGTCAACTAAACAGGAATCGCCTTGTAACGAGTTTTCTTTATAGGAAGACAATGTGATTTCTGTACCAACTTCGCTAATGGCAGCAATACTGAAATAATAGGATGCTGAAGACCAATCGGACTCTACAGTTAATGTTTTAGGTTTTAGTTTTTCGTTTGAAGGGTACACAGTAATCACGTTATTTTCAAAAGATGTTTTAATACCTATTTCATTTAACAAGCTCAATGTCATGTTGATGTATGGTACAGATGTGATATCGCCTTCTAAAGTTAATTCTATTCCATTTTCTAATTTTGAAGCAATTAATAATAATGCAGAGATATACTGGCTACTTACATTTGCTTTTAAGGACACTTTATTTTTGGTAAGTTTCTTTCCTTTTAATCTTATTGGTGGAAATCCGTTGTTCTCGACATAACTTATTTCTGCACCTAGTTCTCTCAAGGCATCTACTAAAATTTTTATTGGGCGTTCTTTCATGCGTTTAGAACCTGTGAGCATAGTTTCTCGTCCTTCCTGTACCGAAAAATAGGCTGTTAAGAAACGCATTGCCGTTCCTGCATGATAAATATCTACAAGTTCATCATTTGAAGCTAAGGCCTTTGCCATTAACTTACTATCATCTGAATTTGAGACATTTTTTAAATCAAATTCTGGAAATAATGCCTGCAACAATAATAACCTATTCGACTCACTCTTAGAGCCTGTTATTTTAATTTCAGATTTACGATTTACGATTTTTGATTTGTGAAGTGTGATATTCATTGTAAAATTGTCTTGCTCCTTAAAGCTTGCAAATTTACTTTAATTTTTGATTATTGTGGTGTCTATCGTGGTCTCGTTTGGCTTTTTTATCCATGCGTTTATCAAAAGCCTGTTGTAAATCAACTCCTGTTTGGTTTGCAAGACACAATACTACGAACAAAACATCGGCTAGTTCTTCGCCAAGGTCCTTATCTTTATCGCTTTCCTTTTCACTTTGTTCTCCATAACGGCGGGCAATAATTCTGGCAACTTCACCTACTTCTTCTGTAAGCTGTGCCATGTTGGTCAACTCGTTGAAATAACGTACACCATGTTCGTTAATCCAATCGTCAACTATTTTTTGAGCGTTTTTTATATCCATTATTTTCTGGTTAACACTATTTGTTCGTTTTCTGCTTCTATTAAGTCGCTAAAATAAGATTTTAAAGCGTCATAATATATTGGAGATACAATTGGTACATTTATTTTAGAATCTACTACAAGTTGCACGGTATTTCCTATTGCCTTAATTTGATACGAAAAAGACCCCAAATTATCAGGAAGCTTTAGCATTTTACTTTGTGGGGCAGATGCTATTTTATAGCCTTCAGGAAGTGTTATATTAAATCTATAAATATCATCTGAAGGATAGCCAAAATCTACTGGAAACTCTCTGGATTCTAATTTAAAAGGGCTTTCATTCGTCCTGAAGAAAAACAACGGCGAGAAATAGATCTTATCGTTTATGATATCTGCCTGACTTTCCATGGTAAACTTACAATTTTCCATTACGGGCTTATCAAGTTCGGTATTATTTTTCACGCTAAATTCAGCAACCTCAATACCATCATATTTATTTTCTAAATTTTCTATAAATTTATCTTCATCTTCATTGTTATATGAATTGCGATACGTTCTCGCTTTATGACCAGTTTTTACGGCGCGCATTTGCCCTTCAATTGTTCCTGTTTCATCTAATTTAGCAAATAACGATACTGTATTTTTAGATATGTTTTTAGGATACAAATCTATTAAAGCAGAACTACCATGATCTGTAATAATTCTACCTTGCCAATTTAAGGCTCTAAATGGTAATACATTTGGCATACTGTATTTACTTGTGGCATCTAGCAACAAGACTGTATCGGCATATTTCACATAAGTTATGACATAATTATAACCTTCTCTGGTTGGAAATAAGGGAACGCCATTTCGCCTCGTACTTACTAAAACCGGGTATGCTTTTATACCAGCATAACGTAACATTGAGGTCAGCATTAAATTTATTTCGGCAACGTTACCTACCTGCTCTTTATACGCTGTTTTTACGCCATCACTAGTGTAATAACCATAATAACCGTTCCATTTAATTTTTGACTTTACATATTCAAAAATTAGAGCCACTCTTTTTTCTGGATTTGAAACTGTACTTATAAGTGCATCAATATCATCTTCATAGTAGCCTTCTTTATCTAATTCACCACCAAAATTGGAGCTCTCATAAATATTTTTTACAACGTCCTCCCAAGTGGTAGAATAATATTTAACCGGAGATTGCGGAAAATTGGTGTAAGACAGTTCATAACTTATTGCCGACCTATAATTATTTATACTGTTAACATGGGGCTCTTCTTTTAGCGCTGGTATATTAGTTAAGTTATATTCATAACACTCTTTAGTGAAATCAATTTTAGTACTGCCAATCATAAAACGATCATTTCTATTTTCTTTTTTTGGGGTAATTGGTAAAAAGCCTCTTGCGTTTAACTTAAATTTAAAATACTCTGGGGCTTCAAACTTGGCATTTAATTTTTTGATAGGAATATCGTTTTGGAACACAAAATCGTCAATATTTGAGTAAAAAGGGGAATATACTTTATACTTATATTCTATAACTGAGCCCTCTTTAATATTGGGCATAGTGAATTTTGTCTCATCTCTATATTTAGATTTTTCTGTTCTAAATATGTCTTTTTTATCAAGTTTTGTATCTTCTACTTTTCCATCAATTAAATTGTAAGTATAAGCTTTTATATTGTGCGCCTCTTCTTTGCTGCTGCGGCTCTTATACAATCTTATGGGTTTTGTTGCATACTTAAATCCATCTTGATGGTATATTTTTACACGCTCATGGATTTCAGTAATCAACTCAAACCCTTCTTGTTCTGAATACTCGAAATATGTGCGTCTGTATTTATACAAATATGCTGCGTTTGCCGACGAATCTAAAGGATTGAACTTCTCTTCTAATTCTTCTTTGGATACTTTACCAAAATCATAATTTTGAGCAAAGGCAGATAATGAAAAACTTAGGCATAATAAAACTGCTACTACTTTCATTTAATTTACTTTTTAATCAATGCGATTTTTGCATTATCCATTTTTGAAACTTCTTTATAAAAGGCTCTAAACTTTGTGTAATCTTCTTTTGGATATTCGCCATCTTTTACGATAAATTCTCTTTTGTAATTCAATGTGTTATCGCCCTGAACTGTAATTTTGGTTTTATAACTACCAAATTTATTTTCTATGGTCTTGTTTTTTGGCAGCGATTCTATTTTATAACCTTCGGGCAATGTTATTGTTACATTATCCTTATCCACAAATCCTCGCTTTACTTTTACTGGTAATGTTCTTTTTCTATAACGATCTGGGACGTGTCTATTTCTGTTTAAAGCGTTGATGGAAAAAAGCATCCTAGTGCCTGCATTTTTGGTGTAATTTTTTGCTGTAAAACTTAAGGTTTCAGTAAATTGTATGCTATCCTTATCGTTTTCAAGAACTATAGCATCAAAACTGATGTTGTTGATATAACGCCATCGTTTTTTATAAGCCATATCCCTATCTCTGTCATCATAATTTTCAATATTGAACTTATCATCATACTGAATACCTTTTGAAGATACTTGTACATGCGCAGTTATATCGCCTTCATTTGAAATAGAATAGTTCCCTTTTAAAATCTGAGTGTTTTCTTCGGTGGTATATTTTTTTGTGTGCTTAATTTTTCCGCCTTCGGGTGTTATTACCAGTACGTCCCTGTCGTCGGTAAAATCGCCTATAAACCCGAAAGGGCTTTTTTGACTTGTACATTCTAGCCAGATGGTTTCGTTAGCTGTTGGGATCGATAAACACACATGATTTCCTTGTATAGAAGTGAAATCTTTATCAATATTCATTTGAGAATCTCCAGCGTATAAAACGGTGTAGTTTGACTCAATTCCCACCGCTTTAAGCAGAGACATTGTATAATTTGTCAAAGCTTTACAATCACCATACCCCAACCTATCCACATATGATGCACTATAGGGTTTCCAACCACCAATACCTACTTGAACGCTAATATATCTCGTTTTATCCTGAACGTATTGGTAGATTTTTTTTGCTTTTTCTATATCATCTTTTTCATTTTTAACCAAGTCCTTAATTTTTTCGATAGTGCTAACTGGCAAATCATAGGCATCTTTAATCAAATCTTTATACATCCATTTTCCAAAATCGTCCCAAGTCTCCACTTCAGCATTTACACCTTCTAAGGAAAATTGTTTTGAAGCAAAAAACACATTGGGAACCACCCCGCTAAACGAAGGACTATAAGACTCAGGTTCAAATGCTTCCATGTTTTTTATTTGATAGGATATTAGCCCTTCCGATTCCTTAAAAGTAACATCGACCCCCTCAAGATTATTCTCTTTTTTTCTTAAAGTGATTTGTTCGGGATATTCTATACCGTAAGAACTACTTTCTACACTAACATATGAATTTTGAAGAGGGAAAAATCTCGGTATAAAAGCTGTGTTATTAGTTTCTATTTCCGAAATAAATTCAATAGTATAAGGATATGAAACCGGTGTATAATCCAAATACTTTAATCTAGAGTCAGAATACAACGTACCTCCGCTAACAGCACTTACATCTCTAAAATCATTCTTCCTTATCTTTTTTATTTGGACACCGAAAGAATTAAAAACCAAAGCTTGTAATGTTCTTATTTTAATGCCATCGTCATAACGTACTCTGGCACGAACACTGTTTTTGCCTTTACCGTTTAAAACTGTTATTACTCGCTTTTTGGTTATGACCATTTCATCGATGGACTTAATGACGACATTAACTTCGTCGGAGCGAATAACCGCATTGGCATTTTTTTTTAGATTTTCAGGAATGGTTAAACTGGTGTAATTAAGGTCTTGCGAATGAGACACATAACAAACGAACAAGACTAAAATACCAATACTATTTTTTAAATTCATGTTGGAGCATCAAAATTAAATCCCAAAATTATGGATAGAAAAACTACAATTTCATGAGAAATATCATGTTACGTAAGTTTCACTTTAAACAAATTAACTAAAAATCGCACAGTTAACACCATAAAACACGGTAAAAAAATGTATTTAATTTCACTCCAAATAACTTGCATGCCCCATTCTGTAAAAAAGCTTCCAATACTTAATGGAGAAACTTTTATAACGCGCCATGGAAAGAAATATCGAGAATTCTCAAACGGAATAAAAAAACCGACACCCTCGCCTCCTGTAGTTAAAGCGTCTAGTAATCCATGAGACAGGGTTGACAAAAAAATCACTAAAAACCAGATTACCTTATGTTTTCTTCCAATAGTAAACATTAGTAATAAGCTCCATAAAAGCGCAAATAAGATTGAATGTGAAAACCCACGATGTCCTAAAGGAGATTCGTATGGAACGTCCATTCTAAAACCAATCACATCAAAGTCTGGAAGAATTGTTGAAAAAATAGCGGCTAGAATCAACCATTTCAGGTTTTTATTATCAATGACCTTATAAAGCGTGTATCCTACAATACTATGACCAAATATAGATGCCATTACTCTTTGTTTTTGGAATCTATGATAATGGTTACAGGGCCGTCATTGATTAATTCAACTTGCATGTTTGCACCAAATTGTCCCGCTTGTACTGGTTTATTTAAAATACTTTCTAATGTTTTTACAAATGTTTCGTAAAGCGGAATTGCAACATCTGGTTTTGCTGCTTTTATATAGCTTGGTCTATTTCCCTTTTTTGTGGCAGCATATAATGTAAACTGGCTTACGGCTATAATTTCTCCATCCACATCAATAACAGAGTTATTCATGACGCCATTTTCGTCTCCAAATATCCTGAGGTTTGCTATTTTGTTACATAACCAATCGATGTCTTCTTGTGTATCTTCATTTATGATGCCTAGTAAAACTAAAAGTCCGTTTTCTATGGAAGCTACTTTTTGTTCTTCAATTGTTACACTTGCTTTGGATACTCTTTGGATGACTACTTTCATAAATCCCAAGGGAATTTTATTTGTTGTTAAAAATGTTTCACAGAGATACTCTAAGATGCACAGAGTTTCCCATAGAATTTCTCGCAAACCTACCGGCAGGTAGGGGCGCGAAGGCACAAAGAATGAAGTGACTTAATGTCAACCAAGACTGTTTACTGCGACTGCATACTGCTAACTGAATACTGAGACTATAAACTGCCAACTGCATACTGCCAACTGCATACTGCTGACTAAATACTGCCAACTGCCTTACTGCTCCTCCCAATTATCAGTTCTGTAATGTTCATCTTCGCCTTCTAAAATTTGTACATAACTTCTATAGCGTGAATACTCAATGTCGTTATTCTCTAAAGCATTTTTTACGGCGCATTTAGGTTCTTTTAAATGCAGGCAGTTATTAAACTTACAATCTTGTTTTAGGACAAAAAGTTCAGGGAAATAATCGCCTACTTCCTCCTTATCCATGTCAACAACACCAAAACCCTTAATGCCCGGTGTGTCTATAATTCTTCCTCCAAAAGTGGTATCGAACATTTCTGCAAAAGTGGTGGTGTGTTGTCCCTGCATGTGCGAATTGGAAATCTCCTTGGTTTTTAAATTCAGTTCTGGTTCTATGGCATTTACCAAAGTAGATTTACCAACACCAGAATGACCTGCAAACATGCTCGTTTTATCTTTCATCAGCCCTTTTACCTTTTCTACATTCTTACCTGTTATTGCCGAAATACCAATACATTCGTAACCTATTTTTCTATAGACATGTGCTAAATACCTAACTTCATTTAGCGTGTCTTCATCATAGGTATCAATTTTATTGAACAATAAAACAGTTTTTATGGAATATGCCTCCGCGGTTACTAAAAACCGATCTATAAAACTGGTCAAAGTAGGAGGATTGTTAATGGTAATCATCAAAAATACCTGATCTATATTTGCTGAAATAATATGCGTTTGCTTAGAAAGGTTTACCGATTTCCTTACAATGTAATTGGTTCTATCATGAATTTTATGGATAATTCCAGAAACAGTATCACTATTCGTCTCCAATTCAAAATCAACTACATCTCCCACCGCAATAGGGTTGGTGCTTTTAATATCCTTTAAGCGAAACTTCCCTTTTATTCTGCATTGGTATGTCTCTCCCAATTGGGTTTTAACTGTGTACCAGCTTCCAGTAGATTTATAAACGTGTCCTGTCATTCATTAAATTAGTGTAAAACAAAATAACAATTTTTAAATTGATTTAGGTTACTCAATAATTGCTTTTTTGGGTGTTAATAGCTTTCCATCGGCAATTATACTTAGAATATAAAACCTTTTAAACATTCTACATGCAACCTTTCAATAAGCGAACTGTCTATAATAAAAAAGAAAGCTCTTTCAATACTTTAAATTAAAAGAACAATTTAACCTAAGGGTATTCTATATTAGCTTTTTAATCTTATAATTTCAAAATTTAACAACATGAAAAAATTAGTATTGGCATTCACAATTGCAGTTTTCAGTTTTATTGAAACTAGCGCGCAGGTAGAGTTTAAAGTAGTAACAAGTGTAGAATCTATTGTACCGAGTGGTTTAGGACGTTCTAGAATTATATCTTCAGTTGAAGAGAGAGACTACAAAGACTTTACTTCTGAACAAACAGAAGAAGATAACACCAGAAACAAATCCAAAAGAAAAGATATACGTGTTAAGGATTTTGAAGAAACAAAACTTTTAAACTTTTACAATATAGCTGGAATACGTTTTCAGAATATTGCCGCCAATGATGCGTTAATAGGCTCTAAACTTAGCAGTATGGTTGAAGAAGGTTGGGAACTAGCCTTTGTAACTAGTGCCGTAGAAAGCGATGCCGGTAAAGATGATAACCAAGGTATTTTTATTACTCGATATATTTTTAAAAGAACTAAAAAATAAATCAAAAACAACTTTGTCAGAACCTGAAACAAGTTCAGGTTTACAGAGCATTAACAAAAAAATGCCTCACTTTCGTGAGGCATTTTTTATATCATAACAAAACGAAAATTATCCGTTTATAATCTTCTCTTGATGATTAATGGATTCTTGATGAACCGCCTTAAACATTCTTAAGATAAACTCTTCGCTTAAACCATGTTGCTCTCCTTCAAGAACCATTTTCCCTAAAATCTCGTTCCAACGTTTAGACTGTAAAACAGCAACGTTTTTACTTTTCTTAAGTGCTCCAATACCATCGGCAGCTTGCATGCGCTTACCCAATAACTCTAAAATCTGGTTGTCAACAACATCTATCTGTGCTCTTAAATTATTCAACGTTTTAGTGTAATCTTCCTCAGTATTACTTTCTTTTCTAATTTTCAAATCTTTCATAATTTGAACCAATGTAGCTGGTGTAACCTGTTGTGCAGCATCGCTCCATGCATTATCTGGATCGTAATGCGTTTCAATCATCAAGCCATCAAAATTCAAATCTAAAGCCTCCTGAGATACTTCCTGAATCATATCTCTCTTTCCTGTGATATGCGACGGATCGTTAATTAAAGGAATATCGGGATATTTATTTTGAAACTCGATAGCCAATTGCCATTCTGGAGTATTTCTGTATTTTGTTTTTGCATACGTAGAAAAACCTCTGTGAATCGCTCCAATATTTTTAACACCAGAACTGTAAATCCTTTCAATACCACCTAACCATAACGCTAAATCTGGATTTACCGGATTTTTAATTAAAACTGGCTTATCAGTTCCTTTTAAAGCATCTGCAATCTCTTGCATGATAAAAGGGGACACCGTAGAACGTGCTCCAATCCATAATAAATCAATATCATGCTCCAAAGCCAATTTCACATGCGCAGCGTTCGCTACTTCAGTACAGGTTTTCATTCCTGTTTCAGCCTTGACTTTCTGTAACCATTTTAGACCCAATGCTCCAACACCTTCAAAATTACCTGGACGTGTTCTTGGTTTCCAAATTCCAGCTCTAAAATAACTTACATCAGTATCTTTCAACTCATGTGCAATTTTTAAAACTTGCTCTTCTGTTTCTGCGCTACAAGGCCCTGCAATTACTAACGGATGATCTAAATTTAAATCATCTAACCAGGTTCTCATTTTTTTTGTGTTTTCCATCTTTACTTAATATTTAGCCGCTTAAGCTATTCCGTTATTATTTATTTCACTAAGCCTCCCCTAGCCCCTTCCAAAGGAGGAGAATGCTTACTCAAACTTAAAAAAACTAAAGTTTCACATGAGTGAGCGTTCCTCCCCTATGGGAAAGCTAGGAGGGGCTTATAATTTCTTTTATTCGATTGGTATTTTTCATCTCATCAAAAATCGCTTCAAAGTTATCAGCTACCATCAGCTCTTTAAAATGATTCAGGTTATTTATATATTCTTCTAATGTTTCAATCACATTAGC
This sequence comes from Algibacter sp. 2305UL17-15, assembly GCF_040720935.1. Lineage (NCBI taxonomy): Bacteria > Pseudomonadati > Bacteroidota > Flavobacteriia > Flavobacteriales > Flavobacteriaceae > Algibacter > Algibacter sp. 2305UL17-15. Next base: position 63,973 of record NZ_JBFDAE010000018.1, read on the forward strand.
TTTATTCTGTTTAAAAATTGGCGTCCACATTTCTGGCGAACTTTTTGCCAAACGTACCGTAGAAGCAAATCCACTTCCAGCCATGTCAAAAATATCACGTTCGTTACGTTCTTTATCAATTACCGTTTTTCCCAACATAAACGAACTGATATGCGACAAATGAGACATATAAGCTATGTGCTTATCATGATCTACAGGATTCATATATCTTATTCGCATCCCAATATCTGTAAACAACTTCAAAGCCTTTTCTTGCAATTTAAATGTCGTTTTTTCAACCTCACAAACAATGTTTGTTTTGCCTTTAAACAAACCTTCAATGGCAGCCGTCGGTCCAGAATGTTCTGTTCCAGCAATAGGATGCATTGCTAAAAAATTTCTTCGCTTTGGATGGTTTTCAACCACCTTACAAATTGCTTCTTTCGTTGAACCAGCATCAACCACCAACCCCGTATCCGATATTTTATCTAAAATAGTTGGCAATAGTTTTACGGTTGCATCAACAGGAATAGATATGATCACTAAATCTGCATTAGAGATATCGTCAAGAGTCGCTTTTTTGTCAATCAAATTTAACTCTAAGGCGGTATCCAAAGTCGCCTCTGTTCTACTGATACCGTGAATAATAACCTCTGGATTATTTTTCTTAATATCAATAGCAAGACTCCCTCCTATTAAACCAACTCCTATTGCGTATATATTTTTCATAACTAAGCCCCCTAACCCCCAAAAGGGGGAACTCTTACTCAAATGAGTTAAGAGTATATATGGTTATTTTTACTTTTTTATTACCTAGACTGCTAACTGAATACTGCTAACTGCCAACTTTTTTCTATTCACAACAACTGTAAACTGCTTACTGAATACTGCCAACTTATTTCACTCTCGCAATAGCTTCTTCCAAAACCTCCTCTGATGCACACAATGAAAAACGAATATACCCTTCGCCCTGCGTTCCAAAAATGGTGCCTGGCGTAATGAATATATGGTTGTCCTTCAACACTAAATCTATAAATTCCTCAGATTTCAAGTATGGTGGTAATTTTGCCCACACAAATAGTCCTGTTGCATTCTTATCATAGGTACAATTCAATGCATCGGCTAATTTCCAAACTAAATTCCGACGTTTCCTATACACACTATTCAGCGTTACAAACCACATTTCCGAACATTTTAAGGCTTCAATTGCGCCTTTCTGAATGCCGTAAAACATCCCGGAATCCATGTTGCTCTTCACTTTTAAAATATTACTGATATGTTCGCTATTTCCTAAAACCATCCCAACACGCCATCCTGCCATATTAAAGGTTTTGCTCAGTGAGTTTAATTCTAAACATACATCTTTAGCCCCTTCAATACTTAAAATACTGGTTGGGTTATCATTTAAAACAAAACTATACGGATTGTCGTTTACAATTAAAATATTATGTCGTCTTGCAAAAGCAACCAGTTCTTCAAAAACGGTTTCAGTTGGTTTTGCACCTGTTGGCATATGCGGATAATTGACCCACATTAACTTCACTTTGCTTAAATCCTCTTGCTCTAAAGCTTCAATATTTGGCATCCAATTATTGGTAGCGTCCAAATCATACAAAACCCCTTTTGCGCCCACCAATTTAGTAACCGATTGGTAGGTTGGATAGCCTGGATTTGGAATCAATACTTCATCCCCTTCATTCAAATAAGCCAAAGAAATATGCATGATGCCTTCCTTACTTCCCATTAATGGGAGTATCTCGTTTGTAGCATTTATCTTCACAGAAAAATGCGTACTATAAAATGAAGCAATTGCTTCTCTTAACTCAGGTAATCCTTGATACCCTTGATATTTATGCGCTGTTGCATCAAACAAACTATTGGAAATTGCATCAATCACCTTCTGTGGTGGTTGCAAATCTGGACTTCCAATCCCTAAGTTAATAATGGGTTTACCACTAGCAATAAGTAGTCCAACCTCTCTTAACTTTTTAGAGAAATAGTATTCTTCAACTGTATGTAATCGCTTTGCTACCTCAATCATAACTTGGCATTTTTATATTCGCCCAACACTTTAAATCCTTGTGCCATAATTTCTATTATAGACTTCGCTTTTGCAAAATCTTCGTAAGCTTCAAACGTAATGTCCACAAAAAAGGCATACTTCCAAGGTGTTTTTATAATTGGTAAGGACTGTATTTTGGTTAAATTCAATTTACAGTCGCTCATCACATTTAAAACAGTTGCTAAACTACCCCGTTTATGGTCTGCTTCAAACTTAATCGATGCTTTATTAATGTCACTTTCTGGCACTTCAGAATTTGTGCGTTTCACTATTGCAAAACGTGTTTCATTGTGCTTTATGGTTTGAATACTGTGCGCCAAAACATCCAATTCAAAAATTTCGGCAGCCATCACACTTGCAATCGCACCAATGTTTTTAAGCTGTTTTTTTTGAATGCGTTCTGCAACCTCAGCAGTATCTTTATCTTCTACCAACTTTATGTGTGGGTAGTGTTTAAAAAACGCTTTGCATTGCAACAAAGCCATTGGGTGCGAATACACTTCTGTAATTGCTTCAATACTTTGATTTGGCAATGCCATTAAATTATGCTGAATATCTAAATAATGTTCGCCTACAATATGAAGCTTATTATCATCAATCAACGCATAATTCGGGATTATAGACCCTGCAATAGAATTCTCCAAAGCCATAATTGCCGCATCACATTCTTTTGTGATGAGTGCATCAACAACGCGATCAAACGTCATACACTCAATAATAGCTACAGGGTTAGTAAAAAACTCCTGAGATACTATATGGTGGAAGGACCCTCTTGCTCCTTGTATGGCTACAGTTTTAATCATATAAAAAAAGTCTCGATTTTCATCGAGACTTGCATTTAAAATATATTTTTATAAATTATACACACAACGTCTCGATTTCTTTGCTAAAAAAGAAATAAAAAAAGTTAAAATATGTATAATAGGTTGTTGTTCTCATAATTACGGTGGCTAAAGTAGTTAATATTTTAAGAAATCAAAATACAATAAATCTTTTTTTTTGGGTTTATTAAAAGTTTTAAAGATTTTATATCAAAATTTAGATTACGTTACATAATCACTATTTTTGACAAAACAATTTCACAATATGTCTATTGAAGTTCACAACGTTTCTAAATTCTACGGAAACCAAAAAGCACTTAACAACGTTTCGTTTAAAGTAAAGCAACCTGAAATTGTTGGTTTTTTAGGGCCAAACGGTGCTGGCAAGTCAACTATGATGAAGATTTTAACCACTTACATTAAGCCGTCTTCAGGAGAAACTAAGGTTAATGGTTATAGTTCAGAGCAACTTCAAGACATACAAAAGAGCGTGGGATACCTGCCCGAACACAATCCTTTGTATTTAGACATGTACATTAAGGAATACTTAAGCTTTAATGCCGATATTTACAAGGTTAATAAATCTAGAATTAATGAAGTAATTGCATTAACTGGATTAACTCCAGAAATTCATAAAAAAATCGGTCAACTTTCTAAAGGATATCGCCAGCGTGTTGGTTTAGCTACTGCTTTATTGCACGATCCTGAAGTTTTGATTTTAGATGAACCGACTACTGGATTAGATCCAAATCAATTGATTGAAATTCGGAATCTCATAAAATCTATTGGAAAAACCAAGACTGTTTTTTTGTCAACTCATATCATGCAAGAAGTTGAAGCCATGTGCGATCGCGTCATCATTATCAATAAAGGCGAAATTGTTGCCGATAAAACGCTAAAAGATTTAAGGGACGAAAAAGAACAAGTGGTTATTGTAGAGTTTGATTATCGCGTGGAAGATGCTTTTTTATTAAAACTTCCTAAAGCGTCAAAAGTGATAAACACTTACGATTTTGTTTATGAAATCACTTTTAAGACTTCTGAAGATATGCGCTCTTATGTGTTTGATTTTGCACATGATAATCAATTGAAGATTTTGCAACTGAATCAAAAGAATGCAAGTTTGGAGAGTTTGTTTAGGGAGTTGACTTCGAATTAGATGAAAATAAAAATATACATTTCTATCCTTGTTTTATTCATTATTTATGTCTCATTTTATCTAAATTTCAGAAACAATAAAGAAATTATTCATTTCTCAAATACTATCGGACATCGTGTAGAGGCTGTACTTCCAGACGGTACAAAAGTTTTTGCTTTAGCTATTTTAAACAAACCAGAAAATATAGATTTAAATGACTATTTGATCGAAACTGGAAATAAACTAGAAAAAAGAAAAAACAAACTTAATCTCTTTTTTTATCCCTTAATAAAATGTGAAACCTATTACTGGATCGTTTTTGTAGAAAAATTTAAACCAAAAAAGCCAGAATCATAAATAACATTTCTTTCTTGGGAATAAAATACTGTTATAGTTTATTCCATAAAAACTAGCTCAACAACATGTTCATACATAAAACTAATTTCATATTTGAATATTGAAACTTACAAGATAAAAGTGTCATTTTAGTCGCAAACCAACTAACACACAAGACTTTAAAACATGAATTCAAAAAAAATGTTTATCATAAGAATAGCATCAATTGTGGCTCTTGGTGGTTTTTTGCTTGGGTTTGATGCATCGGTTATTTCTGGTGTTGTAAAATTTATAGAACCCGAATTCAATCTTACCAAATTACAATTGGGTTGGGCGGTAAGCTCTATAACCATAACCGCAGCCGTCGGGATGATGATTGCTGGCCCAATGAGTGATAAATATGGCCGAAGAAACATATTAAAATATGCTGCAATTTTATTTGCTATTTCCGCCGTTGGCTCTGCTCTAGCGAGCACTTTCTTATGGTTGATAATCTTTAGAATGATTGGCGGTTTGGCAGTTGGAGCGGCATTGATTATTGCCCCCATGTACATTGCGGAAATTGCGCCCGCAGACAAAAGAGGACAATTGGTTTCATTCAATCAATTAAATATCGTGATAGGTATTTCTGTTGCATTTTTCACAAATTACTTAATTCTTCAATGGGGAAATTCAGATGCAGAATGGACCAAAACCATGGGTTTTGGAAAATGGAATTGGCGATGGATGCTTGGATTAGAAGCAATTCCAGCTATTCTTTACTTTTTGGGACTTTTTATAGTCCCTCGAAGTCCAAGATGGTTGATGAGCAAAAACAAAAAAGAAGAAGCTTTAAAAGTAATGAAGTTAGTCCTCCCGGAAAAGAAAGCCAAATCACGAATTGAAGAAGTAGCACAAAGTATTTTAGAAGACACTAAAAAGAAAAAGTCTGGATATGGAGATCTATTCAAGAAATCCATGAGAAAAGTTTTAGTTATAGGTATTATAGTTGGAGTATTTCAACAATTGGTTGGTATCAATGCGGTGTTGTTTTATGCACCAATGATTTTTGAACAAACAGGTATTGGCACAGACGCTTCTTTTATTCAGGCTGCTTTAGTTGGTCTTACAAATTTAGGGTTTACTGTTATAGCCATTTTAACCATCGATAAATTTGGCAGAAAACCATTGCTAATAATTGGAATGCTAGGTATTGCGTTTTGCTTATTCCTGTTAAGTTATGGATTTAACGATGCAACTTACGCCCTTAGTCAAGAAGCCATTGCCAATTTGCCTACCGAAATAAAAAAAGATCAAATTTCTTTACTTCAAGACAAAGTATTTGACAACGACCTGGATTTCAAAACCGCAATAACAAATACCCTAGGAGAAGAGTCCGCTGCTAAACATGAAACTACATTGGTAACGGCATCTGCTAAAATGAATACCATTTTAATTTTGATTGGCATTATCGGTTTTGTTGGAGCATTTGCTATGTCTATTGGCCCCGTAATGTGGGTGTTGTTTTCGGAACTATTTCCTAACAAAATTAGAGCCTTAGCCATCTCTTTTGTAGGTTTAATAAATCTTTTGATCTCTTTTTTAATACAATTACTTTTCCCATGGCAATTATCCGTTCTAGGAAATGCGTTGACTTTTCTACTCTTTGGTATATTCGCTGTAATAGGCTTTGTGCTTATATGGAAAATGGTACCCGAAACAAAAGGCAAATCATTGGAAGAGCTAGAAGAATTGTTAATTGATTAGGTATATTTATATAAATCGCTGTTTAGAATAGTCATTCTCAACAGAGGTTTTATTTCCAAAAGATGAATTCCCCTCAAAATCATTGCTAATTTACATGATAAAAATCATCTTTTAACAGCTATTCATCCACTACTTTTGTATTCGTTTTATAACGGACTATTGCATATGATTTGCCGCAGATAATAGTATATTTGCCATAAACAAAACCAAATGAGTAAAGGAATTTACGTAGCAACCATAGAACCCAACAGCGGTAAATCGGTTGTTGTTCTAGGCTTAATGCGAATGCTACTGGGTAAAACTGCCAAAGTAGGATACTTTAGACCCATTATTGAAGATACCAAAGCGGGTGAAATGGATAACCATATTAATACTGTGGTGTCGCATTTTGAAATTGATATCAATTATAAAAAAACCTTTGCTTATACCAGAAATGAGGTTCTTGATTTATACAATAAAGGAAAATCTGGAGATGTTATTGATGAAATTATCAAAAAATACAAATATCTTGAAGAGCGTTTTGATTTTGTTTTAGTTGAAGGTACCGATTTCTCGCATGAAAATTCCAGCTTAGAATTAGACATCAATCTATTAATTTCTAAAAACTTAGGCCTACCCGCCATTATTGTTTCTCAAGGCGATGGAAAATCATTATCTGAAGTGGTTGATAATGTTCAGTTATCCTATGATACATTTAAAGAGGAGGTTGATGTATTGTCTATAATGACCAACAAAATCGACGCTAAAGATGTTGAACCATTAAAAACACTATTAAAATTTAGAATTAATAGTGGCACAGACATTACCGTAATTCCAAAAATAAAAAGTTTAGCAAGCCCCACTATAAAAGAAATTATAAAAAAGTTAGATGGAAACATTCTGTTTGGGGAAGACATGATTAACAACCAATCTGAAAACTTTAGTGTAGGCGCAATGCAATTGCGCAACTATATAACCCATCTTAAAGAAAATGCGTTAGTAATAACCCCAGGAGATAGGGCCGATATTATTTTGGGTGCTTTACAAGCTAATGTTTCAAAAAATTACCCTAAAATTTCGGGAGTTGTTTTAACTGGTGGATTAATTCCTGAAGACTCCATTTTAAAATTAATAGAAGGACTTTCAAGCGTTGTTCCTATTATAAGTGTAAAAGGCGGCACATTCTCGGTTACTAATGCTATAGGCAATATTAAGTCAAGAATTTACGCAGAGAATATTGAGAAAATCGAAACTTCCATCGCTACTTTCGAAAAGCATGTAGATACAGATAAATTATCTGAAGATTTAATCACATTTCAATCTGGCATATTCACACCTAGAATGTTTCAATACAATTTGTTGCAACGTGCCTTGAAGGACAAAAAACATATTGTACTTCCGGAAGGTTATGACGAACGTGTTTTAAGAGCTGCCGCACGATTAATTGACGCCCATGTAGTTGATTTAACACTTATTGGTGAAGAAGAAAAAATAAGAGAACGCCTCATAAAGTATGATATTCCATTAAATTTAGAAGATGTAAACGTTGTTTTCCCAATTGAATCTCCGCATTTTGATGATTATGCAAACACCTTTTATGAGCTTAGAAAACATAAAGATGTAAATTTAGATATGGCAAAAGACGCCATGTCTGATGTGTCCTATTTCGCAACCATGATGATTTATAAAGGCCATGCAGATGGCATGGTTTCAGGAGCACTCCACACAACAGCACACACCTTACGTCCAGCACTTCAATTTATAAAAACCAAACCCGGAGTAAACATTGTATCCTCTGTGTTCTTTATGTGCTTAGAAGATCGCGTTTCCATTTTCGGAGATTGCGCCATAAACCCAAACCCGAATGCTGAACAATTAGCAGAAATAGCGATTTCATCAGCAAAAACCGCGGAAGATTTTGGTGTTGAAGCCAAAGTAGCAATGTTATCGTATTCTTCTGGAGCCTCAGGAAAAGGTGCCGATGTAGAGCGCGTAAGAGAAGCTACGGAAATAGTTAAAAAACAAGCACCTCATATTAAAATTGAAGGTCCTATTCAGTATGATGCTGCAGTAGATATGCGCATTGGGCAAAGTAAATTGCCAAATTCTGAAGTTGCAGGACAAGCAAGTGTTTTAATATTCCCTGATTTAAACACGGGAAATAACACCTATAAAGCGGTGCAACGCGAAACAGGCGCATTAGCAATCGGTCCCATGCTACAAGGTTTAAACAAACCCGTAAACGATTTAAGTAGAGGCTGTACTGCTGATGATATTTACAGCACAGTAATTATAACCGCTATACAAGCTCAAGACATTTAGAACATGCAAGTACTCATTTTAAATTCGGGAAGTTCCTCTCTAAAATTCCAATTAATTTCTATGCCAGAAGAAACTATTTTATGTTCTGGCTTAATTGAACGCATTGGGTTTGATGACGCAAAATTTAAATTCAAAACCGATAAAGATACAATTGAGATTGTTGAAGCTATACCAAACCATAAGGTTGGATTAGAATTAGTATCACAACAATTATTAGATAAAGATACAGGTATTATCAAATCTGCGGATGCTATTGATGTTGTGGGCCATCGCGTTGTTCACGGCGGAAAACATTTTAGTAAAACTACTGAAATAACTCAAGCTACAAAAGAAAAAATTAAAGCCTTATCCTCATTAGCACCTTTGCATAATCCTGCTAATTTAGAAGGTATTGAGGTTGCAGAAGCTATTTTCCCCAAAGCAAAACAAGTTGCTGTTTTTGACACAGCATTTCATCATTCTATCCCAGAATATGCTTATAAATATGCTATTCCCAATGAATATTTAGAAGAACATCATATTCGTTTATATGGATTTCATGGTACAAGCCATAAGTATGTTTCCGAAAAAGCAATTGAGTATCTAGGGAAAGAAAATTCAAAAATCATTACTGTTCATTTAGGAAACGGATGTAGTATGACAGCTATTAAAGATGGAAAAAGCATTGACCACACACTTGGTTTTTCTCCTGTTGGGGGACTCATAATGGGCACACGCTCTGGCGATATAGACCCTTCTATTATTTTTCACATGGCAAAACGTTTTAATTTTAGCTTAGATGAAATAAATACTATTCTACAAAAAAAGAGTGGGATGTTAGGACTAACGGGACACAGCGATTTGCGCGAAATAGAAGCCAAAGCGCAAAACGGAGATAAAAACTCCCAATTGGCTTTATATATGAACGCATACCGTATTAAGAAATATATTGGAGGTTACGCTGCTGTATTAAATGGATTGGACGCCATTGTTTTTACTGCTGGTATTGGAGAAAACTCGCCTTCGATGCGAGAACGTATTTGTGAAGATTTAGATTATTTAGGCATATCTTTAGATGTTGAAAAAAACCAGGTAAGACCAGATAAACTAACAGTTGTAAGTACTGATGCTTCAAAAGTAAAAGTATTAGTAATTCCAACTAATGAAGAGTTAGAGATTGCAAAACAGTCGGTAGAGTTATTCAAAAATTAAGCGTCCTTTATAAACTTCTTCAACATCAATTATTGGAGGTGTGTTTACTAAAATCACATTTCCTGTACTCATTATTTTACCGGTAATTTGCTGTTGTGGATTAACAATAATATCATTTGAGCTCCTGCTTGAAACCCCAACATTTTGAGCCACGAGATCGCGCCCTTCAAAACGTGAAGCACCTGCTGCAAATAGCACATTCAATGTATTCGTTTTACCAGAAATAAAACAATTAGAGATCCCATTAAACACTACTTTAAAAACATTATTATCAATATTCAAATTGAAATTACCAATATTAAAAGTATCTGGAACATTAAAATTTTCAGATAAAATTGATAAGCTTGGATAAGTCAAAACACCATCGGAACTTATATCATACTGCGTAGAACTTCGTATTTCGGTAATATTTGGAGCACTAACATATATTTTTGTAGCACTATAATCACGTACAAAGTTACATGTATTATCATCTCTTAAAACTAATTTTCCGTTTTCAACAGAAACCCTAACCTCATTCAATAAATTTTTCCCGGTCTCTATAACAACTTTCTGAAGAGGTGCTTCTTTTATAATCAATTCAACATCCCGATGCACTAAAATTTTATCAAAACTTGCAACTGAAATTTCCTGTTGAATTAATGCTCCTGAGGTTTGAAAACAATCGTTGGCATTTTCACTATCGCAAGCAGCGCATAAAAATACTATAAGAATATAACTTAGTCTTTTCATAATCTCATTCCAATTCCAAATTCAACGCCTTCTGCTCTAAAACCATGAGATTTTAAAGTTAATGCAGCAAACCATTTTTTTGTAAAATAGCGTTTTAGTCCAGCCCTAATATAAACACGCCCTTCAAATTCAAAAGGATAATATGCATAATATCCCAATTGACTAACCAAACTCGTTTTATTTAGAAACAACTCATGTCCTACAAAAATGCCTATACGCTTATGATCCTCGTTTCCAGAGCCACCTTCCTCTGGAAAGGCCACGCTTCTGTAATATATCAATTCTTTTAAAAAATTTGAAAAGAAAACATCCGTACCTAATTGAATGGCACTTTTTCTATTGATACGCTTATCGGCATACCCAGAAAAAATATAAAATGGAAACTGACCGCTTCCTATTAAATCACTTTCATTAACGCCTGTTCTAAAAGCAACATTATATTTTATGGGCTGGGTAAACTTTCTATCATTCTCCCCAAGAGTATATTGATATTCTGGCTGTTCGTCATCTAAATTATAAGTGATACCCAAATTAAACGTTGTAGAGTTTGTACTTCCATTTGGTGCTTTTACATTCGCATTAGAGTAATGGATTAAAGAAAACCCTGCCTGTAAACCAAATCTATCAATAATCCGTTCTTTTTTATAATTGAGCACTACGTAAGTACTACTCATTAACTGCGTACCATAAGCTATATTCCTGAAGTTGTTTTCCTTATCATACGGATTAGTAGTATAGGCTAAACCTTGGCCTATCCGCATCATCAAATTACGGTTAAAAAAATAAAAATTATAGTGTGCATATAGCGAATAATTTTTCCCTAAAACCTCGTTTTTTAGGTTTTGATATACAAAAGACACGCCATAATCTGGATAATTGTAACGTTGCTCCCATTCCTCAAATCCGAATGTTTTTTTATTCCAACCCAAAATCACACCCTCTGGATGCCCTTTTATTAAATGAAGAATTTCATCATTATGAAGCGTTATGTTACCCTTAAAATAATTAACGTCATAATAAGAAGTATGCGTTTTATCTTGTGCATACGTAAACGCACAGATAAAACATAGTACGTAGGAATAAAATAACTTCATGTTAGGGTTTCTAACGCAAATGTAACGGTTTATTTAGAATAACGCCTCTGCAATTGCCTTAACATTATCACTTTTTCCCATAGAGTAATAATGTAACACAGGAACACCCGCAGCTTTTAATTCTTTAGATTGCTGAATAGCAAACTCAATCCCTACCTGTCTTACCGCTTTATTATCCTTACAGTTTTCAACGGCATCAATCAAATCTTGTGGTAAATCTATTTTAAAAACCTGAGGTAATAGTTGTAAATGTCGTTTTACAGCAATAGGTTTAATACCTGGAATAATTGGGACATTAATCCCAATTTCCTTCGCCTTTTTAACAAACTCAAAATACTTCTGGTTATCAAAGAACATCTGCGTTACCACATAATCTGCACCAGCATCTACCTTCGCTTTTAAACGTTTTAAATCGGTAATTAAAGATGGTGCTTCCATATGTTTTTCCGGATAGCCTGCCACACCAATACAGAAATCAGAATTATGTTCTACTTTAACGTCATCATGTAAATATTTACCTCTATTTAAGGTTGCAATTTGCGCCACCAATTCGCTAGCAAAAGCATGTCCGCCTTCACAAGGTTTAAAATAAGCCTCTTCTTTCATGGAATCGCCGCGCAACGCCATAACGTTATCAAGCCCTAAATAATGGCAGTCCACCAACACATATTCTGTCTCCTCTTTGGTAAAACCACCGCACAATAAATGTGGAATAGCATCTACATTATATTTATGCATAATAGACGCACAAATACCCACCGTACCTGGGCGCATACGGGTGATACGCTTATCTAAAAGCCCATTACCTTTATCAATATACACATACTCCTCGCGTGAGGTTGTGACATCAATAAACGGTGGGTTAAACTCCATTAACGGGTCTATATTATTGTATAAATCCTGAATGTTTTTTCCCTTTTTAGGCGGGATTACCTCAAAAGAAAATAATGTTTTTCCTTTGGCGTTTTTTATGTGATCTGTTACTTTCATCAGTTATCTTTTGTCATTCCCGCGAAGGCGGAAATCTCATCAATATTATTTTTATTTTTTCTTAGCCCCGAATTCACGAATGATTTCTTTTAAACTCTTTTTTTGGGCGTTATCACAAGGGTCGGGCTTTCACTACTTGCTCCCTCCTAAAAAGTCGGGGAGCTCAAACATGCCGTTCAATCCCTAACGCATCACTCAAACGCTGGCCTCCCCTAGCCCCTCCAAAGGAGGGGAACGCTTACTCAACTCTTTTTTCCAGACCTCACAGGTTTTGGCTTCGACTTCGCTCAGTCACCAAAAAAGTGTGAGGTCTCTCTTATCTAAAACGAACCACTCCGTAGCACGTTCCTCCCCTTTCGGGGAGGCTAGGAGGGGCTTAAAGTAGGATGCAACCACTTTCTAGCCTTTTCTTTTGTAATGCCTTTTCTCATTGCATAATCCGTAACCTGATCGTCCGTAATTTTACCCAAACCAAAATATTTAGCTTCTGAATTACCAAAATAATAACCCGAAACTGCTGCTGCTGGCCACATGGCTAGACTTTCGGTAAGGGTTACACCAATTAGTTTTTCAACATCCAACAATTCCCAAATCGTTTCCTTTTCTAAATGGTCAGGACACGCAGGATATCCCGGTGCTGGACGAATGCCTTTATAAGTTTCTTTAATTAAATCCTGATTCGTTAAATCTTCATTTGCAGCGTAACCCCAATGTTTGGTTCGCACTTGCTTATGTAAATATTCAGCAAATGCTTCCGCAAATCTATCTGCAATGGCTTGAGCCATAATCGCATTATAATCATCTTCTTTTTCTCTGTAACTATCGGCTAATTCTTGTGCTCCAAAAATCCCGACACAAAATGCGCCCATATAATCCGTTTTACCAGTTGCTTTTGGTGCAATAAAATCTGCTAATGCATGATTTGGAATGCCTTCACGTTTTTTCAATTGCTGACGTAAGGTTCTAAAAACAGCAATCTCTTTCCCCTTTTTCTGAACTGAAATATCATCGTCGTTTATAGAATTTGCTTCAAACAAACCGAAAACAGCCTTAGGCTTCAACAATTGTTTTGCAATAATCTCTTGAATCATTTCCTGGGCTTCCTCATACATAATTGTGGCTTGTTCTCCAACAACCTTATCTGTTAAAATATCTGGAAATTTTCCATGTAAATCCCAACTTCTAAAAAACGGACTCCAATCTATAAACGGCACTAATTCTTTTAAACTTAATTGCTTTAAAATCTGAACGCCTAGTTCCTTCGGCTTTACAATTTCAGAAGTGTCCCAATCAATTTTATATTTTCTGTTTCTAGCCTCTTCGATTGAAATATACGATTTCTCCTTACCTCGTTTTAAAAACTTGGTTCTGAATTCATCATAATCGGTCTTCAACTTAGCAACGTATTCATTTGATGTTTTCTTATTCAATAAATCGCCAACAACGGTTACTGCTCTTGAAGCATCATTTACATGAACTACCGCATTTGTATATTGTGTATCAATTTTAACTGCAGTATGTGCTTTGGACGTTGTAGCACCTCCAATTAATAACGGCAATTCAAAATTATGACGCTGCATTTCCTTTGCTAGATACACCATTTCATCAAGTGATGGTGTGATTAAACCAGATAATCCAATAGCATCTACACGCTCCTTAATAGCTGTTTCAATGATTTTTTCTGGCGGCACCATAACACCTAAATCTACAATTTCGTAGTTGTTACACGCCAAGACCACGCTCACAATATTTTTACCAATATCGTGCACATCGCCTTTTACGGTTGCCATTAATATTTTGCCAACAGGCTCTTGTTTATCGCCTTTTTCTGCTTCAATAAACGGGTTTAAATAACCTACCGCCTTTTTCATCACACGAGCAGATTTTACTACTTGTGGTAAAAACATTTTTCCTGCGCCAAACAAATCGCCAACTACATTCATTCCAATCATCAAATGACCCTCAATAACTTCAATGGGTTTATCTGCTTCTTGTCTGGCTTGCTCGATATCTTCAATAATAAAAGCATCAATACCTTTTACTAAAGCGTGTGTAATTCTATCTTGTAATGGGTTTTCTCGCCATGATAAATCCAATCCTTTTTCAACTTTCGAGCCTTTTACGGTTTCTGCAAAATCTAATAATCGTTCAGTAGCATCATCTCTTCTGTCTAAAATAACATCTTCAACATGTTCCAACAAATCTTTAGGAATATCATCATAAATCTCCAAAAGTGCAGGATTTACAATCCCCATATTCATTCCCGCTTGAATCGCATGAAATAAAAACACAGAATGCATCGCTTCACGAACGCCATCATTTCCTCTAAATGAAAAAGACACATTACTTACGCCGCCACTTACACTTACATTCTCTAAATTTTGACGCACCCAGCGTGTTGCTTCAATGAAATCGATGGCATTTCTGCGGTGTTCTTCCATTCCTGTTGCCACAGGAAATATATTTAAATCGAAAATAATGTCTTCGGAAGGAAAACCGACTTTATTCACTAAAATATCATAAGAACGTTTTGCAATTTCTATACGCCTGTCGTAATTATCGGCTTGTCCTTCTTCATCAAAAGCCATTACTATAACAGCTGCTCCGTAACGCTTTATTTGTTTTGCTTCCCAAATAAATTTTTCTTCGCCTTCCTTAAGTGAAATAGAATTTACAACACACTTCCCTTGAACCACTTGAAGCCCAGCCTCTATAATGTCCCATTTTGAACTATCAATCATGATGGGCACACGACAAATATCTGGTTCGGCAGCAATTAAATTCAAAAAACGAACCATGGCTTCTTTACCATCAATCAATCCATCATCAAAGTTAATATCGATAATTTGCGCACCACCATCCACTTGATGTCGTGCAATATCTAAAGCTTCATCAAATTTCTCCTCTTTTACTAAGCGAAGAAATTTTCTTGATCCTGCCACATTAGTGCGCTCTCCTACATTTATAAAATTGCTGTTTTCGTTTAGAACCAAAGGTTCTAAACCAGACAATTTCATGTATTTCGTTTGTTTTATTTTCATAAGCCTCCCCAACCCCTCCAAAGGAGGGGCTATTCAATTTGATGTTTTATTTATAATGTTCGACTACTGGAAACGGTTCGTAAAAATGATGCAATAATGCTTTCCATTCTTGGTATTCGTTAGATTTTCTGAAACCAATTTCATGATCTTCCAATGTTTCCCAGTTTACTAGTAAAATGTATTTATCGGCTTCTTCGATACACTTTTTCAGTTGATGATTTATATAACCTTTCATTGACGAAATGATACCTTCTGCCTTTTTAAAATTTGATTCAAATTCAGCAGAAAGTCCGCTTTTCACATTTAATATGGCTACTTCTAAAATCATACTTGTTTATTTTCAGACCTAACTATTTTCTTTTATTATTCCTAAATATTTTTTAACTAAATCAGAAGGGTCAGATTTTGGATTAGTCCAATCAGCTCTACTAGGATGAGTTGCGACTATAACAAAATGCCCGTTACTATTTTTATAGACTTTTGACTTCCATTTTCTATTATTTCTTTCTTCAAATTCATCAATAAGCGTATTTGCTTTTAATTTTTTACAAACAAATTTTCCTGAAGAATTCCCAAAGCAAAGAATTACTTTAATTCCCAACCTTTCTATTACTTTTTGATGAAAACCCCAACATAAATGATTATAATAACTCAATTTATCCGATATTTTCTTCTCAACTGTTGATCGAACAAAGCATACATTACTAGCTGGAACTTCATAGGGAGATAGATTAATTTTATCTAATAAATGTAGTATTCTTGGCTGTAATCCATATTTACCAGCTTCTCCTCTCCAAATTTCATCTTTATATTCAGACCATTCATCTTTATTAAGGTTCAATGTTTTTTCTGTATGGCGTAAAATAGTATCTTCTTTTTTCAAAATTTCAGAACCTCCAGGGTTTAATCCGATAATGTATAAATCTTTATTCCCATTAAAAGCTTTTCTTCCAGAATAAAATACAGAGCCAGATAAATTTTGTAATTCTTTCGGAATTAATTCAGCAAATTCTTCCATAGGTCAATTAAAATACTATTTGTTTTGTTATTGTACTAAAATATCTTGATCAATACACTTTTTTAATTGATGCGAGATGTAACCTTTCATTGATGAAATTATCGTTTCTGCTTTTTGAAAATTGGTTTCAAAAGCTTCAGATAATCCTTCTTTTATATTTAGTGTGGCTACTTCTAGAATCATATTTTTCTGCTTTTAACCAGACCCTTCAGGTTTTAAAAACCTGAAGGGTCTTACTCATTTTACCGCGATGTAGCCGAAACTAATTCAGCATGACGACGTGGTTTATATTTTGCAGCAATATTTGCAATTACACGAATATGCTCTGGACTCGTACCACAACAACCACCAATAATATTAATTAAATTCTTTTTTAAATACTCTTCAATTTGCTCGCCCATTTCTTCTGGTGTTTCATCATATTCTCCGAATGCGTTTGGTAAACCTGCATTGGGATGCGCTGAAATTCCGAAATCTGTTTTATTAGCAATTGCTTCTAAATGTGGCTGTAACAAGTTTGCTCCTAAGGCACAGTTAAATCCTATGGTTAATAATGGGATGTGCGATACTGAAATTAAAAATGCTTCGGCTGTTTGTCCCGATAATGTTCTTCCAGAAGCATCGGTAATTGTTCCACTTAACATGATTGGAATATCTATACCTCGCTCATCTTTAACTTCTTCAATAGCAAATAACGCTGCTTTCGCATTCAAGGTATCAAAAACAGTTTCGACTAATAATACATCTACGCCGCCATCAACCAATGCTTCCACTTGTTGTTTGTAAGCAATTCGTAATTCATCAAAAGTAACCGCTCTATAACCCGGGTCATTTACGTCTGGAGACATGCTTGCTGTTCTATTTGTTGGTCCTATTGAGCCGGCTACAAAACGTGGTTTGTGCGGTTCTTTCGCCGTGAATTCATCAGCCACTTCTTTAGCTATTTTAGCCGATTGAAAATTCAATTCATACACTAAATCTTCCATTTGGTAATCTGCCATAGCAATGGTAGTTCCTGAAAACGTATTGGTTTCAACAATATCTGCGCCAACTTCAAAATATTTCGCATGAATGGTTTTAATCGCTTCTGGTTGCGTAATAGATAACAAGTCGTTATTACCCTGTAATGGCGTTGGATACTCTTTAAAACGCTCGCCCCTAAAATCTTGTTCCGTGAATTTATAAGCTTGTAGCATGGTACCCATAGCACCATCCAATACTAAAATTCGTTCTTTTAATGCTTTATGTATGTTTGACATTCGATATTATTTTAAGTCTATAATATCATCAAGAAAAGTAAAAAAATACTATTCGTTATCTGTCTGATTGACATCTGAAACAAATTCAGGACAAGCAGTAGAACGTAGCACCTTCCCCGAAAATTCGGGAGGTTGCTAAGGCTTCAACGGGTCTAATCCCTATACCTTTCTTGATAACACTAATACGTTAATGAACTAAGACGCAAAAATAAGAACTATATTTTTGTTATCCCTATCCTACGAGGTGTTTTTTCGAACTTGTAGACTTAATTATTAAAAACCAAAAAAAATCAATATTAACAATTCATTCTTTTAATTTCTTTTCAAAAATCAAAATTCTTTCCATCCTCAAAAAAACAAAATTTTTCATGTTCATTTTGCCTTGATGCAAAACGAACCAAAAAATCAAAACGATTTATAGGAAATTGCTAAAGCACCATTCGCTGATTCATTTGCAGTTATAGCTCTCAAAAACATCTATGCTTTCAATCCTAAATCCTGACTTTCAACTAACTTTACTGCTCATTATTTCGAAAATCGTTGATTCCGACGCTGTCGGAACTTCAAGTAAAATCAATCTTTTTCAGTTTTTAGAATGATTGTAACTATTCAGCCTATCATAAAAAACTCATGGTTATTAACAAATTGAGTTTTGTTTTTTAGAAAAACAGCTGTGTTGTTAACATTTGTTGGTTATTCACTAACAACTATGTGCTTGGTTT
>NZ_JBFDAE010000019.1:0-78330 GCF_040720935.1 Algibacter sp. 2305UL17-15
CACCTTCACTATTGAAGATACTACAAACCCTACCTGGACTAATACTCCTGCGGATATGACTGTAGAATGTGACGGTACTGCCGATCCTAGTGGTGCGTTTGCTGCTTGGTTAGCGTCCTTCTCTGGAACGGATACCTGTGGTTCTGCTGCGGTAACTACTAACAGTACTGGACTTAGCGACCTGTGTGGTGCTACTGGTACTGAAACTGTAACGTTTACACTTACCGATGAATGTGGTAACGCAATTACTGCCGATGCCACCTTCACTATTGAAGATACTACAAACCCTACTTGGATTAATGCACCCGCTGATTTAACAGTTGAGTGCGATGGAACAACTGATGCTAATGGAGCATTAACCCTATGGTTAAATTCATTTACTGGAACCGATACGTGTAGTACTGCAACTGTAACCAACAATAGTAATACTTTAAGCAATCTTTGTGGTGCAAACGGTTCAGAAATGGTAACGTTCACATTAACTGATGAATGTGGTAATGCTATTACTGCAGACGCTACGTTCACTATTCAAGATACAACCGACCCAACATGGGTTAACGCACCTACTGATATGACTGTAGAATGTGATGGAACTGCTGACCCTAATGGCGCATTCGCTACTTGGTTAACGTCGTTCTCTGGAACTGATGCTTGTGGCAATACTACCGTAACTACTAATACCGCTGGACTTAGCGACCTGTGTGGGGCTACTGGTTCGGAAACCGTAACGTTTACACTTACGGATGAATGTGGTAACGATATAACAATGGATGCAACCTTCACTATTCAAGATACAACTGATCCAACTTGGATTAATGAGCCTATGGATATGACTGTAGAATGTGATGGTACTGCCGATCCTAATGGTGCATTTGCTGCTTGGTTAGTTTCATTTTCTGGAACTGATGCTTGTGGAACTGCTACAGTTACTTCAAATAGTACCGGACTTAGCGACCTTTGTGGCGCTACTGGCACAGAGACTGTAACGTTTACACTTACGGACGAATGTGGTAACGATATATCAAAAGATGTGACTTTCACTATTCAAGATACTACGAATCCAACTTGGACTAACACTCCTACCGATATGACCGTAGAATGTGATGGCACAACTGATCCTAGTGGTGCATTTGCCAATTGGTTAACTTCATTCTCAGGAACAGATACTTGTAGTACTGCTACAGTAACAAATAACAGTTCTGGATTAAGTAACATTTGCGGCGCAACTGCATCTGAAACTGTAACATTTACACTTACCGACGAATGTGGTAATCTAATAACAAAGGATGCAACTTTCGGTATTATAGATACTACTGCTCCAACTTGGACTAACGTTCCTGTTGATATGACGGTAGAATGTGACGGAACAATAGACCCTAGCGGCGCGTTTGCTGCATGGTTAACTTCATTCTCAGGAACTGATACTTGTGGAACTGCTGCTGTTACTACAAATAGTGCTGGACTTAGTGACCTTTGTGGAGCTACTGGTACGGAGACTGTAACATTTACGCTTAAAGATGAATGTGGTAACGCTATTGAAGTTGATGCTACTTTCACTATTGAAGACACAACGCTACCTACTTTCGACGGACGCCTACCAGGCGATATAACAGTTGAATGTGATGCAATTCCTGTAGCAGAAAACATAACCGCCTCTGATAATTGTAGCGACGCCAATGTTACTGTAACAGATGTAACTACTCCTGGTGCTTGTGAAGGTTCTTATAAAATAGAGCGTACATATACAGCAACTGATGAATGTGGATTATTTGTAGCATACGCACAAAATATTACTGTGGTTGACACTACTGCTCCAACGCCATCAACAGATTTCGAAAGAGAGCTAACGGTAAGTTGTACGGATATTCCAGATGCCCCTTCAGTAACATTTACTGATAACTGTTCAAGTGATGCAAATATAACTGTTGTATTTAACGAGGTTAATGGATTTGATGATACTATGTTTAACGATTATCAAATTATAAGAACCTGGACTGTTAGAGATGCATGTACCAATGAAGCAGTATATACGCAAACATTAAATGTAAAGCTTGATGAAATAATCACTCAAGTTACTGGACCAGATAAATGTCATAATGATGGTATTATAGATTTAAATGACTTCTTAACTTCTGATAATAAAGAAGGTACTTGGGAATTAATTGAAGGAGATGATATGGCAGAACTTAACGGAAATTTATTTAACCCAACAACACTAGAACCATCAGAAAACTTCAAACCAGGTACAGATGATATAGACTATCTGTTTAGATATACCGGTTTAGACAATGGTTGTATCAATATTACTGAAGTAAGTATGGCTATTATTCCAGATTGTATAGTACTGCCATGTGGTGATACTGATGTTGTAATATCTAAAGCTGTAACACCTAATGGAGATGGTATAAATGATAGTTTCGACATCATGGGTATTGAACTGTGTGGTTTCACGGCTAACGTTAAAATATTCAACCGTTGGGGTGCCTTAATATATGAATCTAGTGCCTATACTCTTGGAGAAGGTCAAGGTCCATGGCAAGGAACTTCCCATAAATCATCAGTAGGCTCTGCGGGTAAAGTACCAAACGGAACTTACTATTACATAATAACCTTAGAAAATAGTGGATTGGCTCCTTATACTGGTCCAATTTATATAGGAACCAAATAATAAACTTTTAACCTATGAAACTTATTAAACGTTATATAATCGCTTTTGCGTTATTCAGTTGTACTGTCGGTGTTGCACAGCAATTACCACAATTTACACAGTACATGTATAACACTATTTCTATAAACCCTGCCTATGCAGGAAGTAGAGAAGCTTTAAGCATTGTTGGATTACATAGAAGCCAATGGGTTGGTTTTGATGGTGGCCCTATCACGCAAACCCTATCTATTCACACACCTCTAAGGAATGATAGAATTGGTTTAGGTTTGTCCTTTATTGAAGATGATTTAGGTCCTGAGAATTTCTCGTATTTATATGCAGATTTCTCATATACCATTCCAACTGGTGATACTGGAAAATTAGCTTTTGGTGTAAAAGGAGGATTCACAAGTTATAGTTTAGACCCAGATTTCAGACGGTCTCAAAATTTCGACCCTTCTATTAGAGGTGTTCAAGATAGATGGACGCCAAACATTGGTTTAGGTGTATTCTATCACACAAATAGATTCTATGTTGGTGCTTCTGCTCCTAGAGTTTTAAATACCGATAGAAATACAGAGGATGGTTTTGAAGCCCTAGAACGTTTAAGTTATTATGTAACAACTGGTGTGGTTATAGATTTAGGTGAGACTGTTAAATTCAAACCTTCGGCTTTAATGAAAGCTACTAATGGTGCGCCACTTTCATTTGACCTAACAGCAAACTTTCTATTTAATGAAAAATTCTGGTTAGGTGGATCTTATAGAATAAATGAATCTACTTCCGCCTTAGGTGGTTTTGCAGATATTCAAGTATCTCGCCAATTACGAATTGGGTATTCTTATGAAAAACCTATTTCAGAAATTAGAAGATACACCAGCGGCACCCATGAAGTACTATTAATTTATGAATTTAGATTCTTAAGTTCTAAACTAAAATCACCAAGATATTTCTAAACCCAAGAGGATTAATTCACTATGAAATTAAAAAACTACATAATAATTGGTCTCATATTAATAATGGGGTCTGAAGCTTATGCCCAACAAGGCAGACAAAGAAGAGCAGACACATTATTTAATAAATTCTCATTCGTAAAAGCTGCTGAAGTTTATAAAGATCTTATTAGAAATAATTACAACAAAGATTATGCTACAAGACAGCTTGCCGATTGTTATGCCTATCTAAGGAATCCAGCAATGGCATCTCGCTATTATAAGAGAGTTGTGGAGCAAGATGAAGTACCAATTGATTACTATTACAGTTATGCACAATCTTTAAGAGGCATAAAAAAATATAAAGAATCTAGAGAATGGTTCCAACGCTTTAAAGACTCAGGTGGCGTTACGAATACTGAGAGTTTTGAAAAAGACCTAGATTTTATGGCGCATGTGTTTAGTGCCAAAAAACAATACTTTTTAAAGCGAACACGTATCAATTCAAGATTTAGCGATTTTGGTGCTATTGAGCATAATGGAAAAATTTACTTTACCTCTGCTAGAGACGAAGGTGTTTCTGTTAAACGCTTATACGGTTGGAACGAACAGCCTTTTCTCGATATTTACGTAACTGAAAAAGGCAGTAGAAGAAAAGTAGATCACTCCTTCAAATTAAAGGGAGATATCAATTCAATTTATCATGATGGCCCTGTGACTATTACCAATGATGGTAAAACCATGTATTTCTCAAGAAATGCAGCCAATAGATTTGGTAAGGAAACCGATAAAAAAGGTGTGAGCCAAATGAGTATCTACAAGGCTACTTTAAAAGATAGTATTTGGACTAATGTTGAAAAATTGCCATTTAGCAATAACAATTACTCTGTACAGCACCCAGCATTGAATAAAGAAAACAACAGATTGTATTTTTCTTCAGACATGCCAGGCGGCGAAGGTGGATCGGATATTTATTATGTGGATATAAACCCTGACGAAACTTTAGGCGAACCACAAAATTTAGGTAAAGTAGTCAACACAAAAGATACCGAAGGCACACCATTTATGAATAACGAAGGGATTTTATTCTTTTCTTCTGATGGTCATTTTGGTTTAGGTTTACTAGATGTTTTTGGTACAATTTCAAATGAGAATGGAGAGATAACAGATGTAGTTAATTTAGGTATTCCTGTAAATTCTGAAAAAGATGATTTTAGTTTCACCATGAATGAAGATGGTTTAACAGGATATTTTTCTTCAAACAGAAGAGGTGGTCGTGGTAGTGATGATATTTATGAATACTATCGTAAACCATTACTTAATGTTCGCGGACAAGTTGTAGATGCTATAAATACGAAACCTGTACCAAACTCTAAGATTAAATTAGTAGATGCCGATGGTAACGAAATTGCCTATGTAGCTACAGATAAAGATGGATTTTACGAAATTAACATTGACAGAAATAAAGATTATAAAATTGTAGCGAGCCAAAACAAATATATTGATGATTATAGAGAATTCTCTTCTAAAAACATTTCAAGTATCGAATCCGTTATTGTTGCAAATTTAATTTTAAACCCTGTACAAAAAGTTGAAGTATTAGCAAGTTTAGCATTAAACACTATTTATTTTGATTTTAACAAACATAATATTCGGGAAGACGCCAAAAAGGAATTGGATAAAATTGTGAAGTTAATGAACGAAGATTATCCTGAAATGGTAATTAGAATTGAATCTCACACAGATTCAAGAGGAACATTATCATACAATGACAGATTATCTATAGATCGTGCAAATTCAACATACGCCTATTTAATTTCAAAAGGTATAGACCCAAGTCGTATTACAGAACATAAAGGTTTTGGAGAAAGACGACTTACAAATGGTTGTGAAGACGGTGCTAAATGTGAGGATAAAGACCATCAATTAAACCGTAGAACTCAATTTATAGTTGTAAAAATGGAATAAAAACACAAATTAACCCTTTGTGCTATCACTATTAAAATGTACTAGACATCTAGGTTATTTTAATTAAAACAAGTCCCCATGAAACTAAAAAATTACTTATTAATCTCTCTCGTGCTAATAGCAAGCTTAAGTGCTTTTGCGCAACAGGGGATGCAAAAAAAGGCAGATAGCCTATTTTACAAGTTTGCCTTTGTTGATGCTGTTAAAACCTACAAAAAGCTCATCTCTAAAGATTATAACGCAGATTACGCTACAAGACAAGTAGCAGATTGTTATGCCTACATGAGAAACCCGGATAGTGCTTCTGTATATTATAAAAAGACAGTACAACAAGAAAACGTACCTGTTGAATATTATTATAAATACGCACAAGCTTTAAGAGGTCAAAATGATTATAAAACCTCTCGTGTGTGGTTAAAGAAGTTTAAAGATGCCGGCGGGATTATTGAAAAGAATAAACTTTCAAGAGATCCAGACTTTATTACTGCTGTATTCAATGCAGAAAACACCTATTTTTTAAAGGAAGTAAAAATCAATTCTGAATTGAGTGATTTTGGAGCCTTTGAGCATAATGGCAACGTATATTTTGCATCATCTGCAGATAAAGGCGTGTCTCAAAAACATATTTATGGATGGAATGAACAGCCTTTTCTTGATGTTTATGTTACTGAAAAAGATGCTGATAGTATCGTTCACCATAAATCAAAATTACAAGGTGATGTTAATTCAAGATACCACGATGGGCCTGTAATTATTACCAAAGATGGTAAAACCATGTATTTTTCGAGAAACAACTTTAGTAAATATGAATTGGAAAAAGATAAAGATGGTATTAGTAACCTTATGATTTATCGTGCATCTTTAGTGGATGGCGAATGGACAAATTTAGAAGCGCTACCATTTAATAATAAAGAGTATTCCGTGGGTCACCCAACTTTAAATAGTGATGAAACAAAATTATATTTTGCTTCGGATATGCCTGGAGGTTTTGGAGGATCAGATATTTATTATGTTGATATCAACAAAGACGGTTCATTCGGAACCCCACAAAATGCCGGGGATATTATCAATACCAAAGACAATGAGTTGTTTCCCTTTATAAACACAGAAGATATTTTATTCTTTTCTTCTGATGGTCATTTAGGACTTGGGCTTCTGGATATTTTCGCTACGGTTTATAATCAAAATAAAGCCATTGAAAGTGTTGTGAATTTAGGACTTCCCGTAAATTCCAATAAAGATGACTTTTCATTCTTTATGAATAATGATGGTATCACGGGCTATATGGCTTCAAACAGAGAAGGTGGTAAAGGTGATGACGATATTTATGCCTACCACAGAATACCTCGTTTAAAACTTGAAGGGACAGTTAAGGACTCTGTAAACGGCGCTCCTATTCCAAATGCTTTGGTGAAACTATCCGATCCAGAAGGTATTCAAATTGTTTATATTGAAACTGACAAGGACGGTAAATATGAAATTAATATTGATAGAGAAGCCGATTATATTGTTAAGGTAAATAAAGAGGGCTATCCAGAAAATGCTGTTGCCATTACAACCAAAGGCGTGTCGAAAGATGCTAAAAGTCTAACAGTTGACTTTAGTATTAGTCCGATTAAAACATCAACTGATGATACTACTGAAACTGCAACAGACACATCTGACAATCCTGATGATGACAATAATACTGATGCTTTAATATCAAATCTAAAATTAGGCCCAATTTACTTTGGTTTTGATAGTACTCGAATTAGAAACGAAGATTCTGATGAATTGGCAAGAATTATTGATTTAATGAACAAGTATCCCGAAATGACCATTAAAATTGAATCTCATACCGATTCTAGAGGACCTAGTGCTTACAACGAATGGTTATCCCAAAAAAGAGCGAACGCTACATTTAGGTATTTAAACTCTAAAGGTATAGATGCAGCTAGAATAACTGAATTTATAGGCTATGGCGAACGCAAACTAACAAATGGTTGCGATGGTTCAATACGTTGTACGGAAGCGCAGCACAAGCTTAACAGACGTACCAACTTTATAGTACTTAAAGTGAAATAATTTAATCTTAGTTTATAATAACCAAAAACCATCAAGAGTTATGCTTTTGATGGTTTTTTTGTTTGTTATTTTAGCGTGAAATTATCCTTATATCGAAGTTAAAAACGCATATGACTACAAAACGAACTTTTCTATTAATATCAATAATTCTAGTTTTTTTCAGTTGTAAAAAACAATCTGAATTAGAATTTGAACAGTCTGTAGTTTATGAAATATTTCCTGCTTTAATGGACTCTTTGCAATTCGACTATCGACTTATATCTCCACCTCCACCAATGCCTATTTTTAACGAAAAAGGTGAAATCATTGGAACTGATACAACTGGAATGGGGCAAAAATTAAAAGAATTCGAACAAAGAAAAGCAGAATTAAAAGAAAACTCTATAAAGCTGGTTGTTGCAATTAGAGATTCTGTTTATCCATTAGAAACTAAAGAAATCTGCCTACTTGTAAAACATTTCGCAAAACAAAGTTTAAAACTTGACTCCACGGATTTGAATGTCAAATACAAAATTGACTTGAAAAAATTAAAAACGGATGAAAAGTTGAAATTCAAATATCTTTCTGGGTTTCCCAAAGGAAGTGATATTTGGAAAAAAGAATATGATTTTCATTTAAGCGGCACAACCCATTTATCAAGAATACAATTTGATTCAACAAAATCTTTCGGAATTTTAAAAAGCGGAATAGGTTGTGGGAAATTATGCGGAGCTGAATTCAGAGTATTTATTAGAAAAGATAATGGAAAGTGGGTAATCGATGAGATTAAAATGACGCATGTATCATGAATTAATTACAATAACAAAAAAATCCTCCCATTTCTGGAAGGATTTATACCTAAAGCTAAATTCAATAACAATTAAGTTATCAATACAACCTTATTATTAACTAACTCAAAAAATTAAATCAAACATTCAATTGTGGCTATTAATCAGTAAATTATAAGGCTATGTTTTTACTACTTTTTTAAAGCAGTTATTTTTTTATAAAAATGTTAGTATAGTACCATCTACCATCTACATCTTGTTCTGCAGAGATTTCAAAATCCGTATAATCTCCTTCAATATTTTTTCTATGCCCTTCGCTTTTCATCCATGCTTTTACAACAGAATCTGCCGAAGTAAATCCGTAAGCTACATTTTCAGAAACTCTTTTAGCCCCTGCATTTGCTTTTAAATAATTACTCCTTGCGAAAAAGTTCTCGTGAGATACTGCTTGGTTATCCACCATATAATCGGTATGGCTGTATGCCGTAGATTTAATAACCGTCATATTGTTTAAAGGATTTAAACCCTCTGATAATCTATGGTTATTAATCAATTCAAGGATTTCTATTTCTATGGTTTTTGTTGCTGGAAGCACAAGGTTTTCTGCTGTTATGGCATCAACTTTATCATCCATAGAATCTGTAGAGCAGGAAAATGAAAAAAGGGCTAAACATGCCAATAACGACAACTTGGTTAATAACTTCATGGTTAGTTAAATTTAGATTTGGTGCTGTAAATCTAGTTGTCTAACCCTGCGCAAAGCGTTAACGAAATGTTAAAATCGATTAAAAACATGTATTTCATCGAATAATTATGTTTTTAATCGATGAAATACACTTTTATTGTATGAATTTATGCGTTTCAACGATATTTTAAGGAGATAATCGATCAATTGCCCAATTGTAGTCTGTTTGCAATTGATATCGGATGCGGTCATGAAGTCTATTAGGTCTCCCCTGCCAAAACTCAATTTCAACAGGTTTCACAATATAGCCGCCCCAATATTCTGGTCTTTCTATTTCCTTTCCCTCATATGCAACCTCCAAGTCTTTCAGCTTTTCTTCTAGTACTTCTCTATTTAAAACAACTTCACTTTGATTAGAAACCAAAGCACCTAACTGGCTTCCCTTTGGGCGCGATTCAAAATAACCATCACTAAGATTTGGTGCAATTTTTTCGGCTTTTCCCTTAATAATGATTTGTCGTTCAGCTGCATGCCAAAAAAATGACAGACATACATTAGGATTTTTTTCTATAGCCCTACCTTTTTCACTTTTATAATTTGTATAGAAAATAAAGCCTTCATAAGTAAACTTTTTTAGAAGCACTACCCTATTTTTAGGAAAACCATCTAGCCCAATAGTAGAAATAGTCATAGCATTGTTTTCATCCTCTGGAAAAAATTGATCGACGTCATAAAACCATTTTTGGAATAATTCCATGGGATTTTCCGGGGCATCCCTTAAAAGTAATTCGCCTTTTTCATAAGACTTTCGGTAATTGCTTAAATCCTTTTCCATATTACGAAATTAACGAAAAATTAATGTTTAATAATACCAAATGAATTTTAAAATTATGAAGGTAAGGTTGAAGTTTATTCAGTATATAGTGAAATATTGTCTTAAACTTCTTATCTTGACACATCTCTCAACTTTATTAATTTAAATTCATTCACTAACCAATGAAATTTGAAAAGTCTCCCTATTTTGAGAAGTTAAAACCTTATAAATTAGAACTTCCTTTTGGCAACTATTATTTATGTCCTAATTTTTTTATTGGCGAATTATTTGAAGGCGTCCATTTTGATTGGGAAAAAACAGAAATACTTGTAAAAGAGATTATCAAGTTTTATGGGGAGTTTAAACCAATAGCCTTTATTTCAAATAGAATTAATTCATACTCAGTTGACCCTCAAAACTGGATAAAAATAGTACAAAAATACAATATACTTGTTGCAAGTGCCATTGTTGCTTACAACAATTCTAATTACATAAATGCGTCTTTAGAAAAACACTTTGCAAAGAAAAGTATTAAACGTTGCTTATCTTTAAGTGAAGCTATTGGTTGGGTTGAAAGCTTAGAAGAGTTTAATTAAAGTCGAAAGTTTTACCATCTTCTGCTAATTCAACATTATCGAAAACTGTTTTTGCTTCCGTTCTAAAATCTTCTAAATTTGGATAACGCGAAGAATAATGTCCCAAAATTAAAGTACCAGCATTGGCTTGCTTTGCAATATTTGCAGCTTGTTTTGCTGTAGAATGTTTTGTTTTGGGGGCTAACTCCGCGTTCTTTTCTAAAAAAGTAGATTCATGGTATAACACATCTACATTTTTAATAATTGGAATTATATCTTCTTTATAAACCGTATCACTACAAAACGCATAGCTTTTAGGCTTGTCTCCTCGTGATGTTACCGTATCGTTTTTTATAAGAATACCGTCTTTATTTTCAACATCAAAACCCTGTTTTAACTTTCGGTAATACGCCACATCTATTTTGGCATTTTCAGCTGCTTCAATATTTAATTTTCTATCGCCTACCTTTTCCTTAAACAAGTACCCATTGGTATAAACACGGTGTTCTAAAGGAATAGTGTGAACTTCAACAACATCATCTTCAAAAATTAATTCTGATGCTTTTGAAGTCAGTTCATGAAAATATAAATTAAAGTTTGTCCAAGAATCTGCAAGCTTCATGTGAAGCGTTACTAATTCTTTAATACCCTTAGGGCCATAAATATGCAAATCTGCTTTTCTGGTCAATAATCTAAATGTTGAAATTAAACCCACCAACCCAAAAAAATGATCGCCATGAAGATGCGAAATAAAAATGCGCTTAATACGATTGAATTTCACTTTATGTTTACGCAATTGCACCTGTGTACCTTCTCCACAATCTATTAAAAACATATGATTGTTGATTTCTAATACTTGAGAGGTTGTGTTTCCTAAAGTTCTTGGAGTCGCGCTATAACAGCCTAAAATGGTTAGTTTCATTATATTAAAACCCTAAATCGCGTTCCATTTCTTCCATTTCAATGATATCAAGAGCTTCTTGTTGCGTTGGCACAACTACCAATTCATCTGGAATAGCATCTAGATCTACTTTAGCTGAAACAATTACGAAAGAATGTTTTGCTTTTCTATGAATATTTGAAATTTGAAGAAACTCATTTATAGTTTCTGGACTTATTTTTTCCAATGAAGTTAAAACGATAATAATATTATCATTTTTATATTTAGGATATAAAGCTTCCAGTTTTTTAACCAATTCTATAACTGTGAACTTTTCCTGGGTTATTGTTGTAATATTTTCGTTCTTATCAATAATCATGATTTACTGTTTTATTTTCGAAGCTAATAAATAAATCACAGCCATTCTAATTGCAACACCATTTTGTACTTGATTTAGAATGATAGCCTGTTTAGAATCTGCGACATCACTAGTAATCTCTACCCCTCTGTTTATGGGGCCAGGGTGCATGATGGTAATTTCTTTATCTAAACTATCTAACAGCGCTTTATTTACTCCAAACTGTTGGGTATATTCTCTGGTTGAAGGAAAATAGCTAATATCCATACGCTCGTTTTGTACACGAAGCATGTTTGCTACATCACACCAATTAAGTGCTTTCCGTAAATTAGTTTCAACCTTAACACCTAATTTATCAATATATTTAGGAATCAATGTTTTGGGGCCGCAAACCATAACTTCTGCCCTTTGTAGTTGCAAGGCAAAAATATTAGAGAGCGCTACCCTACTGTGTAAAATATCGCCAACTATGACCACTTTTTTGCCTTTTACCTCACCCAATCGTTCTCTTATGGAATACGAATCCAACAAGGCTTGTGTTGGGTGTTCATGCGCACCATCGCCTGCATTTATAATACTTGCATTAACGTGTTTAGATAAAAATACGCCAGCTCCAGGGTTTGGATGACGCATCACTACCATATCTACTTTCATAGATAAAATATTATTTACCGTATCTATTAAAGTCTCGCCTTTCTTAACTGAAGATTGTGCAGATGAAAAATTAATAACATCGGCAGACAATCGTTTTTCAGCCAATTCAAAAGATAATTTTGTTCTTGTGGAGTTTTCAAAAAATAAATTGGCAATGGTAATATCCCTTAATGAAGGTACTTTTTTTATGGGCCTGTTAATCACTTCCTTAAAATGATCGGCAGTTTCAAAAATAAGTTGAATATCCTGTTTGTTAAGATATTTTATTCCCAGTAAGTGATTTACACTTAATTCGCTCATTATTTTTTAGTATTCAGTTTTCAATTCAGTCTTCAATTGGCAGTCTTCAGTTGCCAGTACTTCAGCATGTAATTTTCCGTCATCGGTCATCGGTCATCGGTCATCAGTCCTATGTCTTCCGTCTTCCGTCATCAGTCATCCGTCTTCCCTCATCCGTCTCCCGTCCTATTTATCAATCAAGTAAACCGAATCTTCCGCATCATGTTCCTTCCAGTTTACTTTTACTTTTTCACTATTTATAACATCTACTTGTCTTCCTCTATAATCTGGCTGAATCGGTAAATGCCTGCTAAATCGTCTGTCAATTAAGGTCAGTAATTCTATTTCATTAGGTCTTCCAAAGGACTGTATTGCCGTTAATGCAGCTCTTATACTTCTTCCACTATACAACACATCATCAATAAACACAATGTTTTTATCTTCAACTATAAAATCGATTTTGGTAGAATTTGCTTCCAAAGGTTTTTCACTTCTTCTAAAATCATCGCGATAAAAAGTAATGTCTAAATAGCCTAATTTAATGTCTTTGACTTTATAATCCTCTTTAAGAATTTTTGCGATTCTATCAGCTAAAAACACACCACGCGGTTGCAGTCCAATTAAAACCGTATTTGAGAAATCGTTATGTTTTTCAATAAGTTGACAAGCCAATCGATGAAGAATGATGTTTACCTCTTTTGCGTTAAGTAAAACTTTTTGACTCATATTACTATCCAAACGTATTTGGAGTACAAAGGTAATGCAAAAAATTAAAACGGGTTTGTTTTAGTGTGCTTTAATAATAATCATCAAAAAATGAATTGATCAGTTTTAAAATTTCAATAGAATTCTACTAAATTTGTTGCTATTAGACTCAGATTTTAATTATGGACGAATACATTGATATAGTTACCAAAGCCAATATTCCAACGGGGAAAACGGAACTGAAGTCTGTAGTCCATCAAAAAGGATATTACCATAACACGGCTCATTTATGGTTGTTTACCAAGGAAAAAGAGATTTTATTGTCACAACGCTCTGCAAAAAAAGCTATTTGCCCACTACTCTGGGACGTCTCCGTTGCTGGACATATCGATGCTGGAGAAACCCCTAAACAAGCAGCTATAAGAGAAGGTTTTGAAGAAATAGGCATCACTTTAAAAGAAGATGATTTGGAACTTATTGGGGTTTTTAATTGTTTTCAAAGTTATGAGAATGGTATTATTGATAACGAATTTCACAATACATTTATCGCAGAACTTAAAGTGCCGCTTTCTGAATTAACGCTCCAAGAAGAAGAAGTTGAAGCACTTAAACTAGTTTCGTTTAAAGAATTTGAAGCTTTATTAGAAAACATTGGAGAGAATGATCATTTTGTGGCTTCTAATAAAAACTATTACGAATTGATTCTTCAAAAAATTATTGGAAGAATTAATTAACAGAAGCCGTCACTTAGAATTTAAATTTCATTAAATTAGAGGTGTTATTTTTACAAAATTCATCTTAATGAAATTCTTTTTAACCCTCATAATTTTTTCTTTACATCCATTTTTAAGTTTTGCTCAATCTCCTTTTTTTCAATCTGAAGAAGACCCAAAACCCAAAGAAAAAACTTGGAAAAAAATCAAGAAATTATCAGATGAATTTGATGGCAACAATTTAAATCTGAAAAAATGGCAAAAAGAACCGATTGGTAATCATTGGTCTTGGGATGGTCGCCCTCCTGCCCTTTTCAAAGCTAGCAATGTTGTAATAAAAGATGGAAAACTAAATGTTACCGTTGGAAAATTGAACACACCTGTTACAAAAAAAGGTAGCACATTCACACACCAAGGCGGCATTGTTAGAGCTTTAAATCCTGGGAAAGTGGGTTGGTATTTTGAATGCAAAATGAAAGCCAATAAAACAGTAATGTCCTCCACGTTTTGGCTGATGAGCAAATACGATTGTGAGAAAAAGGAAGAACTGGACATTCAGGAATGTGTCGGCAGGGTTACCGAAAAAACCGAAGATTGGGCAACAAAATGGGATCAAATTTTCCACTCTAATGCCATTCACAGAAAAACAGAATGCCACCCTGAATCTGAGCGCGATCAAGATTTTGTAATTACCGAAACCAAAAATCACGAACGTTTTTACGTCTATGGCGCATGGTGGAAATCCCCAACAGAAATTCTGTGTTTTCTCGATGGAAAATATGTCTATACATTGAACCCAACTGTAACATGGGATATGCCAGCATATGTACACATGGCGATAGAAACTTACGATTGGAACCCTATTCCAGAGGATGGTGGTTTGGTTGAAAGTGGCACTTGGGAAGAACGCACCACACAATACGAATGGGTAAGAACTTGGAAACTTAAATAGATATATCCATAAGATAACTTTATATTTAGAAAGAAAATCAATTAAACATATGAGCAAAACATATAAAACGATTGTCAATAAAAATTACGAATTTGATTTAAAGGATGCCGATGTTGCTGTTGTCGATGTCATTGCAACCTCAGAAAACACCTATCATGCGCTACACAACCAAAGATCTTTTAAAGTTGAAGTATTGGAAAGCGATTTCAATTCTAAATCCTACACCATATCCGTAAATAATACCTCTTATACAGTTTCAATTAAAAATGAACTCGATGTACTTATTGATAAAATGGGATTTTCCGTAGGTCTAAAAAAAGAAATCAAATCGATTATCGCACCAATGCCCGGTCTTATTTTGGAACTAAATATTGAAGTTGGACAAGACATTAAAGAAAATGATACCCTGTTAATTCTGGAAGCCATGAAAATGGAAAATAGCATCACATCGCCTATTGATGGTGTTATAAAATCCATTAATGCGAAAAAGGGCGATGCCGTTGAAAAGAATCAGTTAATCATAGAATTCGAATAATGAAAAAAATACTTGTAGCAAATAGAGGAGAAATTGCAATAAGAGTGATGACAACAGCTCGAAAAATGGGTATTAAAACTGTTGCCGTTTACTCCACAATTGATAGAAATGCGCCCCATGTTAGGTTTGCAGATGAAGCCATTTTAATTGGAGAAGCACCATCTAATCAATCCTATTTAAAAGGCGATAAAATTATTGAAGTCGCCAAAAGTTTGAATGTAGATGGCATTCATCCTGGATATGGCTTTTTAAGTGAAAATGCCGATTTTGCTGAATTATGCGAACAGAATGACATCATTTTTATTGGTCCAAAATCGAAAGCCATAAAAGTAATGGGCAGTAAACTGGCTGCTAAAGAAGCGGTTAAAGCTTACGACATCCCAATGGTGCCGGGTATTGATGAAGCTATAACCGATGTAAAAAAAGCAAAAGATATCGCCAATAAAATTGGATTTCCTATTTTAATAAAAGCTTCGGCTGGCGGCGGTGGAAAAGGCATGCGCGTTGTTGAAAAAGAAAAAGATTTAGAATCTCAAATGAATCGTGCCATAAGCGAAGCAACTTCGGCATTTGGTGATGGTTCGGTTTTTATAGAAAAATATGTGAGTTCTCCGCGCCATATTGAAATTCAAGTGATGGCGGATAGTCATGGCAATGTGCTGCATTTTTTTGAACGCGAATGCAGTATTCAACGTCGTCATCAAAAAGTGGTTGAAGAAGCACCTTCATCTGTTTTAACTCCAGAATTAAGAAATCAAATGGGAGAAGCAGCCATAAAAGTTGCAAAATCTTGTGATTATTTAGGTGCAGGAACTGTTGAGTTTTTATTGGACGAAAACCTGAATTTTTACTTTCTAGAAATGAACACACGTTTGCAGGTAGAACATCCCGTAACCGAACTAATTTCAGGTGTAGATTTAGTAGAGTTGCAAATTCGTGTGGCTCGTGGCGAGAAACTCAATATAAAACAAGAAGATTTAAAAATTAACGGACACGCTTTGGAATTAAGAGTGTATGCCGAAGATCCATTAAATGATTTCTTACCTAGTGTTGGACATTTAAGCGTTTATAAACTTCCTGTTGGAAAAGGTATTCGAGTTGATAACGGCTATGAAGAAGGTATGGATATTCCAATTTACTACGACCCCATGCTTTCAAAATTAATCACTTATGGAAACACTCGTGAGGAAGCAATTATGCTCATGAAGCAAGCCATTAGCAATTATAAAGTAGAAGGCGTTGCAACAACTTTACCTTTCGGTAAATATGTTTGTGAACACGATGCTTTTATTTCTGGTAATTTTGATACGCATTTTGTTAAAAATTACTACGCTCCAGAAAATCTAAAAGCGGACATGGAAAGTGACGCTAAAGTTGCTGCTTTAATTGCTGTGAAACATTATTTAAAAGATCAAAAATTATTAAGGGTGCCAAAAATTTAGTCCATGAATTCAAAACAAGATAAAATAGACCTATTAAACGAACGTTTAGCACTTGCCAAATTAGGTGGCGGACAAAAACGCGTTGACAAACAACACGCCAACAAAAAATTAACGGCAAGAGAGCGTATTGAGTATTTAATGGATGAAGGTTCATTTGAAGAAATTGGGGCGTTGGTAACACACAGAACTACCGATTTTGGGATGGAAAATCAAATATATTACGGCGACGGTGTTGTTACTGGTTATGGCACCATTGATGGCAGATTAATTTATGTCTATGCTCAAGATTTTACAGTTTTTGGTGGTTCGTTATCTGAAACACATGCCGAAAAAATCTGTAAAATTATGGATATGGCGGTAAAAGTTGGCGCACCCATTATCGGACTTAATGATTCTGGAGGTGCGCGTATTCAAGAAGGTGTGCGCTCACTTGGCGGCTATGCCGATATATTTTATAGAAACGTTCAAGCTTCAGGGGTCATTCCTCAAATTTCGGCAATTATGGGCCCGTGTGCTGGTGGTGCTGTCTATTCTCCTGCCATGACGGACTTTACATTAATGGTAGAAAACACAAGTTATATGTTCGTGACAGGACCAAATGTGGTAAAAACGGTCACAAACGAAGAAGTAACAAGTGAAGAATTAGGCGGTGCAAATACCCATGCTTCAAAATCTGGGGTGGCGCATAAAACGTCAACTAATGATGTGGCATGTTTAGAGGATGTCAAAACCCTTTTAAGTTATTTACCCCAAAATAATACTGAAACCCCGAAACCATATGATTTCAAAATAAAAGATGAAGTAAAGGATGTATTATCTGATATTGTCCCAGATAATCCTAATAAACCATATGATATGCATCAGGTCATATCAGGTATTATTGATGTTGACTCGTTTTATGAAATCCATAAAGAGTATGCCGGAAGTATAGTTGTAGGTTTTGCGAGGTTAGGTGGTAAAAGTGTTGGTATAGTTGCCAATCAACCAATGGCTTTTGCAGGGGTTTTAGGAGTTAACAGTTCAAGAAAAGCAGCACGTTTTATTCGATTTTGCGATTGTTTTAATATTCCGCTTTTGGTTTTAGTTGATGTTCCAGGTTTTTTACCTGGCACAGACCAGGAATGGAACGGTATCATTGTACATGGTGCAAAATTATTGTATGCATTTAGTGAAGCCATCGTACCAAGAATAACAGTTATTACCAGAAAAGCCTACGGCGGTGCGTATGATGTTATGAACTCGAAACATATCGGAGCAGACTATAATTTTGCATGGCCAGGAGCAGAAATTGCAGTTATGGGCGCAAAAGGTGCAAGTGAAATTATATTTAAAAGAGAAATTGCAGATGCTGAAGATTCTGCTGGGAAACTAGCCGAAAAAGAAGCTGAATATGCTGAGAAATTTGCCAATCCCTATAGAGCAGCAAAACGTGGTTTTATAGATGAAATTATTCTTCCGAAGCACACCCGAAGAAAATTGATTAAGGCATTCGCTAGTTTGGAAAACAAACAGGTTGACATACCAAAACGGAAACACGGCAATATTCCTCTTTAAATACAAAAAAGGAGTCCATAAGCATGAACTCCCTTTTATATTGCAACCAAATCACTTTTAAAGTTAAATGGCCATAAATTAATCCCAACAAAATATCATCTCTACGAATAAAACAAATTAATATCCAACCAACCTTAGGTATATTAATCATACGTTTTAATTCAACCCTAACGAAACAATATTCTGATATTTGTAAATTAACCTATTGATAATAGCAATACACAAATATCATAAACTAGTGGGTATTTTCAGCTATAAAGCACTACGCATTCATTACGCAAACGGAAATAAAGTTTCTTTTTTAAACTAAAGTATTTTTTTACAAGAAGGTTATCTGCTTAATGTGTCCTTAAAGGTTTCTTGTAAATGTTTCACAAGCGTAGTTTCTTTTTTATCGAAACCTATTTTCTTTGAAATCCGGTACCTTCTGCTTTCCACAGACCTCAAGGTAGTATTTAAAAATAATGTGATTTCCTTGTTACTAAAACCTATCAATAAATAATAGCAGATGATAACTTCCGACTTGTTCAGTTGAGGATATAATTCATTGATTTCTTTAAAAAAACCAACATTTAAATCATTTACTAGTTCCAAATGATTCTCACCTTTTTCCAAAAGTGTTGAAGAATTAATATGTAGATTTTTATAAAGCTCTTTAATCTTTTCCCTTTGATTACTTAGGCCCTCAACGTTAGATATTTTTTTTACTTCCTTTTTTAGGTTATTGATATATTCTTCCAAGCCATGAACCTTTACAGCCAACTGTTTATTATTGGATTTTAAATACGTTAAATCATCTGTATTCCCACTAATCTCATCAATTTTCACTTTTTGTTTTCTGTAAAAAATAAAATACAAAACACTTAACAACAATAAAACGCCAATTAAAACAATCCAGATATACCTGTTAAAAACCTTTTCTTCATTCTCTATTAGCAAATCTGTTTCAGCCTTTAAAAGTGACTCATTTATTTGAAAACTAGCATCAATTGTACTCTCATACATTTTGTTTTCAAACCGTATTAGAGAATCTATATAAGCTTTTGATGACGCAATATTTCCACCATACTTATGTAGATCTGCAAACAAACTGTAATAATCCCTTAATACATCTTCCCCCATGTATCGTGTTAATTTGGACGATTCATTTAAATAATAAAGGGTAGAGTCCATTTGCTTTTTTTCAAAAAAAACATCAGCAAAACACATATCTATTCCTGCTTTAAACGACAAATAATTATGCTTTGCAATGGTAGTATTATTATGTAAGGTCTTAAATTTACGATAATGCTTATGTGCATTTTCCAAACTATCAAGACCTGTGTAATTGGTAGCAATCATATAGTTGGCAAACATGTAATAATAGGCATCGTCCTTAATGTCCTTAAATGCACTTAATCTTGGCAATAATAAATTGTTGCACTCCTCAAGATCTCCTTTCAAATATTTGGCATATGCAAAGGTTTGCTCAACTTGAACTAGACCATGGGGATCATCGGTACATTTATTAAAATAAAGTTTGGCTTTGTCTAAATATTTAAAAGCAGATGAGTCTTTCTTGATATAATATATATTAGAAAATAAATCTAAACAGGATTGTCCAGCGATACAAAACTCTTTTTCTTTTTCGGCATATTTTAACGCCAAAATAGTAGATTGATGGAACTGTGAATACTCTTTGTAATCATCATGTATTAGTGCTTTGGCAGAATAGTATTCGCCTAACCGCCCCTTTATATGATCCTCTATAGGTTTAGGAATACTGTCTAAAAAAAGTAATGTCTTATCAGAATCAGTATCAATATAAGCATCGGCAGAATCGAGAAGGCGATAATAATCAGCATCCATCTGCCCCAAACAATTAAAGGAATGGGTAAAAAAAATCAGGAATATACTGACTGTTGTCAAAGAAAAAAAACACTTATGCTTTACCAATCTATAGGGCTCTTATGGTTTTAATTTGAAACAAAAGTAGGTAATTATGTCCAGAATACTTAAAATTAATCTTTCAAAAATTAAAACTTGATAAGAAATTAGCTTGCACTAAGATATAATTTGGACATTAAGCAAATTATGAATTTCTACAATGACAAATAGTATCCAGATTAATAATAACCAAATTATATTATTAAATGACAATTAAATTTCTGCTTTGAAAAATTGGGCTACTTTTACCCCATGAGTAATCAAAACACATTCAAATTAGAATTTGTGGCCCTTATGGCATCGTTAATGTCTATCGTGGCTTTATCTATTGATGCCTTGCTTCCTGCCCTTCCCGAAATAGGAAACCATTTAGGGGTTATCAACACACACGACAATCAAAAGTTGATTACCATGATATTTTTAGGATTGGGCTTCGGTCAACTTATTTTTGGCCCTCTATCTGATAGTTTTGGAAGAAAACCCATAGTTTATTTCGGATTCGCACTTTTTATAATTGCCAGCATTGTTTGTGTAAATACTAAAAGTTTTGAGGTCATGATAGTTGGTCGTGTGCTACAAGGCGTGGGTTTATCGTCGCCTCGAAGTATCGCTTTGTCAATGATAAGGGATTCGTATAGTGGTAATTACATGGCAAAAGTTGTGTCTATAGTTGTGATGTTTTTTATTTTAGTACCTGTAGTTGCTCCCACTCTTGGACAAGTTTTAATTGATATATTTGATTGGCAATCAATATTTTATTTCAATTTAATAATTGGGATATTTATAATGATTTGGTTTTGGAAACGACAAAAAGAAACCCTTCCTGTTGAAAAACGTATTAAATTTTCATCACACCTGTTCATTGACGGTACAAAAGAGTTTTTTAAATATAAAGAAGCCGTTGCTTTTACATTTGTTTCTGGTTTTATTACAGGCTCATTTATGGTATATTTAAGTACCTCACAACAGATTTTTCAAGAACAATATAATTTAGCGGAACTATTCCCGTATATTTTTGCGAGTTTAGCAATTTCTGTTGGTTTGGCTACCTTTTTAAATAGCAGACTTGTAGTTAAATATGGTATGCATCGTATTGCATATTTGGCAGCTATAGCTTACACAGTTATTTCTGTATTATATGTAATTTTATTCAGTTCTGGAAATAACCCAAGCGTCTATATTCTTTTACTATTTTTTGCCTTGCAGTTTTTTGCCGTTGGTTTTCTCTTCGGAAATTTAAGAGCAATTGCCATGCAGCCTTTGGGACATATTGCTGGTATTGGCGCAGCAATTAATGGGTCTATTAGTACTGTAATGGCTGTACCGATTGCGAACTATATTGGGAGTTTTGTATCAGATTCTGTTTTGCCATTATTTATCGGGTTTTCTATTTTTGGAGTGCTGTCGTTGCTTGTGTTTATAGTTTTAAAACGGGATGTAAAAATAGTAAGGGTTTAATTTTTTTTTGTGCCGTTAAGTCTTGACTTTGACAGAAAAAAAAGTAAACCTAAGTCGTTTAACGTCGCATATAAATCAACCTGTGCTGAACTTGTTTCAGTATTGAAACGATTTCATATCCGTAAAAACATTAGTGCACATGGCTCACTCAGTTCTATAAAAAAAAGAAAAATTAATGCACAATAATTTTTTCTATACCTATATTGTTGTTTTCGGTTTTTATGATTACGAAATAGGAGCCAGAAGGTAAATCGAAATATAGTTTCTGATTCAAATTAGTATTGGAATATTTTTTCACACTTCTACCTGTAATATCATTGATATTAATTTCTTTAATTTTTAAATCTAAATTACTTTTTATAAAGAAGTAGTCCTTAGAAGGGTTAGGATATAGCTTGATATTCGTGGTATTATCTATATTTTCTACACTCAAGTTTGTTTTTGGCTCAGAAGTAATCTCAACAATCCAGCCTCGCCAGGTACTCGTAGAATTCCAATCTTCTAATTTTTCCGGGAGATAAGCAAAAGAGGTGCTATTGGCATGTGAGAAGTTAAACGTTAAACAGCCACTATCATTATCGGCCTTTACAACAGTCTCAGGCCTAATAAATGGTATTTCCGAAAAAGTAGAAAAAAGTATGTTATTAGATGCTCTGGTATTATTACCATCAATAACAGTAAAGGGATCTCCTCCTGTATATTGCGGGATATCCAACCTCTTTACTGTTGCCACTATTCTTTCGGTGTCGGAATTTGGACAAATGGTTGTGTTTTCAAGTTGCCCCAAAATAGTCCAACTTTTTCTTTTTTTCATTTGTCCAGAGGAATTCGCATGATATATTCCTTCATTAAGGATATTTGGAGCTGTTTTAACCAGTTTTGGTACTGGGTAGATATTGGTAAACCCATCAGGACATACAGATGTAATATAGAATTCGTATTCCGTGTTTTCTTCTAAATTATCGAGAATAATGGAATAATAAATCAAATTTTCATCAAATCTGTTTTTCTCAGTTTTATAAGTATAATAGGGTCTGCGTAGGTCTTTCTCTAAAAATTGTCTGTTACTATCAAATTCTTTTGTAAGACCTGTTCCCAAAGAAAAGCCAACAGGGCCATATTCAACTTTATAAAGAAGGTTGTCGTCATTTTTTGTCCAAACCAGCTCCACTTCGCTATGGCTTAATCGTTGAAATAAAAAATCTTTTTCATTGGTTGTCTGGCAGGTAGGTTTAGGCTCGCTATATACTCTTGCTTCCCAATACGAAGCACCATCTAGATTTTGAAAATAGGATAAAGATCCATCTTCTTTTTCAGAGACTACGGGATATAAATTAGAATCGTGCTTAAAGGCATAACAGCTATAATAGTTATATCCTTGTTGCTCGTTTAAGAAATTAATGACTACATCACTTCTTACAGTACTCTGATTTAAATATGGTTCAATATTAAAATAACTAAATTCAATTCTAATTCTTTCTCCAGTATTGTCGGGGTATAGTATCTCTATGTCATCATTAGAAGTCAATAAGGCACCGTTTGAAAAGTCTTTTCTTGTTCTGTCTTTATAGACAGGAGCATAACCATTGTAGTTGCCGTTATCGCATTTTGAGGAGATATAAAAATCGTATTCTGTATCAGGAGACAAGCCTGTGATACTGATATTTTTGTCTAGGGTGTTTTTTATTACGCCGTTACCTCTTGCAAACCCAGCAAGCCCATATTCAATTTTCCATTCGGACACATCAGTTTCAGATTCCCAAGCTAAATTTATTTCTTGGTGGGTAAGCCTGGTTGTTGAAATATCGAAAGGTTCGCTACAATCAGGAATTCGCTCACTGATTACATCAGCTTCCCAACCTGTTGAATAATATTTAGAATACCAATCATCAGTAATAAATTCAATTGTTATAGCTCCATTTGGGTCTTCAGAAAAGAATGAGGCGCCTTTGCTGTCAAAATCACTTGTGTTTCTTACTTGTACAATTGCTTCAGAGCTAGTGTCAGTACCACTATATATTTTTAAAGAACTTACATAGTCGTAATATGTCATTAAATCAATAAAATCAAAAGTGATACGAATTCTTTCTCCTTCAGCTTTGGGGTATATTGTAGTAATTTTGGTTTGGTTTTCAGGAATATCATTGTCTATTCCGCCGTCATCAGTAAACTTATCGCCTCCAAAATAATTAGGGGTAGTTTTAAAAGTGAGAGGCTCAACATAAACATTGTCTTGACCACCCTGTGCACAAACGGTAGTAATATAAGCTTGATATGATGTTGACTTATTTAGGTTCATCAACGTGATAAAATCTTCATTTGTTTGCACAACGGTACCTGTTCCTCTTTCAAATCCTTCCAAACCGTACTCTATACTGTAACTATCATTTGAATCGGGCGTTTTAGTCCAATTCAATTCACATTGGTTATGGGTCAATTTAAAGTGGTTAACTTGAAAATCTGTGGCTTCTTCACAATTAGGAGTTGGTTCACATGTAATATCTATGTCCCATTTTATATCAGAGTGATTATATCTATTATTAATCACATCAAAGAAAATGACATTACTATTCCCGGAGGAAACAAACTCACTACTTGGTGAATTGCGTCGTAAATGTTTGAGCAAAGGGCTATTTGAATCAGGGCCGTCGTAAATTTTAATTTCCTCATAACTTTCAAGCCTGATATAGCTAACCTTTATTCGCGCTCTTTTGTTGTCTCTTAGGTGTATATATAAATCCCTTGTATATTGATAGTCCGTATAAACTCTGTCCTTACCACCTCTGTCATATATTTTACCTTCATTGCAATAATCGATATTTGTTTTTTCTGAGTATGGCCCAATTGGGGTACTAAAGCGTACGCCGCATTTATTCCTTAAATAAAAATCATATTCGGTATTGCTCTCTAAGTTTCCAATGATAATATCTTCTGAAGTGTAATTTTTAGTAGTTCCCTCACCTAATGTAAAGCCTTTTAATCCATATTCAAGCTGCCACTCTTCATTCAGATCAGGGTCAATATTTACTCCCGTTAATTCTATTTGGTTTAATTGATAAGGATCAAGTCTTCTAAAAGAAATAGTTGATTCACAAAAAGGTTTTGTAGAAATAGTAGCGCTTTTATTGGTGTCACTTAAACTTGAGTCGTCGCACTCTTCAGTTAAGTAAAAATCATATTCTGTCAACTCACTTAAGGATGCTATTGTTATTGTATTTGTATAAGTTTCAACTTTTATACCAGTTCCTATTTCAAAATCTTTAAGACCATATTCTATATATGTACGATTAGTTGTGCTTTTTGTCCACTTTAGAGTGATTGAATTATAGGTGATATTTATAGGAGAAATAAATCTAGGCGCATTGCATTTTGGTTCGTCAATACAGCTAACGTTCCCAATCCAACCTGGGGCGTTATTTTGTGAATTGTTTGAGTCAAATATAATATATAGTTCACCATTTGATGATTTGGAAACGACTGGTTCAGTAGGGAGATTGTTTTTATCGAAAACTGCAATAGGATCTCCGATAGCGAAATTACCTTGCCAGATTTTTA
Organism: Algibacter sp. 2305UL17-15; assembly: GCF_040720935.1. Taxonomy (NCBI): domain Bacteria; kingdom Pseudomonadati; phylum Bacteroidota; class Flavobacteriia; order Flavobacteriales; family Flavobacteriaceae; genus Algibacter; species Algibacter sp. 2305UL17-15. The sequence continues at coordinate 25,464 of NZ_JBFDAE010000019.1, forward strand.
ACGTGGCATCACTTGATAATTGGAATAATTCAAAATCTAAACTTACTCTTTTATCTGAAGAGTTTGGTTTTATATTGTAAGATACGTAGTGATTTCCAATATAGTTTTTTTCGAAACCAGGGTCTAGAAATTGGTCTCCGTTGCAGTAATCTGCATTAGTATAATTTTGATAAACATCAGATGTGGTAGGTGTGTTTCCACATTTATTAGTGATGTAGAAATCATATGGTGTATTAGAGTTCAGGTTGTTGATTTGAATACCTGTAAATGAACTAGAAATTTTAGTTCCAGTTCCACGGCTGAAGTTTCTATAGCCGTATTCTATTTCAAAATTACCAGTCAATGAATTGTTTCCTGAATTCCAAGTTAATGTTATAGAATTGGTTGTTTTACCATTTGTAAATATTTGATATGGCTTAGGACATTGAGCACTTCCTATAAAGCCTAAGAGACTCAAAGTAATAAATAATAATAGGCTTTTTTTCATATCAGTTTTTATTAGTTCACAAATGTATTAAAAAACTATCGCATCTTTTTGAATTTTCGTAACCCTTTATGATTTAATGTTCGTATTTAAATAGCAGACTTGTAGTTAAATATGGTATGCATCGTATTGCATATTTGGCAGCTATAGCTTACACAGTTATTTCTGTATTATATGTAATTTTATTCAGTTCTGGAAATAACCCAAGCGTCTATATTCTTTTACTGTTTTTTGGGTTGCAGTTTTTTGCTGTTGGTTTTCTCTTCGGAAATTTAAGAGCCATTGCCATGCAGCCTTTGGGACATATTGCTGGTATTGGCGCAGCAATTAATGGGTCTATTAGTACGGTAATGGCTGTGCCTATTACGAACTATATTGGGAGTTTTGTATCAGATTCTGTTTTGCCATTATTTATCGGGTTTTCTATTTTTGGAGTGCTGTCTTTGCTTGTTTTTATGGTTTTAAAACGGGATGCGAAATTGGCAAGGGTTTAATTGTTTTGTGTATTTTGACTTCGTCAGAAAAATTTGCTAGATTTGTTTAACGTTGGATATAAAACAACCTGTGCTGAACTTGTTTCAGTATTGAAACGATTTTTATCAGAGAACCGTTGTGTTTAATTGCGGAAAAACCTAAATCAATATAAATTAAAATGGAACAAAAGAAAAAAAAGAGTCTAATTGGAACAGTAATAACTGTAGCAATTGTAGTAATTGCAGCGAATTTAGGTCCCAAACTATTTAATTCTAAAAAGGATTTGACTTTGAGCAATGGCAATACCATTTCGGAAAGAGCTGAAATTATGAACAAAGATTGTCCTTTTACTTTTGACTCAAATACAAGACTTGACAGCGTTACTTCACCTGAAAAGAATGTTTTAAGACAAAATTACACCTTATTAAATGACAGTAAATCTGACATCGACACACAAGCTTTTCAAAACATATTTAAACCAGAATTCAAAAAGAATCTGCAAAACCAAAATCAAGCAGAATTTTTCAAAAAACATAATGCGAAATTAGTTTACAGATTTTATGATAAAGACAAAAATTTCGTAACTGACATAATATTGAGTTCGGATGAATATTGAATTGAACCCTGAATTGAATAACTGAATAAAACAACTAAACACAACAACGGCAACCGCTATACAACACTCTAAAAACCTGGCAGGCAGGCAGGAACGCTCTCAAAATTGATAAACACCTGATTCTAAGGGCTTTTAATTTTTAGAGATTTATGTTTTACCTAAAATTAAGGTTCTTAAAACGTGCTGTCCCCCTTCTTTAAAACCTTCAGCCAAAGTCGTTTCATTCGAAACTTTATTGATGTAACCTGCATAATACGACTTATACTCTAATGCACTTAAATCTGAAAACCTTCATAACTATTAAATTTTTGCCTGATAGGTATATAAATCATAATATCTACCTTCTAAAGCAATCAATTCATCATGTGTGCCACGTTCCACAATCCTACCAGCTTCAATCACTAAAATTTGGTCTGCTTTTCTAATCGTGCTTAATCTGTGTGCAATTACAATAGTCGTTCTATCTTTTACCAATTCATTTAAACTTTTCTGGATTAAAGCCTCGCTTTCGGTATCTAGATTTGATGTGGCTTCATCTAAAATAATGATTTTTGGATTTGCTAAAATAGCACGAGCAATCGCCAAACGTTGACGTTGTCCGCCTGAAAGCTTTACCCCTCTTTCACCTATTAAGGTTTCCAAACCATCATCAAAACGATCCGTAAATTCATTAACGTAAGCTGCTTTAACGGCATTTTGTAATTCGGCCTCCGTAGCGTTTGGTCTTGGGAACATGATGTTTTCCCTGATGGTGCCTTCGAATAGAAATTCATCTTGCAACACCACACCCAAATATTTGCGATAACTATTCAATTTTACTTTTGATAAATCTTGACTATCAATAGTAACCTTTCCAGATTTAGGGTTTAAAAACGTAGCTGATAATCCAGCAATAGTAGATTTTCCAGAACCCGAACTCCCCACCAAAGCCGTTACAGAACCTGCTGGCGCTTTAAAACTAATATTATGGAGCACTTCTTTATCTGCTTCATATGAAAACGATACATCATTAAATTCTATATCGCCTTTAAATGTTTTAAGCTGAATGTTTCGTTCTTGGTCATCTTCTTCGGCAGTCATATTCATTAGCTCTTCAGTTCTATCCAAACCTGCTAAAGCTTCTGTTAATTGGCTTCCTATATTACTCATTTGCACAATGGGCGCAATCATAAAACCGAGTATTAATGTGAAGAATAAAAACTCCCCTGTGGTCATTTCGCCTAAAATCATATAATAGCCACCAATGCCCATAATGCCTGTTGTGGCGACACCTATTAGAAAAGTTGATGAACTCGTCATTAATGCCGTAGCCGTTAAGCTCTTTTTGACATTCTGATAGAGTTTATTCACACCTTTTTCAAATACCGCATTTTCTTGTGCTTCGGCATTAAACGCTTTTATGACACGAACACCAGCCAAAGTTTCAGTTAATCTACCTGTTACCTGAGCATTAATTTTGCCGCGTTTTCTAAAAATTGGTCGGATGTATTTAAAGGCTTTTAGTGCGATAAACCCAAATATAGAAAGTGGCACAAATACAAAAAGCGTCATCCACGGATTCAGTTTTATTAAAATTATTAAAGATATAATAGCTGTAAACGATCCACCAACTAATTGCACCAATCCTGTTCCTATGAGGTTTCTAACGCCTTCAACATCGGTCATAATTCTTGAAACAAGGGCTCCAGATTTTGTGTTATCGAAAAAACCAATGGGTAGCGAGAGCACTTTCTTCTGAACTTGCGCACGCAATTCGCTAATTAAATATTGCGCTTGAACACTTAATATTCTGGTTAACAAAAACGACGTCACTGCTTGTATAGTTATTGCTGCTATTACTACTCCAATTAATGTATAAAGTTGCAAATAGTCCTTGTTAGGCACCACATCATCCAGCAACACTTTACTCTGCCATGGAAGAACCAAACCAGACAAACTGCGGATGACAATTAAAATTAAACCAATAAACACCAACTTTCGCCTGGGCCAAATAATGGTTTTAAAGGCTTGTGCCATGGTTACTTTTGGCTTTGTTTTGCTTTTTGAAGATTCTTTAAGGTGTTGCATATTTATCAAATAGTAAGTCTGTAAAAATATTGATTCTTAGTAGGATAAAGAGTAAAACATAAAAATTAAAAGACCACTCATTTTGAGTGGTCTTAAAACTTATTAAAGTGTAAAAATATTATATCCTTTTTGCTTTCTTAGCAAGTTTAGCTGCCTTTTTTTCTTTAGGCGTTAATACCGCCTCTTTTTTTACGTTTTTTTTTGCATCTTTAGATTTCGCCATGATTATTTTTGTGCTTATTAATTAAATTATGCTTTAAGTACTAATCTAAAACGTGCTTTTCCAGCTTCCAAATGTTCAAGTGCTTTATTGACATCTTTCAAATCAAACTCCTCTACCGTTGGGTAAATATCATGTCTTACACAGAAATCTAACATGGTTTTTGTCAAAGCGATACTTCCCAGTGGGCTTCCCCCAACTGATTTTTCTCCCATCAACAATGTAAATGCAGGAATTGCCATAGGTTCTAAAACCGCTCCAACATTATGAAAACGCCCTTGAGGCGCTAAAGTAACCAAAAAAGAATTCCAATCCAGAGTCACATTAGTTGTGTTTAATATGAAATTTAAAGAACCTGCAATATCCCCTAAGGCATCCGGATTTGTAGAATCTACAACGCTATGAGCGCCCATTGCTAGAATATTTTCTTTTTTATTAGGATTAGAACTAAATGCCGTTACCTCGCAGCCCCATGCTTTTAAAAATTTAATAGCCATATGCCCTAGTCCTCCAATACCAATTACCCCTACACGGTCTGTCGCCTTAACACCTGCTAAAATAATAGGATTGAATACAGTAATACCACCACATAATAATGGCCCTGCTTTTTTCATATCAATATTTTTGGGTAATGGAATGGTCCAAGACCAGTGACTTCTGACGGTATCAGCAAAACCTCCATGACGACCAACAATAGTAGCTTCGGCAGTACCACATAAATGTTGCTGTCCGTCTAAACATTGATTACAATGCATACATGAACCAGAATACCATCCTACACCAACTTTATCGCCAATTTTCAACCCTTTTACTTCACTTCCTAAAGCGGTAACTTCACCAACAATTTCATGTCCAGGAACAAGTGGAAATTGACTCATACCCCAATCATTGTTTATCATACTTAAATCTGAATGACAAATACCACAATAGTCCACTTTAACATCTACTTCTTCATTACCAATTTCTGGTAAATCATATTGAAACTCTTTTAGTTTTTCTCCTGCTTCGTGAGCAGCATATGCATTGACTTTTTTCATGACTAACTCTTCTTTGAAATTATTAATGATAAATACTACATAAAGTTAATCATTTTTCTATCCATAATTTAACTTTATTGTAAAATTATTATGAGTTAATGATTACTTTTACAATTAACTATATAATCTAAAACGACACATGAAAATTATTGGTATTGGCAAAAACTACGTAAACGACAAATCTGAAATCGCAGCACTTAAATCTGGCGAACAACTTATTTTTATAAAGGCAGAAAGCACTTTGGTGACTGATAATAAAGACATTCCTTTTCCGAAAATTACAAACGAATTGGTTTATGAAGCGGAATTGGTTGCAAAAATTGGAAAAACCGGTAAAGATATTTCCGAAAGTGATGCAGCATCGTACATTAGCGACATTGGAATCGGTATTGATTATACAGCCAAAGATGTTTTAACTGCGAGCAGAGCAAATAAGGGCCCGTGGGCATTGGCTAAAGGATTTGATGGCGCTTCTCCTGTAAATGGTTTTACATCTATTTCGAATTTTCCAGATTTAAATAACATCAATTTTAGTTTAGTTATTAATGGCGAGGAAAAGCAATCTGGAAACACCAGTGATATGATTTATAACTTTGTTGAGATTATTTCTTATGCTTCTAAATACATGACCTTAGAACCTGGGGATTTAATTTTCACAGGAACACCAGCAAGCGGTGCAGGACAAAACTTTAAAGGCGACCATTTACAGGCTTCTATTGAAGGAGAGCTACTATTGGATTTTAAACTTATTTAATGAAAAACTCTATCGCAGATCGTGTTGTCTATTTTTTAAGTGGCTATCCGCCGTTCAATATGCTCAACGAAAAGAGTTTGCATAAAATAGCGGTTCAAGTTCAAATCATTTATCTTGAAAAAGGTGATGCTATTTTTGAAAAAGGCGATGCCTATCACAATCATTTTTATATCGTTAGAGATGGTGCTGTTTATTTATACCATACGAACGAAACGGATAAAAATGTAGTAGGTATTAATGATAAAGGCGATTTATTCGGCTTAAGAGCACTTATTACAAAAGAGAACTATAAACTTACCGCTACTGCCAACGAAGAGTCGATAGTTTATGCCATACCAAGTGAGATATTTCAGTCTGTAACTCATAATCATGTAAAAATATACAAGTACCTCATCACATCTTTTGCGAGTAACACCTATGACCCTTATACAGCAGAAGAAAGTAAAAAAATATTTGTTGACTACCTCCCAACCAGACCAAATGATATAGGTAATTTACAAACAGCCGATTTTACAAAAACCCCAATTACCTGTAAAGCAGATCAGTCTTTAAAAAAGGCTGCTAAAAAAATGTGCAAACATAAAATTAGTTGCATCATTGTTGTAAATGAAGACAAGCACCCTGTTGGAATTATTACCAACACCGATATAAAAAATAAAATTGCGACAGGGGTATTTCCAATAAGTACTCCTGTAACCAATATCATGTCTGCTCCCGTTGTTACCGAAAGAAGTGATATAACTGTTACCAATGCGCAGTTAAAAATGATACAACATAGCGTGAGCCATATTTGTATTACAGAAGATGGGACACCAAATTCTATATTAACGGGAATTTTAACCCACCATGATATTTTAGTGTCCCTAGGCAACAATCCTTCAGTTATTTTAAAAGATATAAGACGCGCAAAACGCACACGTTATTTAAGAAGTGCCAGACTAAAGGCAAACACGCTTTTAAAAAGTTATCTAGAACAGAACATTCCTTTAACCCATATTATCAAAATTATATCTACCATTAATGATGCGGTAACCGTACGCGCCATTGAACTTTCTATCAAAAAAATGGATGCGCCTCCTCCTGTGAAATTTTCATGGATCGCCATTGGAAGTCAAGGACGTAAAGAACAATTACTATTTACTGATCAGGACAATGCACTTATTTTTGGAGACGTTCCTGAAGAAGATTACGGTTCAGTTAAAAATTATTTTATAGAACTTTCAAAACATGTCACAAAAACACTAAACGTCATCGGTTTTGAATACTGTCAAGCAGATATGATGGCGAGCAATCCTGAATGGTGTAAATCTATTTCGGAATGGAAAACACAATTCAGTGATTGGATTGTAAACCCTGATGAAAAAGCAATTTTATTATCCTCTATCTTTTTTGATTATAGCCATGTTTTTGGCAATGAATCTTTAGTAGATGATTTAACAAAAGGGATTTACGAGATACTTGGGGACTCCAGTAGATTTTACAGCATTCTTGCAAAAGACGCCATGAAAAGTCCACCACCATTAGGTTTCTTTAAACAATTTATTGTAGAACAAAATGGTGAACAAAAAGACCTTTTCAATATTAAAAGTAGAGCATTAATGCCTTTAATTGATGCTGCTAGAGTAATTGCCTTGAGCAAAAAAATCAAGAACATTAACAACACTTCTGAGCGTTTTGAAAAATTGGCCGAAGTTGAAGAAAACAATAAAGAATTATTCCTTTCCTGTGCTTATGCTTTTAAATCATTATTGAAATTTAAGACCAAACAAGGTATTCTTCATGAAAACTCTGGGAAATTTATTGAGTTGAGTACATTATCAAAAGAGGAACAACTCAAGTTAAAACGCTGTTTCAAACCTATTCTGGAAATACAGGAATCGCTTAAATTACGTTTTCATTTATCCAATAGCCTTATATAGATGATTTTTAAATGGCTAAATAAAGATAAAAAGAATGTTCCTGAATTTTGGAACACCTACGTCAATCTGTTTAAAAACTCAAAAAACACTTCTATTACTGAAAGTCGGTTTGTGGCGTTCGATACCGAAACTACTGGTTTTGATAATGACAAGGATAGAATACTCTCCATAGGAGCAGTTAGCCTTCAAAATAATAGAATCTCGGTAAACAATAATTTCGAAGTGTATATTAACCAAGAAATTTTTAAAGCTGAAACCGTTAAAATCCATGGTATTCTAAAAAGAGGAAGTCTTAAGAAAATATCGGAATTAGAAGCTATTGAAGCGTTTCTAGATTATATTAAAAATGATATTTTAATTGCACACCATGCAAGATTCGATTTCAGAATGATTAACAGCATGTTATTGCGCAATGGTTTAGGAAAACTTAAAAATGAGTTTATCGATACTGCTGTTTTATACAAAAAATCAAAACACATTATATACCAAGACAATCTGGAAAATTATTCTTTAGATGAATTGGCCAAGGAACTTAATGTGCCTGTGGTAGATAGACATACCGCAAATGGCGATGCTTTAATTACCGCCATTGTATTTTTAAAAACCCTATCACGCTTAAAAACAAAAAAGCAAAACTTGGAATGGGATTATTTGCTCAAAACTTAAGATGAGTTCTATACATACAAAAAAAACCTATGACGTTTCATCCTAGGTTTCTCTTAATTATTATTTCTGAAAAGATTATTTATCTTTTAACTCCCAAGTTCTTACCCAATCATAGTAGGTAGTTCTTTCTGCTTCGGTACCTGTCATGCCACCATCAGCAGGTACAGGGTTCCAGTTGTAAGTTTCAACAACCATTCTTAAATACATTGGTAAATCAAAAACACCTTTTGGAGTTATAGAATATACCCTTTTACCATCTAGATAAAATATAATTTCGTCTGCACTTTTCCACCAAGCAGCATACACATGATAATCCGCCCATACTTTTACATCAGTCGGAGCATCATCCCCAGCAGAACCTGTTGGAGTTTCAGGACAATCTGCTTGCCTACTATGTGTGTTTGAGTGGATACTTTCATCAAATTTTTGAGCAAAATCTGATGTACCTGTTACTTGCCCTACACATTCTTGAATATCCAACTCAGTAACTCTTCTGTCACAACCAGAACCTTCGTTTCTATTGTTAATCAACCAGAATGTAGAAGACATGAATGTTTTATTTGCCTTCATTCTACATTCAGTATAATAGCCAACTTTAGCAATCTTTTTAGAATAAATATTAGATCCGGCGTGTGTAAATGTATTTCCATTAACAACTTCTGGAGCTGCTAATTGATAAGCCGTCAATTTTAAATCCCCATCAGCAACACTAACCGTATTCGCTTTAAAAATTCCTGGAGCTCTTCCAATCCATCTATTAGCATCAGTATTCTGCCATTTGGTAGCATCAAGGCTGGCGCCATCAAATTCATCCGAAAGATCTGTAACCTTGGCCCATTCTTTTCCGGATGGTGTAATATCAACTTCAACTAAATAAGGCATTGTTTCAGAAGGTGCGTTTTTAACCACAATAACATTAAAACTGCAAGTAGCAGTATTACCAGTAGCATCTTTTACTTCAAAAGTGTTTTTAGTAGTACCTGTAGGAAATGAAGCACCAGACACTTTACCCTCGGTTTGGGTAGTTACTGCTCCAGCTAAATTATCGGTGCCAACAGGAGTATTATATGTTACAACTGTTCCGCTAGAAAACACATCTACATTTACCGTAACATCTGCTTCACAGGTTATAGTTGGGTCAGTAATATCAACTGGGTCTTTCTTTTCTTCTTCGTTGGCCTCATCTTTACTACAGCTTGTAAAACATGTACTAGCTGATACCAATAAAATAAAAATTGATTTAAAAAGGCGTCTTTTTTTCATCATTACAATTTTAAACTTTTTTTACAAAGCTATAAGTTATAAGATTATAAAAGGGACACATATGTTCTATAGTACAACCAGTATGGGTTAAAGTTGTGGATTTTGTCGAAAATTCAATCTATAACACATTATCCATAATATCCTGAACCACTTCAGGGTTTAACAACGTACTCGTATCGCCTAAATTACTCGTGTCGTTACTCGCTATTTTACGTAAAATACGTCTCATAATCTTTCCGGAACGGGTTTTTGGTAAGCCTTTGGTAAATTGAATTTTATCCAGTTTTGCAATAGGGCCTATATGTTCGGTTATAATTTGATTGATTTCTTTTCGCAGATTGTTATGGTCACGGGTTTCGCCAACATCCTTTAAAATAACATAGCCGTAAAGTGCATTGCCCTTAACATCGTGTGGGAATCCAACAATAGCACTTTCGGCGACCGCAGGATGTTCATTAACTGCATCTTCAATTGGCGCAGTACCTAAATTATGTCCAGAAACGATAATAACATCATCTACGCGACCAGTAATTCTGTAATAGCCAACCTCATCACGCAAAGCACCATCACCCGTAAAATATTTATTTTCGAATGCTGAAAAATAAGTCTCTTTATACCGCTGATGATTTCCCCAAATAGTTCTCGCCATAGCAGGCCAAGGGAATTTTATACACAGTCTCCCTTCAACTTGATTGCCTTTCAATTCATCTCCGTTTTCATCCATTAGCGCGGGTTGAATTCCAGGGAATGGTAACGTAGCATACGTTGGTTTTGTTGGCGTTGCAAATGGAATTGGAGTTATCATAATGCCGCCAGTTTCGGTTTGCCACCATGTATCAACAATGGGGCTTTTCTTTTTCCCAACATTATCATTGTACCAATGCCAAGCTTCCTCATTTATTGGCTCTCCTACAGATCCTAAAACTTTAAGTGAAGACAAATCGTATTTCTCAACAAAATCCATACCCTGTTTTGCCAAAGCTCTAATGGCTGTTGGTGCGGTATAAAACTGATTGATTTTATGTTTTTCAACAATTTCCCAAAAGCGACCATAATCAGGATAACTGGGCACACCTTCAAACATAACTGTTGTTGCGCCGTTCGCTAAGGGCCCGTAAACAATATAGCTGTGTCCTGTAATCCAACCAATATCGGCAGTACACCAATACACATCATTTTCTTTATATTGAAATACATTTTTAAACGTATAGGCCGTATATACCATATAACCAGCCGTAGTATGTACCATCCCTTTTGGCTTGCCTGTTGAACCTGAGGTATATAAAATAAACAGCGGATCTTCAGCATCCATAATTTCTGGTTCGCAATTTTTGTCAGCAGCATCTAAAAGTGGCTGCAACCAAACATCACGACCTTGTTTCATTATAATATCAGAGTTTATTCGCTTTGCGACCAAAACATGTTCTATACCTGGGCAGTCCTCTAAAGCATCATCTACAATACCTTTTAAATCGATTGTTTTTGCGCCACGATAAGAACCGTCACTCGTAATGACCATTTTACAATCACTATCATTAATTCTCGTTGATAAAGCTGTTGAAGAAAATCCTGCAAATACCACCGAATGAATGGCTCCAATTCTAGCACAGGCCAAAGTAGCAATTGCCAGTTCTGGAATCATGGGCAAATAAATACAAACCCTATCCCCTTTTCCAATGCCCTTATCTTTCAACACATTTGCAAACTGACATACACGTTCGTGCAATTGCCTGTAAGTAATATGTTCAGCCTTTTCGTTTGGGTTATTGGGTTCAAATAAAATCGCCGTTTTATTGGCATTAGTGGTTAAATGTCTATCAATACAATTTACCGTAATATTAAGTTTTGCACCCTCAAACCATTTTACTTCAGGTGTATTAAAATCCCAACTCAAAACAGTATCCCATTTTTTGTGCCATAAAAAATGCTCTTCCGCTACTTCCTCCCAAAAATTTTCAGGCTCTCTAACCGATTTTCTATAGACTTGATAATACTCTTCTAGGTGTTTTATGTGGTAGTTACTCATTAGGCTTTCTTTTAAATTCTTAAATGCAATAAGGTGAAATTATGTGTGTTCTAAAATAGCAAATTATATGTTAATTTTTTTCTGCGAACAACATAAATCCATCGACAGAAAAAAAAACGTTTATTTTCTAATGTGTCGCCTCTCCCGCCCCACTTGGTATTCTAATGTTTTCAACAATCTCTTGCACGTCCATTGGAGGTTCTGGTGTAAATTTCATAATGACAATGGAAACAATAAAATTCAAAATCATGGCTACCGTTCCAAATCCTTCTGGAGAAATACCAAACCACCATTCGTTTTTATCTGGAAGTATCGCGTCAAACCATCCTAATCTGTATTTCATCATATAAAATAACATGGCGGTAATCCCAACAACCATACCTGCTATAGCACCTTCTTTGTTCATCTTTTTATAAAAAATACCTAAAATAATTGCTGGAAAAAATGAAGCAGCGGCTAAACCAAAAGCCAATGCAACGGTGGCCGCCACAAACCCGGGTGGGTTAATGCCAAAATAGCCCGCAACACAAACGGCTACTACTGCAGACAGACGAGCAGCAACCAATTCGCCTTTTTCAGAAATTTTTGGGTTAATCATTTTCTTGATTAAATCGTGAGACACAGATGACGAAATAACCAACAACAAACCTGCTGCGGTTGATAACGCAGCTGCCAGTGCACCAGCTGCAACTAAAGCAATTACCCAATCCGGTAATTGCGCGATCTCTGGATTTGCCAAAACCATAATATCATTATCAACTACCAATTCGTTTTTAGTTTTATCTGCTACATATTGTATCAGTCCATCGTTATTTTTATCGTCAAACTTAATCAATCCTGTAGTTTCCCATTTTTTAAACCACACAGGTACATCCGCATAGGGTTGGTTTGAAACGGTCTCAATTAAATTTGTGCGTGCAAAAACAGATACTGCAGGTGCTGTGGAATATAATATCACAATTAATAACAACGCAATTCCAGCCGATTTACGCGCATCCTTAACACGCTTTACCGTAAAAAACCGAACGATTACATGTGGCAATCCTGCTGTACCCACCATTAATGCAAAGGTTATGGCAAATACATCAATCATGGATTTTGAACCTTCGGTATATTCATTAAAACCAAGGTCTGTGCTTAATCCGTCCAACTTATCCAATAAATAAGTTCCAGAACCATCAGATAAGGTGCCTCCAAAACCTAATTGCGGAATCGGGTTTCCCGTTATTTGAATCGAAATAAAAATTGCCGGTACCATAAACGCAAAAATCAACACACAATATTGAGCAACCTGAGTATAAGTGATGCCTTTCATGCCACCAAGTACCGCATAAAACAGCACGATAAGCATCCCGATAATGACGCCTGTATTGATATCGACCTCTAAAAAACGGGAAAACACCAATCCTACGCCACGCATTTGTCCAGCCACATAAGTAAACGATACAATAAGCGCACAAAACACTCCGACAGAACGGGCTGTGTTAGAATAATAGCGGTCTCCAATAAAATCGGGTACTGTAAATTTCCCAAACTTCCGAAGATAAGGTGCTAATAATAATGCTAAAAGCACATAACCTCCTGTCCAACCCAATAAATACACCGCGCCATCATACCCTGCAAAGGAAATGATACCTGCCATAGAAATAAACGAAGCGGCACTCATCCAATCAGCAGCAGTAGCCATTCCATTGGCTAAAGGCGAAACGCCTCCTCCAGCAACGTAAAATTCTTTTGTGGAACCTGCTCTAGACCATATGGCGATTCCTATATAAAGTGTGAATGTTATTCCAACTAAAATGTAAGTCCAGTTTTGAACACCTATACCCTCCATTACTAAACTATACATCATAACCATATTTTTTATCGAGTTTATTCATTAAACGTACATACACAAATATCAAAACAACAAACACGTACATGGCACCCTGTTGAGCAAACCAGAAGCCTACTTTGAAGCCTCCCATTTTAAATTCGTTAAGCGCATCCTTAAAAATAATTCCTGCACCAAAGGACACAATAAACCATATAAATAGTAGAATAAATAAATACCTAATATTCTCTTTCCAATAGGCTTTTGCCTTTTCTTTATCTGTCATAATTAAAGTTTGTTTTCTTGATATAATTTCAATAAACTTGATTCACTTTTTATTCACTTTTTGAAAAAATAAAATTTATGTTATAAAAATAGTTAGTCGTCTAAAATCGTTCAAACTATGAGCAAATATGTCCAAGTTTCAACAATTAATAGTGTTTAAGCCTTAATAAATACCCTTTAATTTCTTTTACCACTCTTGGTGCCATAATAATTGTTGCCAACATCGTTGGTATTGCCATAAGTGCAAAAACACCATCAATTAAATTCAACATCACACTAAATGGCGTTGTAGCGGCCAATATGATACTAAGCAGGTAAATGTAATTATAATAATGCTTTTTATCTGCGCCTATTAAAAACGACAAGCACTTTGTGCCGTAATATGAATATGAAAATAGTGATGAAATACTAAAAATAGCCACACAAACCATGAGCAAATATTTACCATAAATAGGCATGGTATGACTGAATGCCGAGGCAGTTAAACTGACGCCATTATCTAATGTGGTTTCCCAAACGCCTGTGACTAAAATAGCCAAGGCTGTTAGCGTGCAAACCACTAAAGTATCTATGGCGGGCCCTAACATAGCTACTAAACCTTCGCGAACAGGTTCATCGGTTTTTGCTGCGCCATGAGCCATGGGCGCTGTACCAATGCCTGCTTCGTTTGAGAATGCACCACGACGAATTCCTAACAAAATCAATGCCCCTAAAACACCGCCCATAAAAGCTTCACCTTCATAATATTCTGCTGAAAATGCATCGGTAAAAATCATCATGAAATACTTCGGCACCACTTCATAATTTGAAATCAAAATAAATAGCACTAAAACAAAATATAACAGCACCATAAAAGGCACCATTTTAGAAGCCGCATTACTAATGCTTTTTAATCCGCCGAAAATAATCATTGATGTTAAAGCTACCAATATGAAGGCCAAAATGAGATTCGATTTCAAACCCACTTCAACACCATTTGGAATTAACACAATATCGTTTATAGCCTGTGTTAACTGATTGACGTTTACAACAGGCAGCGCACCAATCATCCCGAAAACACTAAACATAATGGCCAAAGGTCTCCAAGATTTACCCAAGCCTTCCATGATAAAATACATGGGCCCTCCTTGTAATTCGCCAGCACTATCTTTTCCGCGATACATGATGGCGAGTGTAGATGTGAAAAACTTGGTTGACATCCCTACAATGGCGCTAACCCACATCCAAAACATAGCACCTGGGCCACCAACCGAAATAGCTACCGCAACGCCAGCAATATTTCCCAGGCCAATAGTAGAAGACAAAGCTGTTGTTAGGGCTTTAAAATGTGAGATTTCCCCAGAATGGTTTGGGTCATCATATGTACCTTTGAGCACCTGAATGGCATGACCAAAAAACCGAAATGGTAAAAATTTAGATACCACTAAAAGATATAACCCACCTCCAATTAATAAAATGACCAAGGGCAATCCCCAAGCATAATCAGAAAAGGTTTTTATAAGCTGTTGCATACCTAACTTAATAAGTTTATAAATATATCACTTTACCAACATTCAGTTTCAATTATTTAAAAGTATATTTATGGTTGTTAAACCAACCTATGTCTAGATCAAATCGGTTATATTTTATTGATGCCGTTAGAGCATTTGCTATTCTAATGATGCTTCAAGGTCATTTTATTGACACATTAATCGACCCAATTTACAGAGACCCAACAAATACTGTTTACTCAGTCTGGTCTTACTTTAGAGGTATTACGGCACCTGTATTTTTCACCATCTCCGGATTGGTTTTTATGTACCTATTGTTACGATCTTACACTAAAGGCGATGATAGACCCAGAGTAAAAAAAGGACTTACTAGAGGTTTATTATTAATAGGTATTGGTTACAGTTTACGTGTAAATTTATTGAGCTGGTTTAGTGGTAATTTCAATTATAGGTTTCTAGCTGTTGATGTGTTACAATGCATTGGTTTATCCCTTATCATATTGGTTTTCCTATACGTGATTCTAAAAAAGCATTCCTATATTTTAGCTATTATTTTAGCTATAATTGGTACCGCTTGTTTCTTAACCGAACCTTTGTACCGTGGATTATCGCTATCCTCTATGCCATTAATGATTTCGAATTATCTAAGTAAGGAAAATGGCTCTGTATTTACAATTCTACCGTGGTTTGGCTATACGGCATATGGCGCATGGTTAGCAACCGTGTTTTTTAGGCATGTGCATAGACCACGATTTAAAATTTTCACTATTGCTACGTTTTTTGGTGTTGGTATGTTATTAATATACTTTTCGTCATGGTTTTTAATAAAATTGTACCATGTCACAGATTTTGAACTTTTTGAAGCATCTGCAAATTACAATTATCTCTTTACCAGATTTGGTAATGTTTTAGTGCTATTCGCTTTATTCTACACGTTCGAGCGTTTTATGAAACAATCCATTATTACAAGTATTGGACAAAAAACCCTATCTATTTATGTCATTCATTTTATACTCATTTATGGGAGTTATACAGGCTATGGATTAAGTCGCTATTTCAGAAAATCATTAACACCAACCGAAGCAATAATTGGCGCAATTTGTTTTATGGTTGTGGTGTGTCTTATCTCTTTTCATTACGCAAAAACTAATACATTTGTTTATAATATATTTAGAAAATGTATTGATACAATAAAAAAGTAATACCATGGCTTACGACGACTATTTAGCAGATAGAATCAGGCAACAATTAAAGGAAAAATCAATTCATTTTACCGAACTCAAAATGATGGGCGGTCTGTGTTTTAAAGTTGATAATAAAATGTTATGCGGCATTCATATTGATAAAAAATCCGGGAGCAGCTTGTTAATGGCGCGTATTGGAGAAGACGCCTATTTAAATGAACTGGAAAAACCCGAATGTTTGCCGATGGACTTTACAGGTCGCCCCATGCGTGGTTATATTTTTGTAACTCCCGATGGTTTTGATACTGAAGATGGCCTATCGTATTGGTTGGATTTATGTTTGGCTTTTAATCCTTTGGCTAAGGCTAGTAAATCCAAAAAGAAAACGAAATAGCTAAAAAAATTCTTTTAAAATAATTGTAAAAACTGACAAAAGTAAGCTTTTGAATAAATTGGTATGTTTAATTTTGCTGCTACAAACAGCCAAATTCATATATTATGCACGCGAAAATCACTTTACTAATTGGTGCTGTATTTATAACAATTAGTTCTTGTAAAGATTCCAAAAAAGAAACACATAATAGCACTCAAGAAAGCGGACACCATTGGAGTTATTCTGGAGAAACATCTCCAGAACATTGGATAGAAATTGAAAAGAATTCCGATTGTGGGGGCAAGCACCAATCGCCAATTAACATCATCCATAAAGATACAGATTCTGTAAAAATTAAAGGCGATTTAAAAATTCAATACACACCAAAAACACTTTTGAGCAAAGTTGAAAATAACGGACATTCCATTCAGTTTGATTTTGAAGCTGGCGATTCTATAAATTATAAAAACCAAACCTATTACTTAAAGCAAATTCACTTTCATGAGCCGGCGGAACATAAAATAAATGGCGTTATTTATCCTATTGAAATGCATTTGGTGCATGTAAGTAAATCTGGAAAACTGACGGTTTTAGGATTACTGGGAGAGGAAGGAGACGAAAGTCAACTATTCGAATTTTTCGAAAGTTTTCTACCGCTTAAAAACGGCGCAGTAAAAGACATTCATCAAAAAATTGATCTATCGAGTTTACTTTTAGAGGACAAACATTACTACTCCTACGGTGGTTCTTTAACTACGCCTCCATGTACTGAAGGCGTTAATTGGGTTGTGTTTAAAGAGTCTATTATTTTATCTGTTGGAGAGGTGTTGAAGTTAAGGAACAATATGCCCGTAAATAATTATAGAAATGAGCAGCCTCTGAATGAACGCGGGGTTGAATATAATTATTGATGTTGAAAATTTTTCTTTCTTTTTTTGTTGTGAATATTTACTTTTTAGTTTTAAAAATTTATATTTGTTCAATAAACCTTTAAAATCGACATGATGAGAAATTTTTTCGGAATTATTTTCATAATTGCATTTTCACTAACTTCTTGCTCTTCATCCGATAACGACTCTGGTAACAGCAATTCTACAATAAATCCACCTATTTGGATTCAAGGAACTTGGTTATTAGAGGGATCTAATGCGCAGTCTGGTTATAGATTTGCAAATGATGATTTCTGCTTAGTTTTATTGACAACGCAAAATTGTTTTAAAGAATCAATTAGACTTACTGAAAACTCAGGAGCAATAACTAATATAAAGGAGCAAATCACTGATAATAACTACTCTATTGAAATAACTTTAGCAAGTCAAATTTTAACTTACAATTTTAAAAAGGTAACGGAAACTCAAATAGAATGGACTAACAGCCCTTTAGGTGATCTGACGCAAGCCATTTATTTGAAGCAATAAACCGCTCCGCAAAGTCTCCCGACTTTGAGGAACATAAAACTAAGCAAATTGCCCTCAGACTTTGCGGAGAGACTTTGCGGAGCAGCATAATTCCTACTTCAAATACACCAAAACATTCCTTTCAATACGCTCCTGAATATTACTAACATCCGCCTTAATAAAAGTTTCGCCTGTAATATTCTCATACAATTCAATATAACGTTCAGAAACCGTTTCGATATAGTCATCGCTCATAAAAGGAACTGTTTGTCCTTCTAGACCTTGGAAGTTATTTGCTATTAACCATTGGCGCACAAATTCTTTGGAGAGTTGCTTTTGAGTTTCTCCTCTATCTTGACGTTCCTGATAGCCGTCAGCATAAAAATAGCGTGATGAATCTGGTGTATGTATTTCGTCAATTAAAACAATTTGTCCGTCTCTAGTTTTTCCGAATTCGTATTTGGTATCTACTAAAATCAATCCTCTTGAAGCTGCAATTTCAGTTCCGCGTTGGAATAACTTTCTTGTATAATCTTCAAGTACAATATAATCTTCTTCTGAAACAATACCACGTTTTAGGATATCCTCACGAGAAATATCTTCATCATGATCGCCCATTTCCGCTTTTGTTGCAGGTGTGATTATGAGTTCTGGAAACTTATCGTTTTCTTTCATCCCTTCTGGCATTGGGACGCCACAAAGTATGCGTTTTCCTAGTTTATACTCTCGTGCGGCATGACCAGACATATAACCACGAATTACCATTTCTACTTTAAATGGTTCGCATAAATGTCCTACTGCGACATTTGGATCTGGAGTTGCGGTTAGCCAATTTGGTACTAAATCTTCAGTTGCTGCCATCATTTTTGTAGCAATCTGGTTTAGTATTTGTCCTTTGTATGGGATTCCTTTTGGCATCACGACATCAAATGCCGAAAGTCGGTCTGTTGCAACCATGACGAGTTCTTCGTCATTGATATTATATACTTCTCTAACCTTTCCTTTATAGACATTTTTTTGTCCTGGAAAATTGAAATTGGTATCGATTATGGTGTTGTTCGTTTTTGCCATAGTTTGTTCCGATTTTTTCGGGAGATTTACTGTTTTTTCCTCGCAAACCTGTCTGGGACAGCAAAGCTTGATATCTGTTTATTTTAATTTACTTCTATTTTTCGCTAAACACTTTGACTGCACTCAGTATGACATCCATTTCTATATTTTTATTTTACTGCCTACTGCCCACTGAATACTGCCAACTGAATACTGCCCACTGAACTATTCTATATTTTCTATACTCTTGTAAGCTGCAATAACTTTTTTAACAAGTTTATGACGAATAACGTCTTTATCATCCAAAAATATCATGCCTACACCATCTGTACTTTTTAATATCAAAAGAGCCTCTTTCAATCCTGATATGGTTCTGCGTGGTAAATCTATTTGCCCAGGATCGCCGGTCAACAAAAACTTTGCGTGTTTCCCCATTCGGGTTAAAAACATTTTCATTTGGGCGTGTGTGGTGTTTTGTGCTTCATCTAAAATCACGAATGCATTGTCTAAGGTCCGTCCCCGCATAAATGCCAATGGTGCAATTTGTATGGTGCCCTTTTCAATATAACTTGTTAACTTTTCGGGAGCAATCATATCGCGCAACGCATCGTAAAGTGGTTGCATATACGGGTCTAATTTTTCTTGTAAATCGCCCGGTAAAAACCCCAAATTCTCACCTGCCTCTACTGCTGGACGTGTTAAAATAATGCGTTTTACTTCTTTATTTTTAAGTGCCCGAACTGCCAACGCCACACCAGTATAAGTTTTACCTGTTCCTGCGGGACCAATGGCAAAAACCATATCGTTTTTATGCATGCTCTCCACCAACCTCCGCTGGTTTGCCGTTTGCGCCTTTATCAATTTACCGCCTACACCATGAACAATGGTTTCCCCACTTTGCTTTGAAGTTGTATAATCATCGCTACTTTGACTGGTCAGCACACGTTCAATTACATTTTCATCGAGCTTGTTGTACTTTGCAAAATGTTTAAGAAGCATAGAAATACGTCTATCAAATTCCTCTAGCAATTCTTCATCCCCAAAGACTTTGATTTTATTACCGCGCGCTACAATTTTTAATTTTGGAAAGTGTTTTTTAAGAAGTTCTATGTTAGCATTTTGAGCTCCGAAAAATTCTTTTGGAGTTATTTCTTCTAGTTCAATAATAATTTCGTTCAAAAGCGTTTATTTAATATCGTTTGGTTAAAACATTAATAGAAATAATGTTTCCTCTGATGAAATGATTTATTAGTTTTGTTGCAACAACATTCTTATTATCAAAAATACATAATTTTGGGTAAGATGACATTAAAAACATATCAACAATTTTGCCCATGGCAATCATAACTCTCACAACCGATTTTGGTGAAAAAGACCACTTTACTGGCGCAACAAAAGGCGCTATTTATAGTGAGCTTCCTGATGTGAGAATTGTTGATATCTCACATAATGTGTCGCCTTTTAACATTCCCGAAGCAGCTTATATTATTCAAAATGCTTACAGCAGTTTTCCTAAAGGTACCATTCATATAATTGGAATTGATGCTGAATTGAATGCCGAAAACAAGCATATTGCCATAAAACTGGACGATCATTTTTTTATTTGTGCCAACAACGGCATTATGAGCATGATTTGTTCTGAAATTGCGCCCGAGAAAATTGTTGAAATTAATATTCACGATAAAATACAGACGAGTTTCCCCGTGTTGGATGTTTTTGTAAAAGTAGCTTGTCATATTGCACGAGGTGGTACGCTCGATGTTATTGGAAAACCCATCAACAACATTAAGCCCATCATAAATTTAAAACCTTATGTAAATGAGGACAAAACCAAAATTATTGGTCGCGTCATTTATATTGATAATTATGGGAATGTGGTCACTAATGTGAAACGCCAGTTTTTTGAAACCATACAAAAAGGGCGCGAATTTGAAATTACGGCGCGACACTATAAGTTTAAAAAAATACTCAAAAAATATAGCGATATTGTGAATTTTCAGATTCCTGAAGAAAGACGTAATGATGGAGGAAAAGGCTTGGTAGTCTTCAATTCTGGTGGGTTTTTAGAAATAGCAATGTATAAAAGCGATTCCAAAAAACATGGGAGTGCTGCCACCTTAATGGGACTTGCGGTAATGAACACCGTTAGTATTGACTTTATTTCTGTGCCTGTTGTGGTCAATAAGGAAGAAAGGTACTTAAACGAATAAGGATTTATGTTGGTACGAATTGTTAAAATGAGTTTTGAGGAACATAATATCAATGAATTCTTGACTATTTTTGAAACTAACAAAATGTTTATTAGGGGTTTTGAAGGGTGTCGGCTTTTAGAATTATACCGCGATAAAAATGAAACCAATATATTTTTCACTTACAGTTATTGGAATTCTGAAGCTGATTTAGAACATTATAGACAATCCCAATTGTTTAAAACGGTTTGGAGTAAAACCAAACAATTGTTTAATGCAAAACCTCAGGCCTGGAGCGTTGATAAGTTGGAAACTTTAGAATGAAAATTAAATGAATAACGATTAACGAATGTTGAATAACGAATATTGAATAACGATTAACGATTAACGATTGATGAATATTGAATAACGATTAACGAATAACCAACAGCCAGTAAGCATTAAACCTTTAAACGCCTAAACTTTTAAACCTCTAAACCCCTAAACTTTTAAACCCCTAAACCTCCAAACCCCTAAACCAAAAAAATGCGCGCCATCCTTAAAAAAGAAATAAATTCATTTTTCGCATCGCCCATTGGGTATTTGGTTATTGCTATATTTTTAGTTTTAAACGGTTTGCTTCTTTGGGTTTTTAAAGGCGATTTTAATATTTTGGATTATGGGTTTGCAGATCTATCTGCTTTTTTTTTATTAGCACCTTGGATTTTGTTGTTCTTGATTCCTGCTGTAACGATGCGCAGTTTTTCAGATGAAAAAAAACAAGGCACTTTAGAACTTTTATTGACGAAACCTATCTCTCATCTCAACATCGTTTTGGGTAAATATTTTGGTGCGTTAGCATTAATTCTAATTGCATTATTACCTACGCTTTTATATGTTTATACGGTTTATCAATTAGGAAATCCAGTTGGAAATTTAGATTTGGGCAGCACATTTGGGTCGTATTTTGGGCTTATATTTTTGGCAGGAACATATACTGCAATTGGTGTGTTTTGTTCTACATCATCAAATAATCAGATTGTTTCTTTTATTCTTTCCGTATTTATTTGTTTTTTCTTTTTTATTGGTTTTGAAGGTGTTACAGAGTTTACCTCAAGTACTATTGTAGAACAATTTGGCATCAATTACCATTATAAAAGTATGAGCCGTGGCGTGATTGACACACGGGATATCATTTACTTTTTAAGTGTGATTGTGTTTTTTATCCTTTTGACACAATTAGGAATTAAAACAGACAAAATATCTAAAAAGGAAATCACAAAACTTTCAGTAATTTTTATTGGTTTGTTCCTCTTAAATGTAATTTCAAGTTTTGCGTTTAAACGCATTGATGTTACCAAAGACCAACGCTACACATTAAGTAATTCTGCGAAAGATATTGTCGCACTTGCGGAATCCCCAATAGTTATAGATGTGTTTTTAAAAGGCGAAGATTTCCCTTCGGAATTTAGACGACTCCAACAAGAAACCAGACAACTGCTCGAGGAATTTTCTAATGTGAATAACAATATTGTTTTCGAATTTATTAATCCGTTAGAAAACGAAGCGTCTCGTCAACAAACCATACAAGTATTAACACAGCGTGGATTAACACCAATGCAATTAAGCGTTCAGGAAAACGGAAAATCGACTCAAGAAGTTATTTTCCCTTGGGCTTTGGCAAGTTATAACGGACAAACGGTAACTATTCCTTTAGTTAAAAATAAAATTGGAACCACACAACAAGAGTTAGTGAGCAACTCGGTACAGCACTTAGAATATGCTTTTACAGATGGTATTAAAAAATTAGTCACTCCAAAATCAAAAAAGATTGCAGTACTAAAAGGCAACCAGCAACTAGAAGACAAATACATTGCAGATTTTGCCAAAAAACTAGGCGAATACTATTTTATCGCACCATTTACGCTAGATAGTGTTGCAACCAGTCCGCAAAAAACTCTAAAAGATTTAACGCAGTTTGATTTAATTATTTCTGCAAAACCAACGGAAGCTTTCTCTGAAGAAGAAAAATTTGTTTTAGACCAATACACCATGCAAGGCGGCAAAAGTTTATGGCTACTAGATGCGGTTGCGATGGAGAAAGATAGTTTATACAATGACACTGGCAAAAGTTACGCTGTTGCAAGAGATTTAAACCTTACCGATTTTTTCTTTAATTATGGTGTACGCATCAACCCGGTTATGGTAGCTACACCCTACTCCGCCCCAATAACACTCGCTCTGGGAGATGGCAGCGATTCGCAATTTCAACATTTAAATTGGCCCTATTCGCCTTTGGCAATTTCAGGGCACAAACATTCCATAACCAACAATTTGAACATCGTACGGTTTGATTTTGCGAACCAAATTGACACACTTAAAAATTCAATTAAAAAAACCATCCTTTTAGAAAGTGCTCCTATATCAAAATTGGAAGGCACACCGCGAGAAATTAGTTTAGATGTAGTCACTAAACCTACCGACCCAAAAACCTTTAATAAAGGCAAGCAAACCCTAGCTGTTTTGTTGGAGGGCGAATTTACTTCGGCATTCAGCAATCGTATCAAACCTTTTAAAACTTCGGAAGAAAAAAATAAAAGTATTGCTACAAAGCTAATTGTGATTGCAGATGGGGATGTGATAAAAAATGATGTGGTTAGAAATACACCTCAAGAATTAGGATTTGATAGATGGACTGGAAAACAATACGGTAACAAGGAATTTTTACTGAATGCGGTAAATTACCTTTTGGACGATAACGGACTTATAAACATTCGTTCCAAAGAAATTGAGGTTGCCTTTTTAAATCAAGATAAAATTGCCAAAGATAAAACACTATGGCAAGTGCTAAACATTGGAGTTCCAATTGCTTTACTCGCTCTTTTTGGTTTTGTGTTCAACTACCTTAGGAAGAAAAAACACACCTCATAACTGTTAATAAGTTTGTTTCTTAATATAGACTGTTTGGAATATATTTGTAGGTAGTACAATTACAATTTAAACCAAGCTATTTACATGAAACATTTACAATTTACGGTCTTTAATTAGTTCCAAATTGAACTGTAAATGTTACATGAGACTTCTAAAAAAAACAAAAATTAACGAATGAAATTTATAGTATCAAGTACCTATCTTTTAAAGCAATTACAAGTTTTAGGTGGTGTTATCAATAGTTCTAACACATTACCAATTTTAGATAATTTTTTATTTGAATTAGACCACACTAAATTGACGGTTTCTGCGAGCGATTTAGAAACCACAATGTCTTCTACCCTAGATGTAGAAAGTGATAGTGAAGGTAGCGTTGCTATTCCTGCACGCTTGTTATTAGATACTTTAAAGACATTTCCAGAACAACCCTTAACCTTTGTTATTGAGGATAATAATACTGTTGAAATTAGCTCTAACCACGGTAAATATGCTTTGGCTTATGCTGATGGTGCCGAATTCCCGAAAGCTGTGGCATTGGAAGATCCAAGCAAAACGGTTATTCTTGGAGATATTTTGGCAACAGCCATTAGCAAGACAATTTTTGCAGCAGGAAACGACGATTTGCGCCCTGTAATGAGCGGTGTGTTTTTTCAGTTTTCTACAGAAGGGTTGACCTTTGTGGCTACAGATGCTCATAAATTGGTAAAATATACCAGGGAAGATGTGAACGCTAGTCAGGTAGCAGAATTTATTATGCCTAAGAAACCTTTGAATTTATTGAAAGGTATCTTACTTGCCAGCGAAGATGAAGTAACGATTGAATATAACGAAAGTAACGCGAAGTTTACCTTTGAGAATTCTGAATTGATCTGTCGTTTAATTGATGGAAAATATCCAAATTATGAAGCGGTAATTCCAAAGGAAAATCCTAATAAATTAGCGATTGATAGAACCCAGTTTTTAAATTCTGTGCGTCGTGTTAGTATTTTCTCAAATAAAACCACACACCAAATACGTTTGAAAATTGCTGGTGCCGAATTAAATATTTCTGCCGAAGATGTAGATTACAGCAACAAAGCCGAAGAGCGCCTAACCTGTGATTATCAAGGTGATGATATGCAAATTGGTTTCAACTCCCGTTTTTTAACAGAGATGTTGAATAATTTAACTTCTACCGATGTACAATTGGAAATGAGCATGCCAAATCGCGCTGGTATTTTAACACCTGTTGATGGCTTGGATGAAGGCGAACATATTACGATGTTGGTGATGCCTGTGATGTTGAATAGTTAAATTCCTGTGGAAGTTATCCCGAAACTTAGGAATTATAATATAATATAGTGGCTATCTCGATTCTAGATAGTCACTTTTTTTTCGCGCAAAGGCGCTAAAACGTGAAGTTAAGATTGTGGAAATAGCTGAACTTATCCATACTATTTTAGTATATAGATAGTTTAAACTTACTGCAAATTGATGATAGTAATTCAGTTTACACTTGACTTTATCAGAAAGAGCAACTAATTTAAGTCGTTCAACAACCAACAAACCAAATGATAAAAATCTTTTGAAAAAGTTAGAGGCGTAATCTCAACTGGAAAAATTGATTTAATAAAAAATGAAGCACTAAAAACTTTGATAAGTCGCTTTAAAAGAGAAATTGCAGATCTAAGTGAAGATGAAAAGGATGTGAGGGTTTTGGCTCATATTAAAATATGTCCATTATTAGCGAAAAACAACGATATGATTGATGTGTACCAAAACACTTATGCCTATACAGTTGATAGGTTAAATTGAGTTCATCTTCAATGCTTGTAAATTCCAATTTATTAGGGCGTTAATTTCGCAACGTTTTTATTACAACAAAATGATTATAAATGAGTTAGATGGTATCTCAAAAATGTAAAATGACATACTTCAACTTATAAATAATGAAATCATGAAAACCTAACAAAATACCGTGGTATAACATATGAGCTGAAAACACGAGCGAGCTAAACCCAAAGGCTTCAGGGGAAAAGTAAAACCTATATAACAAAAAACCTGAACAATAAAATTATTGTTCAGGTTTAAATAATTATTTCGAATCCTTTATTAATCTGTAGCGATTATTTAGGATTTGGCATAAACTATTATTTAGCAAATTTTAATACACCTTTATCAGTTGCTAATATATAAAGTCCTGTTTTTAGGGTTGAAACACTAATTTCATTAGAAACCTTACCTGTCTTAATTGTTCTACCTGTTAAATCATAAACTTTGTAATCGCTTCCAATTACGGTTGAATTAGAAATTACAACAGCATCCTTGCTAGAACTATAAAAAGCAGCTAATTTATTTTTATTGAAATCATTTGTGCTTAAAATTTCTTCCTCAATAGTTGACACAAAATTAACATATGTTTGATTGGTTGGTGGATTAGCACCTACAACTTGAAGTATATATTTGTAACCTGACTCATAATCGTCAGTCATTTCCACAGGTTTAGTACCCGCTGGAATACTAACTACAACAGTAGCCTCACCAGCTGTAAAATCTGCAGGAACTAAAGTCTTAAGGTTTGTGAAATTATCCGAGCCCCAGCCAAGAGGAGCAGTTCCAAAACCACTTCTAGACCAATTTATAAACAATTCAGGACCAACCGCAGGATTAGTCTCATCGTAATTTTTAATGACAATGGTTATTGAGTTAGCACTAACGTTGTCAAAAGAATAGTTAGGAATACCCGTACCCCAAGGATAATCAGCAAAGCTACCTGGATTAGAAACGTAATCTGTACTACCGTTCAAAGAAGCAGAATAGTAAGTTTGTGCAGTTAAACTTGTTGTGCATACCATCAAGGCAAACATCACAAACAATAAAGTAATTTTTTTCATAATCTTATAATTTTAATTAATTAATAACAACAAATTTAAATTATTCCTTCATTTTATGTTATATTAATAACTTGATAAAAACTTAGCGAACACAAACACTAGACATATTTTGACTTGACAAAAACTTGACAAAACAACAAAAATGCCTTACTGCCTCCATAGCTACGACTAGTAGTTCTAATTATTTTATTTCTAATTTAAAAGAAAAACCACTTAGCTTTTAGTATATTTTTATTAAAACGAAACTTCAAAGCAGCAATAACCTTGAAGTTTTTTTTAGGATTCGTTTGATGGTCTTATTTATGATTTTTGTGCATGAGAACCGTCAGGATATAGAAGCAACAAATTTGATGTTTAAATATAAATATTCAGATTAGAAGAGGATACTTCAAATTGTAAATTCAATGAATAAACCAAGATAAACACTTTTAACTGTTCCTATTGTTTCGCCGTTTGGTATTTCAATATAAGCTTTCGGAATGAAATTGTATTCCAATCCTACTCCTGTTTTACCAGCTTCAAACCCTTCGCCTAATAAAAACCTAATTGGCTATTCATGCTTCCTTCCAATACTTTAGCAGAATTGTTTCGTCCGGAAATACAAGGCATTAAACACTACTCGCATTTTTTGGCACGTTGTTTGTAATTATCTAAGCATGAACGCAAATACTGAAAAACAACTCAGTATCTAAAACACACAATTATGAAACAATTTATATTCTTATTGGCAGGTTTTATCCTTATAGGATTTACTGGTAATGCAGCCACAACCAACACAGCAACAAATACAGCGACGACTTTTTATGGAGGTTATGGAAATTCTTTCATATTTGTTGAAAACGGTATTGAATTTTCGGTGTTTCCTGATGGACAATTCGATTTTAATATCCTGAACCGCAATTCCCGATTGAATGTTAATATTAATTCACGAAACGCAAATATTAGTTTTAATTCAGGTTACGATTATAATGCATATGTACAGTATGATGAGTTTGGAGCTATCATTCAAATAGAAAACATTCCTATTTTTTATGATTATTACGGCCGCATCAGTCAAGCTGGAAATGTAACTATTAATTACAACAGCCTTGGTTATGTAAATCGCGTTGGTGGTTTATATGTTCACTATAATAGATATAATAGATTTTCGCACTATACTGGCTTTATCAATATTTACAATAGAGCATACGTTTACAGACCTTGGCACAGATTTTACGGTGTCCCTGCAATAGATTATTGCGTAGTGTATAACAGGCCTTACAGACGTTATTATAACCCAGTAAGATATACATATAACAGACCGTTTTATAATAATTACAGACCAAGAACAGCAATTGCTAGCAGACGAGGTAACACTATAAACAGAAATAGAAGTTACGCTACAGTAAATAGGAGTTCTAGAAACAGAACCACGGTTAATAATTTGGCTAAAAGCAGAAGAAACGTTTCTCAGGATAGGACTACAAGAAAGAATGATTCTAGAAGAATTTCGAATAACAACAACAGAGTTGCAACAAATAGAAATGCACAAAAATCCACTTCTAGAGTTGAAAACAGAAGCAATAACGCAAGACGTGAAAGTTCAGCGAACAATAGAACTACCACAAGACGAGAAAGCTCTGTAAGCACTAGAAGTACACAACCTAAAACACGTGTAAACAATACGAGCCAAAGAACTTCTAGAAAACAGTCTAGTACAACGGTTAGACAAGCGCCTAAAAGAAGCACGTCAACCCAAGTAACGAGAAACAGAAGTACTACGGTTACAAAAAAACCAAAAGCAACTAATTCTCGTATATATAACAGAAACGGAAGTAGCACAAATAGAAGTTCTGGAACAGTTAGCAGATCTTCTAGAAGCACATCAAAACCTGCTTCGCGTGTTACAACAAGAACAAGACAAACAAATTCTAGAGCTACTCAAAGTAGAAGTGCCTCTAGAAATAACAATACAAGATCTACTTCTCGAAGAAGGATTTAAAATTTTGGTTGGTTAGTTGGAAAGCCCTGCGAAAAGTATGCCTCAAAGCTACATCGTAGGGTTTTCTTTTTTTAAAAGTTTCATTAAAAGATGCTATTAAAGCGTCCAGAATTTTGATTATATCAGCTAAAAAAATCAAAAAAACTTTAGACACGGATTACACAGACCTGCCGGCAGGCAGGTTTTCACGGATTATTAAGAGCGGTGAATTGTTTCGCGGAGATTCACAGAGAAATAATTCTAAAAAGAAAATGTCGCGCAAAGACGCCAAGTCGCAAAGAATTATGAGCGGTTAAAATTATGCGGAGACGCACCGAGGTTCCCGGAGATGCGCAGAACAAAAACAAAAAATAAAAGTTTTACATATAATAAACTATTTCTCCGTGAGGTCCTGTGGTTCTCCGTGAAACTCGGTGTTACTTTTTAACTAATATAGTGTCGCGCAAAGACGCCAAGTCGCAAAGAATTATGAGCGGTTAAAATTATGCGGAGACGCACCGAGGTTCTCGGAGATGCGCAGAACAAAAAAAAAAGTTTTACATATAATAAACTATTTCTCCGTGAGGTCCCGTGGTTCTCCGTGAAACTCGGTGTTACTTTTTAACTAATATAGTGTCGCGCAAAGACGCCAAGTCGCAAAGAATTATGAGCGGTTAAAACTATGCGGAGACGCACCGAGGTTCTCGGAAATGCGCGAACAAAAAAAAAGTTTTACATATAATAAACTATTTCTCCGTGAGGCTCTGTGGTTCTCCGTGAAACCCGGTGTTACTTTTTAATTAATATAGTGTCGCGCAAAGGCGCCAAGTCGCTAAGAAAAAAAACAACTAAGAAGTAAACTGTGAATGTAACCGAATACTGAGCCTGAAAACTAAATATTGACACGTCCAGGTAGCTATCGGGATCACTGACTATCACAGATTAGGAAGCCCAAAAATTGTACACAGAGGCGCAGATTTGCTAAGCGAGACGTGACTTACTGTTAACTGAGACTGGGACTGCGACTGAAAACTGCGACTCATTTAAACACTCTTCTTCAAAAATTTATATACGGCACCATTAATATCTTCTGAGAACTTAAATCTATAAACGACTACACTAAAAACTCCAGTAATTATAACAGACTTCAAAAAGATGTTTAAAATAGGATGAAAATTAAAATCCCAAAAATAACCTAACAGAGCCATAACCGCTATCACTACCGCTACTTTGATGGTATTTACAGTAAAAGGGATAATATTAAAAGCTTTATATACAAAAACAACTTTTGCCGTATTATACAGCAATACTGCGATAAATGTCGCCAATGCGGCACCATTAATACCATATAAAGGAATAAATATTGTATTTAAAAGCACCATGAAAATTACTAACAATACTCCTAAAACCAATACCATTCTATAATAATCACTATTAAACAAAATGGCATTATTACTACCTATAAGCGCCTCAAAAAGCTTAGAAAGGCTAATTAGCAGTACCACATACAAACCAACCCGATACTCGCCTGCAATGAGATAATATAACTGGTTGATATTCAATATAATCAAAAGAAAAATCAATCCACCTACAATGAATAAATTTAAAGAGCTCCGCTTGTATAAATCACCCAAATTTTTATAATCCTTCTCATTTAAATACTTTGCTGATAAAGGCAACAATATTTGATGCATCGCTCTTTGAGGCACAGCTACAACAGCAGCTATAAAAATTGCAACATTATAATACGCAATATTCTTAATAGGTATATACTTGCCAAGCATCACTTTATCGACATCTAAAAGTATCGTAGCAATTGATCCCGCAATAATAATTAAGGCTGAATATTTTAAAATACCTGTAATGCCATTCACTTTTTTAAATATAATTACCGGTAATTTCACACTAAAAGCATACGCCATCATTACAAATACCCTCAAGATGTAAACGATGACAAGACCAATCATAAACTGCTCAATGCTCAAAAAGTTTAAGTACAGTAAGACTAATAGAATCATGGTACCAACTCTATGAAATACCTCTTTCATAAAATTCCCGAAAACCGTTTGTAATTGCACTTTTACCCAAGCGTAAAACACTTCAAAATAAGCTAAAGCGATTGCTATCACTATGGTGTGCCACAAATAATTCTTTATGATTGGATTCTCGGTAGATAAATAATCGCCAATAATTTCATAGCCAAAATAACCGACAATACTTAATGGAACAATCATCAACAAAGGCAAAAACAGCATCAAAGTCAGAAAACTATTGAGCGCGATTCTCGTTTTAAATGATGAATAAAATTTAATCAATGTATTATTGACACCAAAAGCCATCAAAGGCATCATTACAAATGCTGCAGAAAGCATAAACCCCACCATACCGTAATAGGCGTCGCTCATAAAATTGGTATAAAGAAATAGGGTATTTATGGCACCTATGGCAAATCCAAGATATGTTGAAATGATATTTTTAATTGACTGTGAAGCAACAATTCCCATTATACGAGTTGTGATAATCTTTTTGTGAGAGACTTTCTGTGGTATTTTTGCAAGCCGATGGGGTGCGACTTTAATATTCCCTTTTTATAATTCATATAGAGTTCTAAGATACTCTTTTTTAAGGATTCAGAATCTTGATAGTTGAAATAAGAACCTGTGTTGGTTTCTTTAATAATACGCTCTACATCCGAAGCCTTTGGCCCTATGGCTAATATTGGCCTATTAGACACCATGTATTCAAAAAGCTTTCCCGGTATGATGGATTTGGTGTTTTCGGAATCAATTTCTATCAACAACAATACTTGAGATTTTTTTTGATATTTAACTGACTCTGAATGTGAAACATAACCTATCTCATTTATATAATCAGTTAAACTATTTTTTTTAATAGTTTGAAGTACGTTTTCGCTTATAAAACCTACAAGATTTAATTGAAAATCTTGTTGAAAATCTTTGTTTTCAGTAATCAATTCAGAAAGCACTTTCCATAAAATCTCTGGATTTCGTTTTGATAATAAGGATCCTATATGAGATAACGTAAATTTAGAATCCATTTCAAAAGGACCTGAATCTTCATTATCATAGCCATTTGTAATCACTTCAATAGGTTGTTTTGTAATCTGCTGAAATTCCTTTTTCGTCACGAAACTGGTTACAATAACTTGATCCGCAGTTGCTAAAACCTGTTTTTCCAGCGATTTATGTTTCTTTTGAGAAGATGGCGCCAACTTTAATTGTTTGTGATATCCAATAGTTGTCCATGGATCTCTAAAATCGGCCAGCCACTTCACGCCCAGTTTTCGTTTTAAATTTAAACCAATCAAATGTAAGCTATGTGGAGGCCCCGTTGTAACTATCGTTTCAATGTTGTTTTCTGAAATATATTTTAAAAGAAATTCAGTTGAAGGCCCTACCCAACCTACTCTCGCATCAGGTATAAAAAAATTACCTCTTATAAAAAGCATCAATTTCTCAACCAATGATTGCTTTTTATTTTCATTGATAATTCCCCTGCTTATGGTATTTGCCTTTTTTCTAGAAAAGAATTGCGCTAGTTTATAAGGTTCGTTTATGGGGAATTTAATGACTTCTATGTCTTTTGAAACTTCGCTTTCAAGGCTAGTATCAATTATTGGATAATTTGCGTTTTCCGGTACAAAAACAATGGGCTCAATATTAAATTCTGGTAAATATTTTACAAATTTCAACCAACGCTGCACCCCAGGGCCACCAGCGGGTGGCCAATAATAAGCGATTATGAGCACCTTTCTACGCACTCCGTTTTTTCTTAAACTCGTAAAACAAACCCACAATTAGTAGAATTCCTAATAACACAGAACCTACCAAAGAAATAGAACTTCCTGTTTTTACAACATCTGGATCAAACTTAAATTCGATGGTATGCTCTCCTGCTGGAACTTCCATACCCCGTAAAATATAATTCACTCTGGTAAAATCAGCTTTTTGACCATCTATAAAAGCTTTCCAACCGTTGCCATAGTATATTTCAGAAAAAACAGCGAATCCATTATTAGAATTAGTCGATCTATACTTGATATAATTAGGTTGATATTCAACAACCTTTATGGAAGCCAGAGAATCGACTTCAAAATCGGTTTTAACGAAATCCGTTTCAACATGATTACGAATATCAATTAAAGCCACTTTCTTTGTATTTAAACTATCTAAAAGTGTAATTTCCTCGTTGGCGCTTTCTACGGGTTTTAATTTTTCAACAAACCACGCATTCCCATTAGCCTCATCATTAACATACGGAAAAACATTGCCTTCTTTATCCTGGGCGATAATATACTTTGTATTCAGCATATTAAGCACATTTATATTATTTCGCGACACGTACCAATCAAATACTTCTCTGTATTTCTTCAACTCCGCTGCGTTATAACCGTTTAATGAATTATGGTAATAAGAAGGTTTTGAAGGCCCTGACACTAAATCGAACACTCTAAAATGCGTCGTATCCTTTAAAATTTGCTTGTCAACTTCGTTAGCCGTAAAAGGTTTGTTCATTTTTATGGACGACACAAAATCATCTTCATTGACATAACGTCTGTTCACGCCCACTAAATCAAACAAAATAAGCACCACAAAAGCAACAATAACCCATTGTTCTTTAATTTTATTTTTTAAATATCCAAAAATTACACCTGCGGAAAGCAACACTAAAATCAGCGTTCTCAATGTATCTGAAGTAAAAATAGCTTTTCTATCTTCTTTTATAGCACGACTAAATCCTTGACCATAATTCTGAATGTATTGACCGTCTCGAATACTCACAAAGTCAAATAAAGACGACCCAAAAAACAAAAATAATAACGCTAATCCTCCTGTGATTGCGGTTGTATATTTTAAGGCTTTAAGCTTTTCTTCATCTTTGTTAAAATCATTAAACAATTTAACCAATCCGAAAACACCTAAAACAGGAATACACAATTCTAAAATGACTTGTATAGAACTTACTGCCCTAAACTTATTGTAAAGCGGTACGTAATCAATGAATAAATCAGTTAGGAAATTTAAGTTTTTCCCAAAAGACAACAATAAAGACATTATCACACCCCCTACTAACCACCATTTTAAGCGCCCTTTTACCAAAAACAAAGCAAACACAAACAGGAATAAAATAACCGCACCAATATAAGCTGGAGCTTCAACGATAGGTTGGTCTCCCCAATAGGTTGGCGCATTTTCGGCTTGCTCTAATGCTTGACTTGGAGATGCTCCCAGTTTTCTAAAAAATTCATAGGTTTCAGAATCCTTTCCAACATTATCATAGCTGCCACCTCCCATAAACCGTGGGATAAACAAATTAAATGTTTCGGTAATTCCGTAACTAAATTGAGTGATGTAATCTTTATCCAAACCAGAGGTTACCTCTTTAGGAGAACCATCAGGATGTATGGTCAATTCACTTTTACCCCGTGTACTTTCCTTAACATACTCTTGGGTTGCCAATACATTTGTGGCATTTAAACTGATTGCTAAAATAACGGCACCTACTAAAATCCCTATGGATTTAAAATAATGTGGCAACATGTTCTTCTTATAAGCATCAATCAAATAAACAATCCCTAAAACCACTACTAACAGGAGCAAATAATACGTCATTTGAAAATGATTGGAGACCAATTCTAATCCCATCGCAATTGCGGTCAACAAAAACCCTAACATATATCGTTTTTGAAACACCAGAAGAATACCCGCCAAAACTAACGGCATATAAGCAATGGCGTGGGCCTTGCTATTGTGCCCAACACCCAGAATTATAATCAAATAGGTTGAAAACCCGAAGGCCAAAGCACCGAGTGCAGCCAGTTTAAAATCGACTTTCAATACTAAAAGCAGCACATAAAAACTTAATAAATATAGAAACAAATAATCCGCAGGCCTTGGTAAAAAACGCAATGCCAAATCTAGCTTTTTAATATAATTGTGGGGGTATCGCGCACCGAGTTGATAGGTGGGCATACCTCCAAACGCACTATTTGTCCAATAGGTTTCTTCGCCTGTTTCAGCTTTAAAATCCTTTTGCTGCTTAGACATCCCGATATATTGAACAATATCACTCTGGTATATTTGTTTGCCTTGTAAAACAGGATTAAAATAAGCCAGGGAAACGACTATAAAACCTGCTATAATAAGTAAATGGGAAAGTGATTTCTTTAATAAAAGCTGCATGAAAAAAGGTTAAAATGCTAAGGGTTGAAATTACTCAATTTCTTCGTAATCCACATAATCGCCAACATCTTTATTTGATTGATGTTGCTTAGGGATTTTATCAATGGTAATCTCCCCTTCTTTTTTCGGTGCTTCCTTAGGCGGCCTATTGAATTGCTGACCAAATTTTTGTTCCGCCTTTTTAGCAACATATTTCATTAAAAACGGCGCAAACAACCGTGCTAATATCTTAACCCCAAAATAAATTAATAAAATGATGAGTATCATTCTAAAAAAACCCACAAAAGATGCTTCTTGTAGCATAACTAAAAATTTTATACAAAAATACAATTCTATTCACTTAAACCCGAATTCTGTATTAGAAAATCTATTACGACCTTCAACTACTTCAAAATATACGTTTCACTACATTTTTTTAATTTGACCATAAGATTACTATGCTAAAATCAATAAAAACGTATATTTAATTGTATTTGAAGCTTTCATTACGAAGTTCCAACACAAAATACGGGTTAAAAAACGTTCAAAAAACATAAAAAAAAGATAAAATATCTATATTTGATGACGTTGAAATAAACCCAAAACCTATCATCATAAAAACAGCCCCCTAAATCATTCTTATGAAAGCATTTAAACACTTAATTATAACTTTACTTATTGTTAGTAGCAATACTGTTTTAGCCCAATACACAGAGGTCATCAATTCTAACAGACCTGGATTATCAAGAAGTGCTTTTTCCGTTGGAACCAATGTTCTTCAGTTTGAAGTTGGCCCTTATTTTGTAAAAGAAAAGAGAACACCTTTACCCCAATATGAGGTTTCTGGACTGGGTGTGGATTTTGCCGCTAGATATGGTTTGCTTTGGGAACAATTGGAAATTAACATTGAAGGGAATTATCAAAACGATACTAAAACTAATTTTTCTTCATTTACTACAGAAGACAAGCGTTCTAACTTTAAATACGTAACTCTTGGTGCAAAATATTTAGTGTTTGATCCTTATAAAAAGGCAGCAGATGACAAACCAAATTTGTATAGCTGGAAAGCGAATCACAGTTTTAGGTGGAAATCTCTAATTCCTGCGGTAGCAGTTTATGTTGGAGCAAATTACGACACTAAAAACAATCCTTATACGGCTGTAGCTATTGAAGGTTTTAGCCCTAAAGTAATGCTAGCCACTCAAAACAACTTTAATGGAGGCTGGGTTTTTGTGATGAATTTGATAAAAGATAGAATTGGAACAGACCAATCTGATTTTTCATATATCTTGACCCTTACCCACTCATTTAGTCCGCAATGGGTTATTTTTGGAGAAACCCAAGGGATCCAAAGTGATTTTTATGCGGATAACTTGTTGCGTTTTGGAGGTGCTTATTTATGGGATAAAAACTTTCAGTTGGATACCGCCATAACATTTAATACAAAAGATACACCTTCGGTTTTAAATGTTACTTTAGGCGCTTCGTATAGATTGGATTTTCATAAAGACAAAGAAATTGATAACGGGAATTCTGAGAAAGAAGCAGGCGAACGTCAATCGAGAAGTAAGGGCAAGAAGAAGAAAAAAAAGAAGCGAAAAAGAGATGAAGATGCGGTAAAGGAAAAAGAGAAAAAACAGAAACGAGAAGATGAAGATTTTAACTAACACTTTACTGAAATAATTTATGATTTCAATAAAAGAAGTAACTACAAAAAAAGACTTAAAAACGTTTGTAAAGTTTCCTTTTAAATTATACAAAGGTTCGGAATACTGGACACCTCCTATTATTAGTCAAGAGCTAAAAACATTTGATAAAAATGAAAACCCTGTTTTTAAAGATGCCGATGCACGCTTATTTTTAGCTTACAATAACAATGAAGTTGTTGGTCGTGTTGCTGCTATCATCAATTGGCTTGAAGTAAAAAGTCAAAATCAGAAAAAAATGCGCTTTGGTTGGTTTGATTTTAAAGACGATTTCGAAGTTTCTAAAGCATTATTGAATACGGTTGAAGCTATAGGAAAAGAAAATAACCTAGCGTTTGCCGAAGGCCCTGTCGGTTTTTCAAATTTAGACAAAGTTGGTGTTATAGATGAGGGGTTTGAAGCCATTGCGCCAATGGTAACTTGGTACAATCATCCGTATTATGTCAAACATTATGAAGCTGCTGGCTATGTTATTGAAAAAGCATATTCTGAAAGCAGATTTCCTTTTAAAAATGTAAAGCCAGAGTTTTTTTTAAAGGCGCAGGAATTGATCAAAAGACGTTATCAGCTCAAGGCATTAAAATTCACGAAAACCGAAGAGGTCATGCCTTATGTAGATAGAATGTTTGATTTATTCAATGCAAGTTATGCATCCTTAGCAAGTTTTGTG
This sequence comes from Algibacter sp. 2305UL17-15, assembly GCF_040720935.1. Taxonomy (NCBI): domain Bacteria; kingdom Pseudomonadati; phylum Bacteroidota; class Flavobacteriia; order Flavobacteriales; family Flavobacteriaceae; genus Algibacter; species Algibacter sp. 2305UL17-15. The sequence continues at coordinate 63,072 of NZ_JBFDAE010000019.1, forward strand.
GCTATTACCGACATTCAAAAAGAATATTTTAAGAAGAAGTTTATCAGTTTTATAAACCCTGAATACATAAAATTTGTAGTGGATAAAGAGGATACTTTAGTCGGTTTTGCAATTGTAATGCCTGCATATGCTAAAGCCTTACAGAAAATTAATGGAAAACTATTTCCATTTGGGTTTATTCATGTTTTAAAGGCGAAGAAACACAGTAAAGACGTTATCTTCTACTTAATTGGCATTCATCCAAACTATCAAAACAAAGGAGTGCACGCTGTTATTTTCAATGAATATTACAATACGTTTTCCGAAAAAGGGATTCAAACCTGTTATAGAACCCCTGAATTGGAGGATAATTATGCCATACATCAAATTTGGAAACATTTTGACCCAGAGGTGTATAGGAGAAGAAAGACATATAGGAAGGTTTTATAGGTGTTTTGAATTATTATTTGTGCTGTAATAGTAGAGTGTAAATTTGATAGTTATGATTGAAAAAACACCCCTAAAGTCCGCTCAAGGGGACAATCTGGACGAGAAAAAATTAGCATAAAAAAAGTCCGATTTTAAAAAAAAATCGGACTTTTTATTAACTTCTAAAATTTCTATTTTATTCGCCCATTGCGGACATTACTGCAGCAGATAAGCGTTTATAAGTTCCATTTACCAATCGATCTCTAATAGCATCAAATGCATCAAGAGTTTCGCTTACATCCTGTAAGGTATGCGTTGCCGTAGGAATCATTCTTAGTAAAATTAATCCTTTAGGTATTACAGGGTAAACTACTATTGAACAGAATATGCCGTAGTTCTCACGCAGGTCTTTTACCAATGCCATAGCCTCAGGAATACTTCCTTTTAGATATACTGGTGTTACACAACTTTGAGTTGTCCCTATATCAAAACCTCGTTTTTTTAAGCCAGATTGTAATGCATCAACTATTTTCCAAAGATTCTGTTTCAACTCCGGCATAGTCCTCAACATATCCAAGCGTTTTAAAGCACCTTTTACCAATTGCATTTGCAAAGACTTGGCAAACATTTGAGAACGTAAATTATATTTTAAGTAATCAATAATTTCTTGATCTGCGGCGATAAAAGCACCTGTACTTGCCATAGATTTTGCAAACGTTGCAAAATAGACATCAATACCGTCTTGAACGCCTTGTTCCTCTCCCGCTCCTGCTCCAGTAGCTCCAAGAGTACCAAAACCATGCGCATCATCAACAAAAAACCTGAAATTGAATTTCTTTTTAAGTGCAACAATTTCTTTTAAACGCCCTTGTTCTCCACGCATTCCAAACACACCTTCAGAAATAACTAAAATACCTCCTCCTGTTTGTTCTGCCATTTTTGTGGCACGTTCTAAGTTTTTTTCCAAACTTACAACATCGTTATGCTTATAGGTAAATCGTTTCCCCATATGCAAGCGAACACCATCTATGATACAAGCGTGCGCATCAACATCATACACAATAATATCATCTTTAGCTACTAAAGCATCAATAGTAGATACCATGCCTTGATACCCAAAATTCAAAAGATATGCTGCTTCTTTGTTAACAAATTCAGCTAATTCGTTTTGTAGTTTTTCATGCAAATCGGTATGACCAGACATCATTCTTGCGCCCATTGGGTAAGCAGAACCATATTCAGCAGCAGCTTCAGCATCCACTTTACGAACTTCTGGATGGTTGGCTAAACCTAAATAATCATTAATACTCCAAGTAATAACATCTTTCCCTTGAAATTTCATTCTATTAGAAATCTCTCCTTCTAATTTAGGAAACACAAAATAACCTTCAGCATGAGCTGCCCATTTACCTAAAGGCCCTTTGTCTTTGTAAATCTTCTCAAATAAATCTTTCATCTACTATTAAATATATCCACTTAAAAATAAACACAAATCGAAGCACAAAATTATAATTCGTTCTTTTAATGTTTAGTAATGAAGTTCTTAGTTAGTTGCTGCAAAATTAAATATTTATCTGGTTTGAACATAATTTTTACAGTTCAATTATTGATAAAATAAAAAAAGAGACAACTTTTTGCTTGTTTAGCAAAAAACTGTCTCTTTAAGGTATAGATTTACTTACTTATTTGATGTATTGAATTTTTTGTGAAGCTTCTTCGTTGATACTATCGAAGAATCCTTGATCGCTCATCCACTTATCAGAATACACTTTACTCATGTAGCGTGACCCATGATCTGGGAATATGACCACTACATAATCGTCTTTTTTAAATCTTTTTTCTTCACCCAACTGCTTTAAAGCTTGTGTTGCTGCACCAGACGTATAACCCACGAACATACCTTCTGTTCTTGCGATTTCTCGTGCAGTATGCGCACTATCTTCGTCATTCACCTTAATAAATTCGTCTATAAGGTCGAATTCTGTGGCGCCAGGTATTAAGTTTTTACCTAAACCTTCTATTCGGTAAGGGTAGATTTCTTTTTCATCAAACTCTTTGGTTTCATGATATTTCTTCAAAACAGAACCAAATGCATCAACACCAATTACTTTGATGTTTGGATTTTGCTCCTTCAAATATTTTGCAGTTCCCGAAATAGTACCTCCGGTACCACTACAGGCTACTAAATGCGTTATCTTACCTTCGGTCTGTTCCCAAATTTCAGGACCTGTCGAGGCATAATGCGCATCAATATTCAATTGATTAAAATACTGGTTAATGTAAACAGAACCCTTCATTTCATCGTGTAAACGTTTTGCCACTTGATAATAAGAGCGCGGATCGTCTGCACTAACATGAGCTGGACATACATATACCTTAGCTCCCATGGTTTTCAGCATATCAATCTTGTCGGCAGATGATTTTGAACTTACCGCCAAAATACAATCGTAGCCTTTAATAATACTAACCATTGCTAAACTAAAACCTGTATTTCCAGAAGTAGTTTCAATTATAGTATCGCCAGGTTTTAAAATACCTTGCTTTTCAGCTTGTTCGATAATATAAAGCGCTATTCTATCCTTGGAAGATTGCCCCGGGTTGAAAGCTTCTACTTTCGCGTAAAAACTTCCTTTTAATTTTGAAGTTATCCTATTAAGCTTAATAAGCGGTGTATTGCCTACTAAATCTAATACATTATCAAAAACTTTATTTCTATGTTTCATAAATGTAATTTATAAGCCACTTTCATAAATATAAAACAAGTAACCTAAAACTTGGCAAAAATAAGCATTTTTTTTTATTAGTGATTAATTTTTTCTAAATCTAATAAAAAAGCATATTCTAGGGCCACTTCCCTTAAGCTTTCAAATCTTCCTGATGCACCGCCATGCCCGGAATCCATATTGGTTTGAAGCAATAATTTATTTGAATCGGTCTTTAATTCCCTGAGTTTTGCCACCCATTTTGCTGGTTCCCAATACTGCACTTGAGAATCGTGCAATCCGGTAGTCACCAACATATTTGGATAATTCTTTGCTTGAACATTATCATATGGCGAATAGGATTTCATATAGTTGTAATATTCAACCTCATTTGGATTGCCCCACTCGTCATACTCCCCTGTTGTTAACGGTATGGTGTCGTCAAGCATTGTCGTAACCACATCTACAAACGGAACTGCCGCCAAAACCCCACGGTATAATTCTGGATTCATATTTATAATAGCCCCCATCAATAAGCCTCCCGCAGAACCTCCGTAGGCATATAAATGTTTTTCCGAAGTATAACCTTCTGATATTAAGTGTTTTGAACAATCTATAAAATCTGTAAAGGTGTTTTTCTTGATTAATAATTTCCCATTTTCATACCAATCGCGTCCTAAATATTCACCACCACGAATATGACTAATAGCATACACAAATCCCCTATCCAACAAACTCAACCTGATACTAGAAAACGATGGGTCTATGGTTGAGCCATAAGAACCATAAGCATATTGCAACAATGGATTTGTACCATCTAAGGCTATTCCTTTTTTATAAACCAACGATATTGGCACTTTTACGCCATCTCGAGCTGTTGCCCAAATACGCTTAGATTCGTAATTCTCCTTTTTAAAAGTGCCTCCAAGTACTTCTTGCTCTTTTATGACACTACTGACTTTAGTTTTTAAATTATAATCGATTACAGAACTTGGTGTGGTTAATGAATTATAGCCATATCTCAGGGTGTCACTATCAAAATCAGGGTTATTCCCTATGTATGCATTATAGGTTTCGTTATCAAATGGCAAGTAATAATCCTCATTACCATTCCAAGTCATGATTCTTATATTATTTAGTCCGTTCTCCCGTTCATTCACCACTAAATAATCTTTAAAAATTTCGATATCTTCAACTAAAACGTTTTTTCTATGTGGAATTACATCTTCCCAATGTTTTTTTTCCGTAGCTGTTTCGGGTGCTTTTGAGACTTTAAAATTGGTTGCGCCATTTATATTCGAAATAACATAGAAACTATCATTATAGTGCGCTATGGAATACTCTAAATCTTGTGTTCTCTTTTGAAAAATCCTGAATGCTTCATTTGGTGTATCGGCATTTAAAAAACGATATTCTGAACTTAAAGTACTAGATGAACCAATAACGATATACTTTTTGGATTTTGTTTTATAAACGAAAGTGTTGAAAGTATCATCTTCTTCATGAAACACCTCAACATCCGTTTTAGAACTGGTACCCAAAACATGTTTACATATTTTATGAGAGCGTAATGTTGTTTCATCCTTTTTGGCGTAAAACAATGTTTTATTATCATTTGCCCAAGTGATGCCTCCGGTAGTATTATCTATTTTATCACTAAAAATTTCTTCGGTTTCAAGATGTTTAATTTGAATAGTATATTGTCTTCTACTTAAAGTATCTGTTGAAAATGCAGCCATTGTGTTATCTGGACTTATAGAGATGCCACCAAGCTTAAAATAGGCATGTTCTTTTGCCATTTTATTACAGTCGAACAATAGTTCTTCTGGAGCTTCTAAAGTTTCCTTTTTTCGAATGTAAATAGGGTAGTCTTTTCCTTTTTCAAATCGTGTTTGATACCAATAGCCATTTAATTTATAAGGCACCGAGGTATCGTCTTCTTTTATTCTGCCTTTCATTTCCTCGAATAACTGCTCTTGGAAATCCTCAGTATGCTCCATTATTGCCTTTGTATAATCGTTTTCAGCATTCAAATAATCGATAACCTCTTGATTTTCTCTATCGTTTAACCAATAATAATTATCAATTCTAGAATCTCCGTGGGCAATGAGTTCTTTTGGGGCTTTATTTGCAATTGGCGGATTAAAAATACTGGTCTTTGTTGTCATTTTCTTTATCTTCTTTACTGGAATCCGCAAAAATAATGCTAAAGATTAAAATAGCGACCAGTTTATTCACTTTAATCAAAGTAAACTTCATCAGCCACGAACGCACTAATAGTCACTAATTTTTGAAAAACCTTTAGATTTTTCATTCGTGAAATTATTATAATTAAATATTTCACTAATTTAAAAATGGGCTTTACCCCTTTTTTCGTGCTTATTGGTGAAATTAGTGGCTAAAAAAACAGCTATTTATTTTAATGCGTTTGACTTATCATTTTAATAGAATATGTTATAAAAAAATAGATTATTTTAATAATTTAGCTTTATTAATAATTAAAGCTAGAAACTATGTTTGGAGATATGATGGGTATGATGGGAAAACTTAAAGAAACCCAAAAGAAAGTTGAAGAAACCAAGAAACGTTTAGACACCGTCTTAGTTGATGAAAGCAGTAAAGATGGAAAACTAAAAGTGACTTTAACCGCCAACAGGACTATAAAATCTATTGAAATTGATGATGCTTTATTAGAAGATAAAGAACAACTTGAAGACTATTTAATTGTAACATTGAATAATGCTATTGAAAAAGCGACTAGTGTTAATGAAGCCGAACTTAGTGCTGTTGCCAAAGAAGGTATGCCCAATATTCCTGGGATGGATATGTTTAAGTAAGGCTGTATATAGAGCCATTTTTTGACTTTAGCAGTCCTAAATTCTGGATGCATTTTTGCATTTCTTAATGCACTATTTCAAATAATTATTATAATTTTTCCACATACATACTAAGGACACTTAGTTTAATTTCAGGGCATTAAAGTCTTATTTTTTGTTCTACGTCTAAGTTATTTCTCATTACAACTTATTTTTTTGGTTAAAATAACACAAGCCATACTTTTACATACAGTTTTAAATATAACGCCCCAAACTTATATTGACTTATGATACCTTTTAACAAAATATTCTTAACCGGAAACGAACAGAAATATATAAACGAAGCTTTAATTAGCGGAAAAATTTCTGGAAACGGAAGTTTTACAAAAAAATGTCAAAACTTCTTTGAAAAAAAATACAGTTTCAAAAAAACCTTACTGACAACCTCTTGTACAGATGCGCTAGAAATGTGCGCAATGTTGGCTAACCTGAAAGAAGGCGACGAAGTAATTATTCCTAGTTTCACTTTTGTTTCTACCGCATTAGCATTTTTAAGAACTGGCGCCAAAGTAGTATTTGCAGATTCTTATGCAGATAATCCCAATATAGACCCAAAAGGCATAGAAAGATTAATTAACAAAAAAACAAAAGCCATTATTGTGGTGCACTATGCAGGTATAGCTTGTGATATGGACGCTATTATGAGTATTGCAAACAAAAACAATCTTATAGTTATTGAAGATGCAGCACATGCTATAGATAGTTATTATACCGATAGAAAAGGCGTAAAAAAACCATTAGGTTCTATTGGACATTTAGCTGCTTTTTCATTTCACGAAACAAAAAATATAGTTTCCGGTGAAGGTGGTTTACTTGTAATTAATGATGATAGGTTTATAGAACGAGCTGAAATTATATGGGAAAACGGTACAAATAGATCTAAATTTTTTAGAGGAGAAATTGATAAATACGGATGGGTAGATATAGGAGCTTCATTTTTAGCCTCAGATATTTTAGCTGCTTTTTTATGGGCACAACTAGAAGCAATTGATGAAATTCAAGCAAAACGAGTTGCACTTTGGAATCATTATTATGAGACAATTACAAATTCATGTACAACCCCAGATTTTGAAATTGCACCAATTCCTGATTATGCATCCCAAAACGGACACATGTTCTATTTAGTAGCTAAAAATTTAAAAACTAGAAATAAATTATTAGCACTATTTAAAAACAAAGGATATCATGCAGTTTTCCATTATTCATCCTTGCATAAAAGTTCATATTATACCAACAAACATGATAGTAGGATTTTAATTAATAGTGACCGCTTTTCTGATTGTTTGATTAGGCTCCCTCTTTTTGTTGATCTGGAGTTTTCTACCATCGACCAAATGGTAGCAGATGTTTTAATGGATTCTTATATAAAAAAAGTGATTTAAGAAAACCATACTTTGCTTAACTGATAATCAGAAAAAAAAGGAGATACAACTAGTTTTTTATGTTTTAACCTTTGTTATGCGTTAAATTACACTTTAAGATTACACCCTAATATATAAACCAACACTTTGAAATCATGAAAAAAATCATCCTAACTACTCTCGGAGCATGCTTATTTATTTTTGCCTGCAACACAGAATCAATTGAAAACCATGAAGATGTTAACTCTACATCTTCTGAATTGAGTAAAAAGAAAAAAAAGAAAAAGAAAGTACATCAACCAAATATTGTTAAAGAATGTAAAGTTTTGGATGCAGATAACTGTAATAATCCAAATCAACCAAAATCTAACTTTTGGTGGCCTGAAACTGAAACCGATTATACTAGTGGTTTCTTCGGTACTACAGATGATCATAAATTGAAATTTACTGAACACGACAATGGTTCTGCTCATTTAACAGGAACTACTAATGCGATTAATGGTGACTGTGTAGTAACTATTGACGTATGGTTCATTGGTAAAATGAATTGGGATGACTGGTATGCTTCAGGTAACGATTGGAAAGACGAAGGAGGCTGTTCTGGTGACGTTAAAGAGGCTTTGCATTATTATAAAATCGACTCAAAAAGAAGTACAATTACTTCTGCTGGTAGTGATTGTTTAGTAGAGGGAGTTTATGGGTTAGAGCAAAGACCTGCAGAAAAATATGGTGTTCAAGTTGGTCCAGGTGGTGCAATTTGGGATAGTAATGTAGGTGCGATGGGTCTAGGAACTTGGGGATGGATTACTGAAATTCTCAATGAGAATACTAATAATTGTGGAGATTGCGATGGGAAATTGACTGAATTAACCCTTCAATATAATGGAAATTCACCAGCTAATATTACTGTAAATACTAAAGGGAAAGGAAAAAATGCGGGTAGTGCCATTTTTGATGGGGAAGTTCAACCAGGTGCTGCATTTACCATATACGGAAATGACGATAAAGGTACATTAGGAACTGAAATTACTCTTAACGTAGATGGTAATGAAAACACTAAAATTCACACTAGTTGTTCTGACCCTAACGTATTACCAGGTTTTGTAAGTGGTGCATTTGAAGTACTGGATGGAGCAAGTAGAAATGGAGGAAGATTATGTTCAGATTTCAACAAATTAGGTGCAAGACTTTATGTTATGGATTTTAATTTCCTATTAGATTGTGAAGAAACTGAAGAAGAGTGCCAACCATGTGATGGTAAAGTAACAGAACTTACATTAGAATACAATGGAAATGAAAGTGCCAACATTACTGTAAAAACTAAGGGAAAAGGTAAAAACAAAGAAGGAGCTATAGTTTTTGAAGGAACAGTTGACCCTGGAACAAATTTTAGTTTTTTAGGCAATGACGATAAAGGGACACTTGGAACTGAAATACATATTTATATTGATGGGAATTTGGACCAAAAAATACATACAAGTTGTTCTGTCCCTATTGGTCCAGGAGCGGTTTTCGGTAATTATACCGTTATAACTGGAGTCAGTAGAAATGGAGGCGTATTGTGCCCAACCGATTATGAAGAAAATGGTAATGACGATTGTGATTGTGATGGAAAACTAACTGAATTAGATCTTGAGTATTCTGGAGATAGTGCGTTAATAACTGTAAAAACAAAAGGCAAAGGTAAAAACTCTGGTGATGTTATTTTTAGTCAAAATGTGAATAATGGTGATACTATTGAATTAAATGGAAATGATGATAAAGGAACACTAGGAACTGAAATAACAATTTATATTAATGGTGAAAAAACTGAAGCAATTCATACAAGTTGTTCTGATCCAAATGTTGTCCCTGGCTATGTTATTGGCAATTTCAAAGTAATTAGAGGAGCCAGTAGAAACAATGGCGAGCTTTGCACAATTTAATGAAACATTATTTTCGTTTCGGTAATAAAATCTAGTAATCTTAAAATTAGACTAAGTCCAAAAATATTCTTTTTGGACTTAGTTTTTTATTGTTTTATGAATCCTTAAAATAGTTCATGAGTTTTTCATGCATTTTACTGGTATAATCTAAATGTGTTACCATCCTAAGTTTCCCACCTCCCATGCCTATAATGTGTATCCCTTTTTCTTTTAACTTTTGGATGAAAAGAGATGCATCTTCAACAGCATTCAATTCAAAAATAACGATATTGGTTTCAATAGGTTCAACGGTTTTTATCATCGGCAATTTAGTGAGCACCTCTCCTATTTCCTTGGCTCTTTGATGATCTTCATGCAATCGGTCAATATTGTTTTCTAATGCATAAAGTGCAGCGGCTGCCAAATAACCAACTTGCCGCATATTACCACCAAAAATCTTTCTGATTCTAATCGCCTCTTTCATGATTTCAGAATTCCCAACCAAAATCGAGCCAACCGGGCAACCTAAACCTTTACTAAAACATATAGAAATAGTGTCAAACAGTTTCCCATACTGTTCCGTAGTTTCATTTTTTGCTACCAAAGCATTCCATAATCGAGCACCATCTAAATGAAACCTCAAATTATTAGCATCACAAACTTTCTTAATTTTTAAAACCTCGTTTAAATCCCAACAAGCGCCACCTCCTTTATTTGTTGTGTTTTCAATTTCAACTAAAGTTGTTTTACTGTAATAGTAGGCATCTGGATTAATAGCTTCAGCAACTTGATTTGCTGTAAACATACCTCTTTCTCCATCGATCAATTTACAGGAGACACCACTATTGAATGATGCGCCACCAGATTCGTAATTATAAATATGGGCATATTTATCGCAAATTATTTGGTCTCCAGGAGCTGTATGTAATTTAATGGCAGTTTGGTTTGCCATTGTGCCACTCGGAAAAAACAAAGCCCGTTCTTTCCCAAACATCTTAGCTACTTTTTCTTCTAGTTTATTTGTAGTTGGGTCTTCCCTAAACACATCGTCGCCTACTTTAGCATTGAACATGGCTTGCAACATTGCTTTTGAAGGCTTGGTAACGGTATCACTTCTAAGATCTATTATCATCTAAAATTTAAATAGTTAAAATTAAACTATAATTTGTAATAAAAGTAGTTATTAATCTATCTTTAAACTCTTAAAATTACAGCTTCTTTTGATGAAAAAAATTATTTCCTTTTCTGTGCTCTTTATTTTGCTATGCTCTTTTTCGATTGTTATTCAAAATCACTTTACTGAATTGGTAAGTGAAAAACTTGAGCAATATAGCACGACAAATTCTCCCGAAAAAATATATGTACATACAGATAAGCCATATTATGCGCTAGATGAAACCATTTGGTTTACAAGCTATCTGGTTGACGGTATCACTCACGAGAAGAGTAAAAAAAGCTGGGTAATTTATGTTGAATTAATCGATGAAAAAGATAGTTTGGTTTCTAAAAAGAAACTATTTACAAATAATATTGCCGCTGCAGGAGATTTTAAGATTGAAAAAAACTGGAAATCTGGTAAATATCTTTTAAGGGCTTACACCAATTATATGCGGAATAAAAGTGCAGACTTCTTTTTTAAAAAAGAAATTAATATTTGGTCTGCAGATAAAGCCGATAGCCTAGAGTTATCTCTCGTAAAACCAAGTGGGCCAGACCTTAGCTTTCAGCAAATAAAACCAGACTTGCAGTTTTTTCCCGAAGGAGGCGACTTAGTAGAAAACTTAAGAAGTAAAGTTGTTATTAAAGTTAAAGGTGTAGGCTTAAAAGACATTACGTTTTCTGGTAAAATATTAAATGCCCAAAACGATATTATTTCAAACTTTGGCACTTCAAAGTTCGGGTTGGGAGTCTTTTCAATAAGTCCACAACCTGAAAAAACTTATTATGCAAAACTGGAAGTAAACGGTGTTGAATATAAATATCCTCTACCGAAAGCATTACCACAAGGGCACACTTTGGGTGTTATTAATGCTGGAAATCACATAATAGTAAACGTGAAATCTAACGAAACCATGGCTCTAAGCAACACCTACTTAGTTGTTCATCAAAGAGGAAAACAAATATTAAACAAGTTTGAGCCTGAACCTAAAGACAGTTATACACTTAAAATTCCCGTTGATAATTTAAAAGATGGTGTTGTACACCTTACTTTATTTGATGCTACTGGAAATCCGGTATGCGAACGCTTAGTATTTATTGCTAACGACAATAACAAAGGAATTATCGAAATTAAAAAAGATAAAGGCGTTTTAGGCACCAGAAAACGACAAACAATTCAAATTACGACTAAGGATCAAAATGGAGCGGTGCTTCCCAGTCATTTATCTATGAGTGTTAGAGATTTAAATGCTTTTCCCTATAATAGATTCCATAAAAACATTAAAACATATTTGTTATTGAATTCTGATTTAAGGGGTGATATTGAAAACCCCGGATACTTTTTTGATGAAATAGATAGCAAAAAACGCTATTTACTCGATTTAACGATGCTTACAAACGGCTGGAGACGCTTTACTTGGAAAGATTTACTTTATAATAAAGACACTAATAGTTTTGATGCTGAAAAAGGAATTTATATTTCAGGAAGAACAAAGCGGTTAAAAAAACCGTACGGACCAGTATCTGCTCCAACAAGACTGACGTTTTACGGCGAAAACATTATACAAGAACCTGTTAAAAAATCAAATATAAGTGGGGAATTTAAGTTTGGCCCTTTTATATTTTTTGATTCAATTCAAACCATAGTAGAATCTAGATTAACCGATTTTAAATCTGAAAGGGAAGCTGATCGCAACATTCTTATTTTAATTGACCAGAATGAAGAACAACCTAAAGTAAATCATAACAGAGTAACTAAAAACAACATAGCTTCAAATTTACAACTAGAAAACTATATTAAGGTCACGAAATATATTCAGCAATTAAATTTTGAATTAGACCAACAACGGCAACAATTAGAAGAGGTAACTATTATTGCCAAGAAAAAGGAAGACTATGAGAAGCGTGAAGAAGACATGAATAACCAAACTGATTATGGCTTCCCCTCTAATAGATTAGACCTTGAAACAGATTTTATTGATTATGGGCAAACCGTTTTTGATTTGTTGGCTACTGTTCCGGGTGTTAGTGTCTTTAATGATTCTATATATATAAGAGGAGGAACTGGAAGCCCATTAGTGCTCTTGGATAAATTTGAGGTTGATATGGACTTTTTAAGTTCGCTTCAAGCCAGTGAAATATCTTTTATTGATGTTTTAAAAGGAGCAGATGCTGCCCTATACCCAAATAGCGGAAACGGTGTTATTGCAATTTATTCTAAAACAGGCAATACCAGTTTTTCAAGAAACATTAAACGAAAGCCTGGCATTATCGATTTTCCTGCTAAAGGATTCTATACTGCAAAAAAGTTTTATGCCCCAGACCATCTTTCAGGATTTGAAGAAGCAACTAAGCCAGATATAAGGACTACACTCCATTGGGAACCAAAAATCACTATTAATAATGAAGGTGGTCAAGACATCTCCTTTTTTACAAGTGATTCTAAAAGTGATTATCTCATAGAAATTGAAGGTGTCTCACAGTCTGGTATTCCTTTGCATGCGGTTAGCACCTTTAATGTTGATTAGCGATGTTTCCCATTGATCTGTATTGTTCAAAATTCATGAACCGTTATTGTTCAATTCGGAATCTATTTATTTTGTAAGATTTATTCAGTTTTTATAGACAAAATGCGAATTGTGCCCAAAATCTCTACAAATACTGTGGTTTTAACGTAAAAACTTACGATTAATCTAAAAAAAAAGCATTTAATCTATTGAACCCCAAAAATTTGGGCTTCATCTATTAATCGAAAAAATATCGGTTTTAACAAAAATTTAATAGGTGGTATAACTCTTTTTATAAATTTACACCTGTTAACTATTAATCTGATAAACACAAATTTAAAATTATGAAAAAAAATCTACTAATGCTACTAGGTGTAGCGGTAATGTTTTTCGCTTGTCAAAATGAGACAGTAACAGAAGAACAAAAGGAAGTTCAGGTAACTGAAGAATCAATGGAAGATGAAATCATCGTTCCAGACGGAGAAGAAGACGCAACGCTAGAATTTAACGATGAAAGTGAAAATCTAGTTAGTCCTTCTATTAGCCTAGATCTTGAAATGTCAAGTCAATCTAAATCTAGTGGCCCAAAAGCTATTAAGGAATGTAAAGTTATAGATGCAGATCTCTGTAATAATCCAAATCAACCAAAATCTAACTTTTGGTGGCCTGAAACTGAAACTGATTATACTAGTGGTTTCTTTGGCACTACAGACGACCACAAATTAAAATTAACTGAATATAATGATGGTTCTGCACATCTTACAGGAACTACCAATGCAATTGTAGGAGATTGTGTTGTTACTATTGATGTATGGTTTATTGGAAAAAGCAACTGGACTGAATGGCAAGCTGCTGGCAATGATTGGAAAGATGAAGGTGGATGTTCTGGAGATGTAAAAGAAAACTTAAATTATTACAAAATTGACGACACAAGAAGTACAATTACATCTGCTGGTAGTGATTGTCTAGGTCAAGGCGTTTACGGTCTTACTCAAAGACCAGAAGAAAAATATGGTGTGCAAGTTGGCCCAGGTGGTGCTATTTGGGATAGTAATGTAGGTGCTGAAGGTTTAGGTACATGGGGATGGATAACAGATATCAACACAAACGAAAGACTTTGGGTTATGGATTTCAATTTCCTTCTTGAGTGTGCTGATATTGAAAAATGTAAAGATTGTAAAGGTGATGTTAATGAATTAACTTTAGAATTTGACTGGTGCAGAAGTAAAAGAGTTAAAGTGTACCAAAAGAAAGGGAACTCTTGTAGAGCGGTTAAAATATTTGATAAAGTATTAGCCCCACACGAGCAGTTTACACTTAACGGTGTCAATAACGATGGATCATTTGGAAGATACATTTATATTAAAATTGGTCACTGTTACTATACTAAAATCAACACTAACTGTTGGACAAAAATTGGTCCTGGATACGAAAAAGGTGTATTCAACGTAGTTAGTGGTACAAGTACTGATGGTGGTGAACTTTGTGACTATGTTAAACCAGATAACAAATGTTACAGACACTGGTTCTGTAAATACTACAGCAAGTGTAGATACTGGTAGAAAACCCAGTTAATTAAATAATATTAAAGAGAGGTTACCTTATTTAGGTAACCTCTCTTCTTTTTATATAAGTTTAAACGCTGTTAATAGATAACATGAATTACATATAACAACTAGTCACTTAAAACATTAACACTTAAATCATTAATGACATTTTAAGCCTAGTGACAAATCTTTGGATTTTATTATTTTATAGCCCTTTCCTAATCTTCAAAGTACAATCTGTTTAATATTTATATAAAAAGCATCAATAAAATTAAATTATCGTTATACCAAAACAGGAGACATGTTTTAAGAAAACATTCAAATTCTAAAAATTTGATTCACAAAACAGTTTAAAGAAGAAATGATTAAGGTTCTATAGAAATGGGTTTTGATAAGTCCTACTGCCTTATACTCTAAGTGTGATTTAAATATCATTCGTTACAGCTTCTAACAAATCATATTTTAAGGTTTTTTGCGATGAAAACGTTAAAAATAGCAAGATTATGTTTTTCTGAACAATTAAGCAAAAACCTAAGAGAATTCCTAGCTAGGTAACCATCAGGATTCTATAATATTTATACACCCGTTGTGCATTAAGATTTACAAGAAAAAAGTTGTTCATCAGCAATGCTTACGGCTTTTTTAACCTAATGTAGGAATATAAAAATTTATCGGCACTAACCCATAAAGTGTGTAAGTTTCAAAAAACTCAGGATTGAATTCAATCCTGAGTTTTTTATTTTATTAACTTTAAATTTTACACACTTATGAAACCAGAAGATTTATTAAACGAAGA
>NZ_JBFDAE010000020.1:0-78185 GCF_040720935.1 Algibacter sp. 2305UL17-15
TTCCAATAAGACCAAACAGGTCTTTTGAACGAAATACAGGAAAATATCGCACTCGAATTAAGCCTAAAATAACTAAAAATCAAAAAGATAGCATTTGAAAAGGTCTTAACTTAATGACATTGAGTGCTCGTTCGCAACGAGTACCGTACCGAGTAAGAAAATAAGAAGAGAAAAGCTTTTACAGAGATGTAAAGGCTTTTTTATTGCACTAACTTTTGGGTAAGGTCAGCTTTAAGCACAAAAGCAGAGAGGAAATCCTTAACTGTTTCCTTTTGTTTTTTAGAGAGTTTTTGAGCCTTGTTGAACAAAGTAAGTAAATCTATGTCTTCTATGGTGTCCTGTGCTATGTTCTCCCCAGCTAGTCCTCGTATCGGCTAGCGCTTCGTCTTTGACGAGTGCCGTACCGAGCAAGCGTACCAAATATGTTTTAAGTGTCTCCTAACGGGACGTTTCTTCGTTTCAAGACACACTTTCCAAAATCAAAATAAAGCCCTATTTTTATATCATATTTTTACTGTTTTAGTGCTTATAATACATACCAAAAACGCAAAAAATGGTAAGTTTTTAATATACTAAAAAACACAAACGTTCTTATACATAAAGCCTTTGCGGGTGTTTTGATTAGGCTTCCTTCGGAATGACCCTGCCCAATCGTAGTGGTAATGCGGGTTCTTACCGATATGGCTTCCAGGGACAGGAGAAGGATGATGAGATTAAGGGGGAAGGGAATAGCTTGAACTATAAGTATAGGATGCACGACCCTAGGGTGGGTAGGTTTTTTGCTGTTGACCCGTTGACTCATAAGTACCCACATTATTCACCGTATGCTTTTAGCGGTAATAAAGTTATATCCCATGGAGAGTTAGAAGGATTAGAAGAATATTGGGTGATTTATGGAGATAAACTAAAAGTTTGGAAAGGAGAAGAAGGGTTGAAATTGTATTCAAGTAAGCATGCTGCGTTCAAGGTTCAACTTCAACAGGCTTTAATTGCAGAAAAAAGATATAGAGAGGGGTCTCAATTTACGCAAGAAACTAGAAGCAAAGCGGAGATTGAAAAGCAAAAAAGGGAGATAAAATCTGCAAGAAAACGCCAAGAATTAATGGTTCAAACCTATAGTAACCCTGGTATGCAAGTCTCTTATGGTGTACTAATTGGATTTGGGGAAGCCCCAGCAATTATAGCAGGTGAATACGTAGTTGATAAAGCTATTGATATATATCAACTTTATAGAGTTTTTAAGCAATCTAAGCTTGCTGCTAAAGCTGTGAAAACTACTGATAATGTTGGTGGTGGTATTAATAATGTAGGAAATAAAAATATTGGATTAAGACAGTTAAGCTCGGCAATTAATCCGACTAGGTCAAAAGCTAATTGTGTATCTTGTGCTGTAGAATTCCATAAAGCTTTAATTGGAAGAGTTTTTAGTGAAGCTAAAAAAGCAGGAGGGAGAGGTTTAAAATTCGATGACGCTTTAGCTTTCATCAAAAATAGTTTTGATGATGCAACAGTAACTCAATGGCGAGTTGACCCAACGAATTTATTTAAAAATTTAAATAAATTAGATACTGATTCTGTGATACTCTTTTCTCATTTTGATGATACTACAAAGGCTACAATTGGTTTTGATGCACATGCTTTTAATGCCGTCAAAGAAAATGGTATTTGGAGGCTGTATGATGTCCAAAATGGAAGTGAGATTTCATGGAAATACTATAAGAATATAAGTAAGAACTTCTCTATAATACGAATAGAATAAATGTATGATTATTTAATCAAAAAGTTAACGAAAGGGTTGACCATCAATAAAAAAATTGAAAATGAAAAATATGTTTATATTTTTTTGCTAGATGATAATTTAAATAGTGGAAAGACTACATATAAAAATGATTATGTTGGAAGTTCAGGACCGCTTATAATAAATAAATTGACCAAAGAAGCAAAATTCATCTCATTATCTGAATTGTTCTCAGATGAATATTTCGATTATTCACTTTTCTCAAATTTTCCCATATTCAAAAATGAGGAAGATTTAATTTCTAGAATAATAGAAAACAGATATATTAACCCTGATGACTTTTTTGATATTGCTAAATTGAAAGATTATAGTGATTTTATTCTAGAAATAGATTCTTCTGATACAGATAAAATAATACTAAAGTGTGAAAAAAAAGAAATTAAGAACTTTTTTTTGAGCTTTCTTCTAAAAATTAGTGCTGATGTTAAAATTTTAGATGATTATACCTTAAAAGTAAATTTATTGATAAATTCTGATAATAATGGATAATGGTCTAAACTAGTAAATATCCTCACTGCCACTTACAACACACACATTGACATTAATAGTTGAAACAAGCAAAATGCATTCAAGTAAAAATGCTATGGAAAACGGTATTGCTTCTGTAAAGAATAATGCCCCAGCTAGTCCTCGTATCGGCTAGCGCTTCGTCTTTGACGAGTGCCGTACAGAGTAAGCAAGTGCCAAATATATGTAGAGCGTCTCCAAGCGGGACTTTTCTTCGTTTCAAGACACACTTTCCAAAATCAAAATAAAGCCCTATTTTTACTCTATATTTTACCGTTTTAGTGCATGCAAAACGTGCCAAAAAAGCAAAAAAAGGTAAGTTTTTAAGGTATTTAAAAACACGAACGTTCTTATACATAAAGCCTTTGCGGGTGTTTTGATTAGGCTTCCTTTGGTATGACCCTGCCCAATCGTAGTGGTAGTGCGGGTTCGTATCGCTATGGTTTCCAAGGGCAGGAGAAGGATGATGAGGTTAAGGGGGAAGGGAATTCGCTTAATTATAAGTATAGGATGCATGACCCAAGGGTGGGTAGGTTTTTTGCGGTTGACCCTCTAGATTCCAAATATCCATGGAATTCTCCATATGCATTTAGCGAAAATCAAGTAATCCAGTTCATAGAGTTAGAAGGAGCAGAGGTATTCTTATCTGAGGCACAAAAGTTTGACTATGACCAATCTGCAACAGCTTCACCAGTTGCTGTTTTTCTTATCAATACGCTAATATCTGGATATAATAATATTATTGTTGCTCCATTTAATTATGCGGGTAAAATTGATGAGGCGAATAGGAATGCGGGAGGTAACGCATTTACACTATTAAACTCTGGAGGGGCGAATAAAATTAAGAGTGATGTAGTCTCATCAGCTACAGCTGTAAATAATTACGTTGAAAAAAGACCTCTGCCTACCTTGTGGTCTGTAGATTTAAGGGATAAAGTACTTGAAGACCCAACTGGATTTGCAGAAGACGGTGTTTCGAGTTTTATTCCAATAGGGGCTTCAACTAATTTATTAAAGTTACAAAAATTAATTCCTGATGTTAAATTAAAAACCCCTAAAGCATTAGATGAAGTTTTTCAAGTTGTTAATGAATTACAAAGACATCATTTAATACCAGAATCTTTGGAGGATATACCATTTATAAGAAAGGCTTTTAAAGGTGGTTTTGAGCATAAATTTAAAGATTTAGAAAGATATCTGAAAAAGAATGAAAGAGGAGTACATGCTAAACACACTAAATACACAAATCAGATTAGAGAATATGTAGAAAAACTTGACATGACTAAATTCAATCCTCAACAAGCGAAAGAAAGATTAGAGAAGTTAAGTGAGTATGTTGAGGGGGTTATTGAATCAAATCCAAATACTAAACTTAACGATTTAGACCTAAAACTTGAAAATTTTGACCCAAATAATTAATAATGAGACTATATAAAATTTCGGAATCAACGAATTTAAAAATTACTGGAGACTTTCCTCAATCACAGAAAATGATAAAAGGCTATGATTATGATGCTCCAAACTCAAGTTACATATTGTATGAAAATAGAAATAAAGAAATAAATTTCACCCCAAACTTAGATAGTTTTTTACTACAAAAAGAAGCAAATAAAACAGATGTTATAAGTGCTACGCCTCTAGGTGGAATGGGGTTTATGGTAAGCGATAAGTTAAAAGACTTATTGACAAAATTTAATTTAATTGACCATAAATATTTTAAAGCATCATTTGTACATGGTGAAAAGAAATATAATGATTATCAGAGATTACATTTTATATCTAAATTATATAAAAAGGTGGAGTTCAAAAGCTCTGACTTTATAATATCTGGGGGTAAAGAAATAGATTTTAATAACTTTTCTGATTTGAATTTAAAATCCAAAGAGTTAGGAGTTAATGGTGAAATTTATGCTAAAAGATTATGTTTTAAGTCTAACATATTGAAAAATCTTGATTTATTTTTCATAGGCTTTTTTGATTTCAATACATACATTTCTGAAAATTTAAAAAATGAAATAGAATTAAATAATATTACAGGTCTTAATATAGTAGAAGTTGTTGTGGAAGTTTCCAACGGCTTGATAATAATAGATGTATAGTCTTCATTCAACCAATGAAAAAGTGAAATGCATTCAAGCCCCGCTCGCGCCCGAATGAGTGAACGCTCGCGCTTCGTCTTTGACGAGTGCCGTATCGAGTAAGCAAGTGCCAAATATATTTAAAACGTTTCCAAGCGGGACGTTTCTTCGTTTCAATACACCCCAGCTAGTCCTCGTATCGGCTAGCGCTTCGTCTTTGACGAGTGCCGTACCGAGTAAGCAGGTGCCAAATATATGTAGAGCGTCTCCAAGCGGGACGTTTCTTTGTTTCAAACCACACTTACCAAAAACCAAAATAAAGCCCTATTTTTACCGTACATTTTTGGTTTACCTAAAAACACAAACGTTCTTATACATAAGGCCTTTGCGGGTGTTTTGATTAGGCTACCTTCGGAATGACCCTGCCAAACCGCCACGGGGCAACGGATGACTACCGTTACGGCTTCCAAGGACAGGAGAAGGATGATGAAGTTAAAGGGGAAGGGAATAGCTTGAACTATAAGTTTAGAATGCACGATCCTAGAGTTGGGAGATTCTTTGCGGTTGACCCGTTAACATGGAAATACCCTGAATTAACCCCTTATCAATTTAGCAGTAATAGTCCAATTGGGATGTTAGAAATTGAAGGTCTAGAAGGAACACCAGGTCATGGGTTATATGCAAAATATAGTGGATGGCAGCAACCCTTGACTAATGAATTTAGAAGTGTTGCTAATGAACGTGTAGAACAAAATTTAATTCATGGACCAATATCTTTAGCAAAGAGTTTTTGGGATAACCCAGTTCTAACTTCAGCAACAATATTGAATGGTATAAGGTGGTCAAATTTCAAAAAGGGAATAAATGAATTTACCACAAACTTAAAAAATGACGACCCTAGAGCCGCTGGTGATATTGCTTCTGCATTTACTACGAGCTATGCGGGGGCTTTTACGGGGCCTTTGCTATCTTCAACAAACTTATTTACAAAGTTTAGCCCATTCACATCACAAGCGTTAAAAAGTCTAGATAATATAGTCTCCACGGGCTTTGCAAAAACAAGAGCTTATACATACGCAGAACAACTCCTGCAGACAAGAAGTAATAGAAAACTGCCAAGAAGTGTGTCTGTCGTTTATGATAAGTCAACCGGCAAATATTATTTAGGAGAAAGTGGTGTATTGAAATCTAATAGTCCAGATTTAACATCTGAATTAAAAAACATGTTGCCTGAAAGGAGTGGAACGAAAACAGATGTAGCTAATTGTTCAGAATGTAACGCTTTAAACAATGCCTTTAAGGATAAAGCTAAAATCGAAAATTTAGAGATTCATACAGTCGAAATACAAAAACCTAGACCAAAAAATAATAATACATCAAATATAAAAGATAATCCTCCTTGCGATAATTGTACAATAACAACTAAAGATGTTACAAATACGGTTAATGGAGGAGGTTAAATATAAAATTATGAACATGGAAACTTTTAAGAAAATATCAATCAATGGTAGGTTGGCTTATTCAATCTATTGTTTGAAACTATTTATAAAAGAAAAATTCATTGAATTCTCTGATAACCAAGAGTTGCTTTTTATTTTGAATGAGATAAGTGAAGGATTGAATGAAAAATATCCTGAAAATTTTGAACAAAAAATCACAGAATTATCGCCAAATTCAATATTAGATTCTCATCCTGATAATAATTTTAAAAAATATACTTTTTTTAAAACTTCAGAATTAGAAAGTTTTAAAGTTTTATATAATAATTTACCACAATCAGTAATTGAGATTATAGATAGTGTCATAGAGTTAGCTTTATGTAATATTTACAAAAATACAGGAGAATATAGTGAATGCACATTTAATGAATTGTTATATATATTTCAGATATTAAAAAGAGAAAAATTCAATCTGCCAATTATACCTAATGTTATTATGAATTCAAGTTTCAATCAAAATAATGGTTGGGGAAATAGTATAAAATTACCTGCTCTTTGAAGTTTGCAACTTCGAAACAATACCCCAGCTAGTCCTCGTATCGGCTAGCGCTTCGTCTTTGACGAGTGCCGTACAGAGTAAGCAAGTGCCAAATATATGTAGAGCGTCTCCAAGCGGGACGTTTCTTCGTTTCAAGACACACTTTCCAAAACCAAAATAAAGCCCTATTTTTACTCTATGTTTTTGCCATTTTGGTTCTTATAAAACGTACCGAAAAAGCAAAAAATGGCAGGTTTTTAATATATTAAAAAACACAAACGTTCTTATACATAAAGCCTTTGCGGGTGTTTTGATTAGGCTTCCTTTGGAATGACCCTGCCCAATCGTAGTGGTAGTGCGGGTTCTTATAGGTATGGGTTTAATGTAATGGAGAAAGATGATGAGTTAAAAGGTAATAATAATAGTTATGACTTTGGTGCTAGGTGTACGACCCTAGGGTTGGTAGATGGTTTGCTACAGACCCGTCTGAAAGTAAATATGCAAGTTTTTCTCCATATAATTTTGTGCTTAATACTCCTTTGATGGCAATTGACCCAGATGGAAAAGATGTATATTTAATTATTTGGTTTACTAAATCGGGAGATATTGGACATGTTGGTATTGCAGTAGATAATTATAAAAAAGTAGAAGAAAAAGTGATGGTCAATGGAATTGAAGTTACAAATGTTAAATATGTAAAAGACGGAACTGTTACTTTTTATGACTTTGCTCCTAGTGAAGCAACTAATGATGTTAATGATTTTGACAAAAATATAAGAGGATACTTAAGTTCATTATCTAATATCTCCGTTGAAGAAATAAAATCTGATGGAGGTTCCTTTGGTTTAAAAGATTTTTTTGATGTTGGTGGAGAGCAAGATTCACCAGCAGATGGCTTAATTCAATTATATACAAGTGTTAGTAAGGATAATATAATTAAGAGAAATCTTGAAGAACAATTTGACAAACAAGGTGAATTTATAAACGAAGAATCAGATGAAATATTTGAATTTTTCTATAATGGAGTTAACGCAAACTGCACTGGGTTTGTAATATGCCCAATTACTGATATTAGTACTGATTTTGATGAAATCACTGCTTTGGAACACATAAAGCATGATGGCGGAAAACTTGGTTCAATGGGAGGTGTTATAGAAATACCTGCTATGGATATAACTACAGAAACACCAAATAGGTTGTTTCAACAATTGAAGAAATTAGTTGAACAAAATCCAGAACTAGGTAAAGTCATAAGGGATGCTGGTGGAAGCAGGAAACCTTTAATAGATGCTTTAACTAATGATAGAATAAAGGATAAAACACCAAATAATTAATACCCGTGAAATTTTTTTTATTATCATTTCTAATTTTTATTGTGAATAGTTGTAACAGAGTACAAATAACTGATAGTGAAATGAATAATATTTGCTATGAATTTATTAAAGGAATTCATTCTAAAGATTTAAAAAAGTGTTTGCATTTTGTTGATAAAAAGGCAGTCATTAAAAATTTTCAAGAAAGAAATGTTAGTATAAACGATTTAGATGAATATTATATATTTGATATGCTGTTTTTAAAGTATAGCCCTCTAAAATCAAGAAAAAGTTTTTTTCAAGAGAAATTAATCAATTTCCATAAAGATGATTTATTTTTAACGGTTTTAAATAAAAATGAAGATTTTATAAAGGTTAAAGTTGAATGGTATAACATATTTAATAGGAAAAGAAAAGAATGTTTGATATTTCAGTTTGTCCGTAAACGAATTACGGATTTTGGTATCTGTAGCGCCGCTACCCCCTGATAGTGCTAGTTTGTCCGAGTAACGACTACCGCTAGTTTGTAACTAGTGGCGATAAAAGTAAGAAAATAAAGAGAAAGCTTTTACAGCAATCTAAAGGTATTCTATGATTAAAACCCAGCTAGTCCTCGTATCGGCTAGCGCTTCGTCTTTGACGAGTGCCGTACCGAGTAAGCCCGCTAAAATACAGGGAAATCGTTTCCAAATGGGGCGTTTTTTTAATTTCAAATCACACTTTTCAAAATAAAAACAAAGCCCTATTTTTACTCTATATTTTACCGTTTTAGTGCATGCAAAACGTGCCAAAAAAGCAAAAAATGGTAAGTTTTTGGTTTATTTAAAAACACGAACGTTCTTATACATAAAGCCTTTGCGGGTGTTTTGATTAGGCTTCCTTCGGTATGACCCTGCCAAACCGCCACGGGGCAACGGATTCCTACCGTTATGGGTTCCAGGGGCAGGAGATGGATGATGAGGTTAAGGGGGAAGGGAATAGTTATAACTTCAAATACAGAATGCATGATGCTAGGGTGGGTCGGTTTTTTGCGGAAGATCCACTAGCAAGTAAATATCCTTGGAATAGTCCTTATGCCTTTAGTGAAAATAGAGTTATCCAATTTGTTGAATTAGAAGGTTTAGAAATTGGAATGTCATATATATATTCGACTGTAAGTCCGAAAGCCTATCAAAAAACTGCAGAGGCTGTTTCTATCGAGACAATGCATTATACTTTAGATGGCATTGGTTTAGTGCCTGGATTTGGTGAGCCAGCCGATGTATTAAACGGGGTTATTTATTCTTTTGAAGGTCAAAAACTTAATGCAACTTTAAGTTTTGGTTCAGCTGTACCATTTGCTGGATATGCCGCAGTAGCGACTAAATATAGTTTAAAAGCAGCAAAAAATTTAGGAAAAAACGTCTATAAATATGCTGGATTTGGGGGCGATGTAGTCTCTAGGTCAGATAAAGTAACTACCGTTTTGGGAAGGTATGTAGGAGGAATAGAGAAACTTAAAAAAATAGATGCATTTTCCGATTTAAAATTAAACTTTTTAAACATAGATAATGAAACTATAGCTGTTGCTAAACAAGTTAAGGAGATGAGCGGTGAAGCCTTCGATTGGTTTAAAGATATTAATAAACGTTTTTTAGATGAAGCTATTGAAAGAGGAGATGATATAAGATTGGTTTCCGATCCAAGTGATGCTAAAAATTTATTTTGGAACGGTAAAGATGCTAGTGAAGGACTGACAACTTTTGGAAAGGAAGTCGATTATTTAAAAGGAAATGATTTTGAAATAATAGGTAGTTCTATGGTGAAAAAAAGTAAATGATATGCATGGTTATAGTGAATTTAAGGAAGATATTATAAGTATCTTTCAAGAACAGATAGTAAAACATCAATTAATTGTTAAGTTTGAATATGAAAATTCAAATAAAATTTATTTTGTACGGCTTTATAATCCTGATTTTGCTCTAGATTTTAGCTTAGATAGAATGGATCTTCTTGTTGAAATTATTAACCCTCGAAATCAGGATTCGTTCACTTTTAACGATGTAATCCATTGTCTATATCCTTCTAGGGATTTAGTTATAAAAGGCAATACCTCTCCTAAAAACACAAGAAAATTTATTAAAAGTCAATTGAATTCATGTTCAGAATTATTGGATCAGTATATGCAAGGTGTTGTATTTGGAGATTTTAGTTGGAGTTCTGTTTTAAAAAATACTGAAGAACAAAAAAAGACAATGTTGGCAAAAATTATGAGTCTTGATTATAATCATCCTTTATATAAAGAAACTATTGGAGGGAATAAAGATTGGTTTGAAAAGGCAAGAAGATATTTCGGAGATATAAAGTAGTCTTGCCGCTCTAGTGGATATAATTACCCCCAGCTAGTCCTCGTATCGGCTAGCGCTTCGTCTTTGACGAGTGCCGTACCGAGTAAGCGTACCAAATATGTTTTAAGTGTCTCCTAACGGGACGTTTCTTCGTTTCAAGACACACTTTTCAAAATCAAAATAAAGCCCTATTTTTAACCTGTATTTTTACCGTTTTGGTACTTACAAAACGTATCAAAAACGCAAAATATGGTTAGTTTTTAATGTATTTAAAAACACAAACGTTCTTATACATAAAGCCTTTGCTGGTGTTTTGATTATCCTGCCTTCGGAATGACCCTGCCCAATCGTAGAGGTAGCGTGGATTCCTATCGTTATGGCTTCCAAGGACAGGAGAAAGATGATGAAGTTAAAGGGGAAGGCAATAGCTATGATTATGGAGCTAGATTCCATGACCCAAGAGTCGGGAGGTGGCTAAGTTTAGATGCGGTTAGTAAAACTTACCAAGGGAATTATAACTTTGCTAGCAATAGCCCCATAATGTTTATCGACAAAGGAGGAGATGATTATTATTATTATTATGATGCTATAACTAATAGTATTTATGTCATAAGGAATGGAGCTCCTCATAGATTCTTCTTCACAGAATACATTTTTAATGACCCTAAAAACAATGGAGTACAAGTTGGGTCTCCTATTGTAAATCAATATCCTCTTGGAAGTGACCAGGTGGCTAAGTTGCTTTTTGAAAATAATGTAGTTTTTAGAGATGCTCTTAAGCGTGCAAAAGGAGAGGATTATAATAAAATTTATAACAGCTATAGAAATTTGAGCGATGAAGAAGCTGGAAAGGTTATTGCTGTTATGATGGCTGCACCAGCAGTTGTGGTAGTAGGATTAGAGGTAATAGCAGCATATGGTACGCAAACTGTTTTAACTTTCCTTGCAGAAGAAAGTTTAGAATATACTATTGAGTCTATAACAGGAGTCCCTGTCATTATGGATCCAATTGACATAATAGAACATGGTTTTAAAAAAGTATTAAGATCGCAAGTTAAAGAGCAATTTGTTGAAAAATATGGCAAGGAAAAACTTAAAGATATGGGTTCATATACTATTGTTTTTAAAGATGGAACTAAATACCATGGAAAAGGCAACCTTGAAGAGGCAATTTCTGCTTCAGCCCGAAAATCAAAAAACCCAGAAGATGTAATAGCAAATTTTGATTGGACTCCCTCTTCAAAAAACACAAATGCAGATGGATTTGTTGATGAAGCAAAGAAACTTAATAATGACCCTGGTGGATATAAAAATACAAATAACCGAAACCTTAGAGATTCTCCAGGGAATAGAAAATACAAAGATGATTACGATAAAAAATATGGTAAAAAGGGCAGTTAATACAATATGAAGGTTGAGATATATAAAGATTTAGATTATGAATACTTGAGAATAGACTCGTCAAGGTTGGATGATTATATAAGTTATATAAACAAAAATAAAATCAAGAATCTTGATATAAATAGTGTCTCAGGATATTATTTAAAAGATGTTAACTTTTTAGAGTTTTGTCCAAGTATTGAGGTTATATCTATCACGGATAGAGATATTGATATAGACGGGATAAAACACTTGAAAAATCTAAGAGTTTTAATTAGTAATTCAAACCCAAAGTCAGAATTTGATTTAAGTTTTTTTACAAGCCTAAAATCACTAAGTATCGATTGGAACAGAAAATGGCTTAATATATCAAAGTGTTTGCATCTAAAATCGTTAAGACTTTGGAACTATGACCAAGATAACTTAATATATTTCCAAAAATTAAAAAAACTGGAAACACTTTCTTTAAGCGATAGCAGTATATCTTCACTTTATGGAATTGAGAATTTAAAAATGCTGTCTAAATTTGAGGGATACCACCTAAGAAAGTTAATTCAAATTAGTATTGATGGGGAAATAATTAATTTAAGAGAGATGCACTTAGAATATTGTAGAAAAATCGAAAATTTTCAAGATATATCGAAAATAAAGGGGTTGATGAAGTTATCATTAATCTATTGTTCTAAAAAGATTAGAAGTATAGGTTTTATTGATAATTTACCTAAATTAGTTGAGTTCAACTTAAAAGGAACTTTTATAGAAGATTGTGATACTAGCTTTTTTTCAAAATTAGAAATGTTTTATTTTGACAATAAAAAGAATTATAATTATAGTTACAAGGACTTGATTTTGCCAAAACTTAAGCGAAAGTAAGCCCCCAGCTAGTCCTCGTATCGGCTAGCGCTTCGTCTTTGACGAGTGCCGTACCGAGTAAGCGTACCAATATGTTTTAAGTGTCTCCTAACGGGACGTTTCTTCGTTTCAAGACACACTTTTCAAAATCAAAATAAAGCCCTATTTTTACTAAACATTTTTGCCATTTTGGTACATGTATAATGTATCGAAAAAGCAAAAAATGGTAAGTTTTTAAGGTATTTAAAAACACGAACGTTCTTATACATAAAGCCTTTAGAGGTGTTTTGATTAGGCTTACTTCGGAATGACCCTGCCTAATCGTAGTGGTGGTAGCCCGGGGGCTTACCGTTATGGCTTCCAAGGGCAGGAAATGGATGATGAGGTTAAGGGGGAAGGGAATTCTGTAAATTACAAGTATAGGATGCATGACCCACGTGTGGGTAGGTTTTTTGCTGTTGACCCTTTAGCCACAACTTATCCATGGAATAGTCCCTACGCATTTAGTGAAAATAGAGTGATAGACGGAGTTGATTTAGAGGGTTTAGAATTTCAACAAACAATAGGAGGACCTCGAGAACCAACTCTTGGTGAGTCAATTGACCCAATATTTGCTATCCAATCTGGTTATACAGCAGTAGGTAATACAGCTAGAAAAGCCTGGGCTAAGGCTATGGGAGAAACAGAATATACTAGAGTAACATTAAAAATTCAAGATTACTACGATGTGCAGTATAAGATGAACACTATAGGGATTTATTATGAATATCAATTAGTTAGTGTTTATAATGATAATCCAGTTAATAGTGTTTTAGATACTGTAGAAGTTTTAGGAAACGCAGTAGGGATGGGAGGACCATTTCGAAGTATGACAAAAGGAATTGGGGTTTTTGCTAAAACAACAGGTAGAGGGACTTTATTAAGTAGAATTGCAGAAGGAGCATTTGATTCTTGGAAAAACTTGATGCCTAATTCTATAAAATCAGAACTTGATAGAGCTGCACATTTAGGAGTTGAAGTTTTAGATTTAGGAAGTGATAAGTTTGATGACATGATAGCTGAAGGCCCTATGAAGTTTATTGTTGACAAGAGTGGCAATATGAAGATTATGAATAAATTTAAAAATGGAGAAGAAATATCACATACGGTCTTATCTCAAGGAGAAGATGTATTAGCCGCAGGAGAAATAATGTTGGCAGGCTCTAAATGGACTGGGTATTATGTGCTTGAAATCACTAATCATAGTGGGCATTATCAGCCAAGTGAAAAGAGCTTGGAAATAGCAAAAGAAGTTATAGAAGAAAGTCTTGAAATCTTGAATGAATTTTAATAATTATGAACTCAAAAGAAATAATAATTAAAGATTTATCTATTATAAGAGAAAAAATTAATAAAGATTTTTTTGAAGAAAAGGAACTTGTTATTTTCTATAAATACTATTACTCCTTTATGGTAGAAATTAGTAGAGATTATAATTCTAGGTTAGAATCTTATAAAATTTGCGTATTAATCTTGGAGAATTTGTTGCGATTAAGAAAGAACAAATCCAAATCAAGTATTAGGTTAGATTTGTTAAATTGTCTTTACTATGGCTATCTGAATTTTAATTTAGTATCTAATAAGGTCATCATAAGTTCTTATTTTGTTGAGAATTATAATTTATATGAAGAAATTCTAGAAAGAGATACTATTAAAATAGAAGAGCTTAAGGAAATTACTTCCTTAAAATTTGAATATAAGATATATAAAAAAGTAATGATTTTAGAAAAAGAAGATCAAATTAGTGGTTTTCTTAAATTAGAAGAGTTTAATCTAAATGATAAAAAGGTAATAATATAGTCCTTACACTACATGTAGTCTTTGGTAGTGGCTGCAAAGATTAGTAGATAGGTTTGAAAGATAAGTTATAATGCATCCCAGATAGTCCTCGTATCGGCTAGCCCCTGCTAGTCCTCGTGTCGGCTAGCGCTCCGTCTTTGACGAGTGCCGTCCGAGTAAGCGTACCAAATATGTTTTAAGTGTCTCCTAACGGGACGTTTCTTCGTTTCAAGACACACTTTCCAAAATCAAAATAAAGCCCTATTTTTACTCTATATTTTACCGTTTTAGTGCATGCAAAACGTGCCAAAAAAGCAAAAAAAGGTAAGTTTTTAAGGTATTTAAAAACACGAACGTTCTTATACATAAAGCCTTTGCGGGTGTTTTGATTAGGCTTCCTTCGGAATGACCCTGCCTAATCGTAGTGGTGGTAGCCCGGGCTCATACCGTTATGGCTTCCAAGGGCAGGAAAAAGATGATGAAGTTAAAGGGGAAGGGAATTCTGTAAATTATAAATATAGGATGCATGACTCACGTGTGGGTAGGTTTTTTGCGGTTGACCATTTGACTCTGAGTTACCCATACTATACCCCTTATAGTTTCAGCGGAAATAAAGTTATTGCTTTTGGAGAAATTGAAGGATTAGAAGAAGGTTGGGTTATCAATGGAGAAGAAGTTGTGAAATTAGAAGGTCCTACCGAAGAAGTACTGAATTCATTTGCCACTCAAGAATTAGCTCAAGCAGCTCAAAGTATTGGAATGCAAACTCCTTCAATGATGGATTCGTATATGAAATTCCTATATAACAATCCATCAACTCCATATACAAAACCAGCAACAGTAACCTGTAATTGTGCTACTTGCTTTATAAATGCAAGACCAAATACTATGCTTGGAGGGAAATATTCCATTGGTGGAAATATTGGTGTAGGAATTATGGAAGCTCCAAGTGTAATTCTTCCAGAAATAGCATTTGCTAAATTAGGACGGGCTTATCAGATTTGGAAATCCTCAAAACTTGCAACTCAAACTATAAAGAATGCTAATAATTTAGTTCATCCTGAATTTATTAATAATGCTGACGAGGCATTTGATATATATATTGCTGCACAAAAAAAAGCAGTAGCAAATGTTAATAATTCAGGAAAAACTATCTTAGGCTCTTTTCCTGATTATATTCAAATGGCTAAAAAGAATGAAAGTAGTTATTTTGATATTGGTGCAACTTGGGATGCACTTGCAAAGAATGGCCAAAATGTGTGGAATATTAACAAGGTTTTTTTGGACAAGGTTGCTAGACAAGGAGATGAAATTATCATTACACTAGGTAAAAATAAAGAACCAGGAAAGTATCTAAAAAAAGAAATAAAATATTTAATAGAAGAAAAAGGATATATATGGAAAAATGCAGAAAAAACAATTTTAACACCAAAATAGAGGTTTATGAGAGACTTAAAAGGCATAATATCTGATTTGTATAGTTTTTCAAAAAAACATGAGCTAAAAGAAATTACGAATATTAATAATGGTTCTAACCTTCAAATGATTTTCTCAAATAATAATGTACAAATAGAATTTTTAAGAGATAAAGGAGAGTTTTCTACGTATATTAATTTTTTAAAAATTCCAACAAAAAGAGATTTATATAGTTTAAATATCATTGCAGAAATATTATCCAATGAAAACATTAGAGACACTAACCATTTAAATCAATTAAATTATCTTCAGGAGTACTGGTCTTCAATCTTTGATTTATTTAAAAACGATGTTAAGGTAGATGAAAAATATGATGTAATATTTAATAAGTTATTTGATTGGTAACCTCCTGCCGTACCGAGTAAGCAAGTGCCAAATATATGTAGAGCGTCTCCAAGCGGGACGTTTCTTTGTTTCAAACCACACTTACCAAAAACCAAAATAAAGCCCTATTTTTATATCATATTTTTACTGTTTTAGTGCTTATAATACATACCAAAAACGCAAAAAATGGTAAGTTTTTAATATATTAAAAAACACAAACGTTCTTATACATAAAGCCTTTTGAGGTGTTTTGATTAGACTACCTTTGGAATGACCTTGCCAAACAGGCGTGGCGGTGACCCTGACACATATAGATATAGCTTCCAAGGACAGGAAATGGATGACGCCATTAAGGGGGAAGGAAATAGCTTGAATTACAAGTATAGGATGCATGACCCTAGGGTTGGGCGGTTTTTTGCGGTTGACCCTTTAACTAAAGATTATCCTTATAACTCTCCATATGCATTTAGTGAAAACAGGGTTATAGATGCTATTGAATTAGAAGGGCTTGAAGCATTTTTTATTCATGGAACAGTAATCGCTCCATATGGATTAAATTTTGGAACTCATATGTTTAGAAAGGGACAATCTGGAGTTAGAGGTCTAACACCTTTATTAGGTAATAGAACTAGCGATGTTGGTTTTAAATGGACTGGTGAAAATTCTGATTATGGAAGAACCCATGCCGGAGCAAGGTTAGCTGAGTATATTATTGATAATAGAAAACCAGGTGAACCAATAAGCATCGTTGGGCATAGTCACGGAGGTAATGTAGCTATAGAGGCAGCTAATATTTTAGTTAAGAAACACAAAATTAACCCTAATAATATAAATATAGTTGCCTTAAATACTCCTCGACAGAGTGATATAGAAATAAGTTCTGAAGCATCTCAAGCTAGTTTAATTAGTATTAGTGCTAAAGGAGATTTAATTCAAAGTATTGGAAGTGATGCCTGGGACGGTAATATTTCAGTACTTGACTCAGATATTGCTATATCTTATGACGATAAAATAAATGGTGTAGATGTAAATCACATTGGTCCAGCTAGTATTAATGTTAATGAATGGTTGCCAAAGTTAGAAACAGCAATTAAACAAAGAGAGAAAGAAAAAAACCAGTATATTGAAAAGTTATCCAATTTTTATGAAGAAAACGGCGATACTTATGGGTTTAATGAAGACACTGGTAAGCTTTATGAGTTGTCAAAAGAAGAGTTTTCTCAAAATAAAAAAGAGTTTATAAATAAGAGGTTAAAAGAAGAAGGCTATAAAGAGAGCTCTAAGAAACTTTAATTATGAAAACTAAATATATTATTCCTTTTTTATTAATATTTTTTTCACTTCTTTTTTCTTGTAGTAAAAAGAAATGCAAGGTGATTTCTATAAACCAAAGCATAATAGATACAACTAAAATAAAAAGGAATTATGTTTTTAAGAATCAATCTAGAGGTATAGATAGTTTGATTGTGATTGATTATTATAATTATAATAAAGAGCAAAAAACTAAGTCGCTGATGAGTTATTCAGAATGCGGTCATTCTATTGGGTTGAGCTATAAATTCAGAAAAGAATCTATTAATATCCAATTAGAAAAAAAGAGCAAGGCTGAATATGTGTTTTCTATTAACGGATTCTGTTTTCGTGAAGATTTCTATATGAATGAAAAAGAGATAAAAATGGATTCCTTGTATGTTCTAAATATAGAGCCTTGCCATAATAAGACTGAATTAAATGAAATAGCATTTAAAAGGTTTACGCCAATATATTTCGTTACAAAAAATGGAGATAAATGGGATAACATTACTAAGTTGGGTAATGGGTCAGATTAGTTGGTGTTAAGAAATAAAAAGAGAAAGCTTTTACAGAGATGTGGAGGCTTTTTTAGTTTTAAAGAGAATCAATATTCTTATCAAAGAACTCTTTAAATTTCTTTGTTGTAAGCATTTTATCGATAATTCTGTAAACCATATTTTTATCTTCCCAGCTAGTCCTCGTATCGGCTAGCGCTTCGTCTTTGACGAGTGCCGTACAGAGTAAGCAAGTGCCAAATATATGTAGAGCGTCTCCAAGCGGGACGTTTCTTCGTTTCAAGACACACTTTCCAAAACCAAAATAAAGCCCTATTTTTATATCATATTTTTACTGTTTTAGTGCTTATAATACATACCAAAAACGCAAAAAATGGTAAGTTTTTAATATATTAAAAAACACAAACGTTCTTATACATAAAGCCTTTTGAGGTGTTTTGATTAGATTACCTTTGGAATGACCCTGCCCAATCGTAGTGGTAGCGAGGGTTCGTATCGATATGGGTTTAATGGAAAAGAGAAAGATGATGAAGTTAAAGGCGAGGGTGTACAATATGATTATGGGTTTAGAATTTATGATGCAAGAATTGGTAAATTTTTGAGTACTGACCCATTATTTAAAGGTTACCCTTGGTATACTCCTTATCAGTTTGCTGGAAATAAACCAATATTAGCTGTTGATTTAGATGGTTTAGAAGAATATATTCCCATACCAAATACAGAGGAAAGTTCTACCCCAAAACTAAAGTATTCTATACAAGAATCTGTGCCTTGTGTTGATTGTCATCATAATACAATTTTAGACCCAAGTGATTTAACTGAAGAAGATATTCAGGAAGCTAAAACTGCAGCAGTACTGACTCTTACAATTGCAACAGCAGGTGTAGGGGCAGAACTCTATGCTTCTGGTAGGTTAGCTTATGGTTTTTATAGATTAGCTTGGATTGCTTCTAATCCAGCTAACCAAGAAATGGCTGTTGCTGTTGGAGGTTTAACAGCAAGTCTAATAGACCCCAATCCTGCAAATGACTACCCAGGTAATTTAGATGATGTAGCTAGACCAATTAAATACCTTTTTAGAGGTACAACTAGAGGATTTTCAGGAGGAGCTACAGCTATTAAATATTCTGCTACATATACAAGTACAGACCCACTCAAAGCAACAATTTTTTCAACACTTAATAAAGCAAAAGGTGAAGCTATAGTGTTAATAGGAAACATGAAAAAGCTAAAAAATATTCCTACATTGCCATCTAATAGACTTGCTGAAATGGAAAAAGAAGTTATTTTAAATATACAACCTTCAACCTTCATGAAAGAGGCAGCTTCTATAACTCTTGGTCAAGCCAAAAGTATTTTTAAAGAAATGGGGATAGCAGTACCTTCAACTGTCAACATGCAGAATATTAATACTATTTTAAAGCAAACTAAAGACTTAACAGAAAAACAAATAAACACTTTTTATGAAAAAGCATCAAAAATAATTGAGAAAGAAGCTATCAAACAAACTGAAGAATTTATAAAAAACCTTGATAAGAGTAATAATTAATGATTAAGATAGTAGGGAAAATAAATAAAGAGCTAAGCGCAAGAATATTAAATGTTGATGAAAATATAATAGGCTTTTTCGTTGATTATACTGACATTTCGATACCTAAAAAAACTTTTTTTAAAGAAGTGTATTTAAATGGAATACACGAAAATATTGATTGTGAATTAATTTATATTACAAATGAATCTTTATTTGAACTAGATTTTATAGAAGAAGGGTATAAAACTATTTGTTTTTTTAAGTTTCATGGGAATATTCCTAAAATTGTTAATGATATTCCATATGTCAAAGATTGGTATGATTATAAGGACCATTTATCTATGGCTATTTTTAGTACTAATATTACTTGTTAAGTTCTGGCAAGTAGTGGTAAGAGTTAGCCCCCCCCGCTACCGCTAGTTTAAAAACTAGTAGCGGTAATGAGTAAGCAAAAAAATAATAACATTAATGATACAAAACGAGTATAACTTTTATACTCGTTTTTTGTTGATTAATTAGTGGGAGAAAAAAAGGACTTTTTTTAGTTTAGCTCTGTACTTTATACAATCAAAATAAAGCCCTACTTTTACTGTGCATTTTTACCGTTTTGGTACGTGCAAAATGTATCGAAAAAGCAAAAAAAGGTAAGTTTTTAAGGTATTTAAAAACACGAACGTTCTTATACATAAAGCCTTTAGAGGTGTTTTGATTAGGCTTACCTTTGGTATGCTTCTACCCAATCGCCACGGTAACAGTAGCGACTATCGATACGCATTCAATGGCAAAGAGAAAGATGATGAAGTCAAAGGCGAAGGTGCGCAGTATGATTATGGGTTTAGAATTTATGACCCACGAATCGGTAAGTTTTTGAGTACCGACCCTTT
This sequence comes from Algibacter sp. 2305UL17-15, assembly GCF_040720935.1. Lineage (NCBI taxonomy): Bacteria > Pseudomonadati > Bacteroidota > Flavobacteriia > Flavobacteriales > Flavobacteriaceae > Algibacter > Algibacter sp. 2305UL17-15. Next base: position 20,074 of record NZ_JBFDAE010000020.1, read on the forward strand.
ATTTAAAGGTTTCCCTTATTATACACCTTATCAATTTGCAGGTAATACTCCTATTCAAGCTATAGATTTAGATGGATTAGAAGAATATCACTATGCGTTTACTTTGGATGAAAATGGGGATTCTGAAATAAAGCTCGAAACTGTAAACGATATAATTGAAAAGCAATGGAATCGGAGTACTTTTTCATATACAACTAAAATAAATGTGTATGAAAAACATATAGTACACTACAGACCAGAAATTTTAGTTGTCGTGGAGTTTCAAGGTATTATGGCTAAGCAGGATTAAACAGAGACTTATGATAATAAAGCAGATGCACTAAATACTACTTATAATGATTTTGAAGATGATTTTGTTAAAGCTGAGATTTTACAAGGCATTGCAAGTGGAGCCAGTATAAGAGCTAACACTAGGAGTATGCGTCGTTCACCTAGAAGTAAAAACCTTGACTCCAAAGCTCAGCCAAAATCTATTTTACTTAGAAATGTTAGAGGGTTTAAAAATTTCTCAAAAATAAGTCATCAAATAGCCAGCAAGTCATTTTTAGGACAGTCAGTAATGTTTAATGCGAAAATGGCAATTAATAAAAGTCAGATGTTAATCAAAGATATCTATATGTTTAGGAAAGGTTCGCTAACATGGTCTGATAAAGGATTAGTAGGTAAAATGGGAAGAGAAGTTATACAGTTTAAGTCGAACATGATTCAAAAAGCAAAAGAACAAGGGGTTAAAACTTTAATTTTAGAGTTTATGCGAACAGGAGAAGGTTCAACAAAAAGAGAACGAGTAATGATAATGGAAATTGATGTTGAAACTGGAAAAACAATAAAAACTGAAGAAATAAGTATTTCACAGCATAATAAGAACAATAAGATAGATTAGAAATAATTATGAGAAATGAATATGATTTAGAGTTAAAAAGATATTTGTTTAATTATTATGGAAATCTATTAACTAAAGATGAAATTGATATTTGGAATTCAATTATTGAGGATTCTAAAGAAAAATCTTTTTTTAGGAAAACCAAATGGAAAAATAAACATAAGGATAAGTTTTATCGAGATACTATCAATAGACTGTTAAATGAGCATGGGCATGATATATATATGAACAAGTGCAGTATTTGTGGTATACTAGCTAGAACCCCTAAGTCTAAAATTTGTAGAAATGGTCATAAAAAAGTTGATGATGTTTGGCAGTAGAGTATTTTACGCAATCCCCCGCTCCCGCTAAGCTGTGCTTAGTGGCGTTAAGAGTAAGAAAAAAAACAAAAAGAGAAAAGCTTTTACAGAGATGTAAAGGCTTTTTTTAAGTAATAGCCTTAAGCTTCACGGACTTTATGGGTTAGTGCCATTGGGCAATAGATTCAAATGATTAATCTCAAAAACATAATACAATTTTGTTCCTAATTTTGTTTTTCGAAATACAAAATTCATAGAAATTATTGATGCTTTGATAAGATCTAATGTTCTAAGAATTGGCGTTTAAAATCTTGATAAGACTTGAATTTTTAAAAATAAATAGTACTTTAGTAATACCAAAGCGCATACAGAACCGCATACGTTTTTGATTATATGGAATTTTACTAAAATATTAACCATCTGTTTATCAGTAGTTTGAAATTAACGGGAGTGCTGTAACAAGTAGCTCGTCGGGCTCATAACCCGAAGTTCTTTTTCAACTTTGGGTTTCTTTTCTAATAAATCAAGTTCAATATTTAAGATTTATCTACTAAATCGAACAAATAACGAACTAATTCAACCTTTTTAAATCATAAATCTTGTTTATAAGCTTTTTAATAGTATCATGATGACGTACAGAACGGACATCTCCCATACCGTCCCGTACCATTCACTATGATGGAGATTTCATTGTACAGTATGGACAGCAGTTTCATTTTCTTGGAGGAACGGAACCGTTCACTTATCTGGTAGCCGCTGGATACAGTAGGTTCAAATTCGTCTAATATGAGATGATTTATTAATAATAATAATTTCAATATCTTCCTTCAAAAAGTTCGAATTCTGTCCTCTTGAGGTCACGAAAAAAGCGAGTTAATTTTTATTAACTCGCTTTTTATTTGTTTAAAATAACATGCTTTTTTTGCGAGATGGGAAAGTCTTACGTCTTATATCTTGTAGCGAAGCGGTCTTTTGTCTTTTTAGTGGACATTAGTGAATACACATATATCAAACACAAGGATAACAATCCAAATCAAGATGATTAATAACAAATGGTTTTGAATGCATAATTTTCAAACCTAGGGCGCAATCATAGATATTTTATAGGATATGACATAAGAAATTTGTTTTCTTAAAAAATTTAACAAATAAAGTATCTAACATAATTGAATTACAATTGGCTCAAAACATTAAAGCATTGATTGTTAGTAATATATCGAATATCAATGTTAAAAGATTGTTAACGATTTGAACATATGTTTCACTTATAAACACATAAGTTTCCTTAAATACCTTAGTATTTCACAATCTTTGTATCTAAACTTTAACTAAATAAATATGAAAATTAATTTGCTTGAAAAGATGCTATTTAAAAAATGGCAATTCAAGGCTTGTTTAATTGTATTTCTGTGTTCGCTCGGAATGAATGCAATGCAAGCTCAAACAGTAACTGTCAAAGGTGTGGTTACAGGTGATGGTATCCCCCTAGCAGGAGCTAGTATAATTGTGGTGGGCACAAACAAAGGCGCTGTTACCGATTTTGATGGTAATTATGAAATTACCGCTGATACTAATAGTACACTACGCTTTAGTTATCTAGGTTATGTTAGCCAAGATGTGAAAGTCAACGGTCAAACTCAAATTGACGTTTCCATGAAAGAAGATGCTGCTGCACTTGATGAAGTAGTGGTAGTTGGGTATGGTACCCAAAAACGAAAGGAAATTACTGGTGCTGTAGGGCAGGTAAAAAATGAAGATTTAGCACTTAGTGCTACTGCCGATATTGGTACGGCGCTTCAAGGGCAAATAGCTGGTGTAAACGTTACGGCTTCAAGTGGTCAACCTGGTGCAGAATCTAATATCCTTATTCGTGGTATAAGTTCTGTGTTTGGTCAAAACTCCCCACTTTACGTTGTAGATGGTATTCCTTTTGATGGAGATCCAAAATTAAGTATCGACGAGATTGAAACTATTGATGTATTGAAAGATGGTGCCTCGGCAGCAATTTATGGTACACGTGGTTCTGCTGGTGTAATTCTTATTACAACTAAAAAAGGTAAAGAGGGTGTCATGAAGATGAATATCCATACTTATTATGGGTTACAATCTATCACATCCGGTTTACCTATAATGGAAATAGAAGATTATTTATATACTAGACATTTAAGGCAAAACACTTTAAATGGTACCTTTTTTGGTAATACCTGGACACCAATTGTGCAAGGGCCACATCAGTTAACCAATAATACAAACCTATCAAAAGTTGTTGAAAATGACGCGGCACCACTTCAGAACCATAACTTGAGTATCTCTGGGGGTAAAGATGGTTTAGCATATAATATTAATGCATCTTTCTTTAAGCAAGATGGTATGTTAATCAATTCAAAATATGAACGATTTAATATTCGCGCAAACACACAATACAGAAAGGGTAAATGGAATATTTCCACAGGTTTAGGTTTTAGAATAGAAGAAAGAGATCGAGAGCCTTGGCAATTGTTATTACAATCTTATAAATATAACCCGTATTCTCAATTCTTAGACCCTAATACTACGAGTCTTGTTCATTCAGGCTCTCCTGATGATAATGATGCTTTAAATGTTTCTAATAACTTATTGAGATTAAAACAATCAGATAGAGATAATGTAGATAGTTTTGATGCCAATATTTCAGCGAGATACGATGTTAGCGAGAGCTTCTCTTATACATTTAGGGCGGGTATGAATTACTCTAATGGAACAAGAGTTACCATTAACCCCGTATTTAGACAGTTTACTGAGGAAGGTCAATTAATACCACCTACACAGCGTTCTGGAATTAAAGAACAATATTCAAGACGAACAAAACATACTTTAGAGAATATCTTAAACTATAAAAAGAGTTTTGGAGATCATAATGTTCAATTAACAGGTTTGTTTTCTGCAGAAACTTCTTTTGCAAGACAAACGTTTGCAGATAAAAGAGATTTATTAAGTAATGAAATTACTAATCTTGACGGTGCTTTAAGAGATTCTGATGTTGGTAACTCTGGTGGACTATGGAACAACAGAACCATCAACTTAATAGGTTTAATGGCCAGAGCACAATACAACTATAAAGGTAAATACCTATTTAGTGGAGCGGTAAGACGTGATGGCTCTTCTCAATTTGGTGAAAATAATAGATGGGGAACATTTCCTTCTGCTTCTGTAGGTTGGAATGTTTCAGATGAAGGGTTTTGGGAGCCCATTAAAAGTTTTGCGACCTCATTAAAGCTTAGAGCTGGTGTAGGTACAGTTGGTAATGATGGTTTTGAACCCTACAGTAACCAACCAACAATTACAATAGATAGAGATGCAATCTTTGGGCCTGAAGAAAGAGACAATCTGATTTTAGGAGCTATTCAAACCCAATTTAAAAATGCAGATGTGAAATGGGAAACATCCGTTTCTAAAAACGTAGGTTTTGATTTGGGACTGTTTAAAAATAAGTTAAGTATATCGGCAGATTTTTATCAAAACGATAAAGAGGATTTATTATTACCTTTATTATTACCACCAACAACTGGAGCTGGAGAAGGTTCTACGGTAGTCATTAACGTTGGCGATATGACCAATAAAGGTATGGAGTGGACGGTAAACTATAAGCATAGTGGCGATAAGCTAACTTGGGATGCAGGCGCAACATTCACAAAAAACACAAACGAAGTAACGCGTATGAGCGGTTCCAATGATATTTTGTACCTTGATAATAGTAAGGTGGTACAAGATAATGGTGAAGATTTAGTATCTGTTGTAGCCGAAGGGTTTCCTGCTGGTTCTTTTTTCTTAATAAGAACTGATGGTATTATTGACGATCAACAAGAATTGGATGCATATAATACGCTAATAGGTGGCACCGCTAATCTTGGAGATTTAAAATATGTTGATGCGCTTACAGAAGATACGGATGGTGATGGCATCCCAGATGCTGGTGATGGTGTTATTGACATCAACGATAGACAATTTTCTGGTAGCGGCTTACCAGAGTTCGAAATTGGTTTTAATTTCGGAGCAAAATACAAAGCCTTTGATTTTGCAATGCAATGGTACGGCGCATTTAACGGGGAGATAATGAACGGTAGTAAAGCTTGGGCTTATAAAGCAGGTACTCACCAAGATTTAGTACACCAATGGACGGCTCAAAACCCTACATCTCTAATCCCTACTGATAGAAGAGGAAATCATGATAATTATAGAGGTCATACAGATTTCTGGTTAGAAGATGCAACTTTTGTGAGATTACGTAACATTGCTTTAGGATATACAATACCTAAAGATTTTATAGAAAAGCACGGTATATCAAATTTCAGAATATATCTTTCAGCACAAAACCCTTTAACAATTACTGATTATACCGGTTTTGATCCAGAAGTAGGAAACAACGGTTTAAGCACAAGAGGTTTAGATAGAGGTAGTTATCCTATAAGTTCTAGTTTTAGATTTGGAGTGCAAATTGGATTTTAATTGTTAAATTTGATAAAAAAATGAATAAAACGAATATAAATACTAACAAATACTTATAAATTATGAAAAAGACAATATTTAAAAAAATGGTGTTTTTGTTAGTATCCTCTGTAGTTATCTTTGGTTGCGCCGAAGATTTTCTAGAGGAAACTAACCCAATACAACTATCTACTGATAGTTTTTGGAAAAATTTAAACGATCTTAATACAGGATTAACTGCTGTATATAATTCATTAAAAGACGGTAATACTACCTCTATAGCAAATGAATTAAATAGAAGTGATATGACCTATCCAGGTTTTGGAAGACCAAATGCTACCAATGAATATTGGTTACAGACCTTTAATAATTCATCAAGTGCCCCTAATGGAAAATGGGCATCGCTATATAGAGGGATTTTTAGAGCAAATCAAGTTTTGGAAGCGGCAGAACGGTTATATCCAGATTTTAGCGCAGAAACCAAAGAAGATGCAGATATAGTTATCGGCCAAGCTAGGGCTTTAAGAGGGCTGTTTTACTTTTATTTACATTCTGGATTTAATAGGGGTGCGGTGCCAATTTTTGATTTTGTACCAAGGGTAGAATCAGAGTTTTATGAGTCTATCCAACCAGCTAGTGTAGTACAGGAATTTTTCAGAGCAGATTTGGAGTATGCAATAACTGTACTCCCTAAGTCCTACGATTCTGGGCAAGAAGGACGCATAACGGGTGGTGCAGCAATAGCACTTCTAGCAAAAAGCTACCTTTACGAAGGCGATTACCCAAGAGCAGCGGCTCTTTTTAAACTAATTATAGATGAAGGACCTTATTCCTTAACTCCAGATATAGGGAGTAATTTCACAACCAGAGATGAATTTAATGAAGAGTCTATTTTAGAGATTGGATATTCTTTAAATTATAAGAATGAACTTCCTCCTTTTGGAGAAGATCAAAACTCTAACACACTGAATTTTGTATTTAGCCCAGCAAATGTAGGTGGGTGGAGAAGCACTTACCCTGCATTATGGTTAAATTTAAAATACCAAAGAGATCCTTTGGATATGCAAGACCCAAGAAACACGGTAACTAGAATCAGGCGTATGCCAAATGGTTTACCTGCCTTATATGCTGAGGGAGAACTTGATGAAAATGGTGTAGCACGTAGCCAAGGTGAGATAAAGATGGATGTAGATGTTCCAAGAATTTATTCATTACGTACGTCAGCATCTATTGCTTTAGTTGGTGATTGGGATACAGATTATTATGGGCTTCCAACGCCACAAGGAACTTTATTTAATAATAATGAACACAGTTATTGGAGAAAATATACAAACTGGGATATTACTAGAAACGAAAAATCCATTTCTAACGAAGTACCACGCTCAGGTGTCAATGTAAGGTTGATTCGCTTAGCGGATGTGTATTTAATGTATGCAGAATGCTTAATCTCAGGAGGTACCAATAATGCAGGTGTTGAAGAAGCACTAGTATATATAAATAGAGTAAGAAGACGGTCTGGTGTTAGATTATTGGGAATGACAGGTACTGGTGAGTACCCTGTTAATGACCATGATGATGTTCAATATACTGCTAATACTTTAATGGAGCATTTAATGTATGTTGAAAGACCCTTAGAGTTATCTGCTGAAGGCAATGCTATTCGAACCATAGATTTACGTCGTTGGGGCATCACTAAGGCTAGGTTCAAAGAACTGTCCGAAAGAGTGTATTATAATGACCATTTTAAGTATGAAGATGAAGATGGCGACCCTAAAACGCGATGGAACTCTGTTGTTTCTGATGAGCCAACACCATTGAGTGGCGATGAGCCATTTGAAAATTGGACTGAGTTTGTACAGGCTGCTGCAAATTATGTAGAAGGCAGACATGCCTATTGGCCTGTACCAAATAGTGAAGAAACTGCTAATCCTAAACTTTACGGTGCTCAATAAAAGCACTATGCTTTAAATGTGTATTACAACAATAAAATTTTAAAATATGAAAAATAATATAATTTTAACTTGTCTTATTTTGGCAATCACTTTTATTGGTTGTCAAAAAGACGATGAATATGATGCTCCAAATTCGTTTTCGGATGTTGGGTGGTATATAGGTTATCCTGTTAACCCTTTGCCAGATACTTTATTGATCAATAAGGATGATTACATCTCTTTTTCAGATCTATCCCAAAGTGCAACAACTCACAAATGGGAAATAGAATCTGGTAACTTTTTTCTGGACCATCCTATAAAACGTAATGATTCTGTGTTTGATGATAAGATAATAGGATCTGGTTCTATAGCCGATAAAACGGTTAGTGTTTGGTTTAGAAAATCAGGATTTAACAAGGTGAAATTTATCAATACATTCAAGGAAAAAGTAACTTTCAGAGGACCTGGATTTACCATAGAAGCAGATTCTGTTGGACCTGGCGAGTGGCTAATAGATAATACATTTGTTGTAGATGTCTATGATTCTATTGTACCAATTATAAGAATTGAACAAGACGGCGTTGTATTAGATCATGAGAATCCAAATGATACCATTTTTGTTGAAGCAGGTGGATCTTTAGATTTCTTTGATTTAACAACACAAGGAAGACCAGACGATTGGGAATGGAGTATTGGGGGCTCAAGGAATTTTGAGCAAAACCCTACCATAGTTTTAAAGAAGCTAGGTACTTTTCAAGGTCAATTAGAATTAAGAAGAGCAGGCCTAAATATTCCTGGAGATTATGAACAATATAAAATTCCAGCACCATTTAAGGTTATTCCTTCAAGTCAACCATTTGTTGTGATTCCAGAGGATATTATTGAGCTTGAAGACCAAACCATACAAGTACCTTTTAATGGTGAGTTTGCTCCTTTCTTGAATCAAAAACAATACTTTACGGTAACTTTAAATGGGGTGGAAACTACCAATTTTGATTTAGCAATAAATTCAAATGATGCTACTATTTTAGATATTAAATTTAATGAAACCATTTACCGTAATGATACTATCACGGTAAGTTACGATGGTAACGGTACACTAGAATCTACAGATACGAGATCTCCAGTTGCTTTTGGTCCAGAAACTGTAAAAATGTTCCAACATGAAGTTGTGGTTTTTGATTTTGAGGACGGAGGCGTAAATTGGACTGCGCATCCAGAAAATTTAGCAACAACAACAATTACACCGTCCACAGAACAAGCTGCAAGTGGCGCTTTTAGTTTAAAAGTAGATGCTGCCGCTTCGGGTAACTGGTCTTCATTTAGAAATTTAGTGGATCAATATTCTCTTACTGCAGGTGTTAAATACCAAATGGAATATAAAATATATAAGGTAGCAGGTGCTGCTATAAATATGAATGGGCCTTGGATTGCTAAAGATGGTGGTGGCACCGTAGTGCAGTTTTGGAACAATACTGTTAAAGATGCTCCAGCAGATACTTGGGTAACTGTGAGTCCTGGTGGAAGATATACTGCAGCAGAGACAGCTGATTTCTATGAAATATATATTAGACATAACGGTCAAGGCGTTTTATACTTTGATGATATTAAAATTTTAATAACTGACGAAAGATAGATTTTAGTCATTTTTATATCATAATTTTAATAAAAAGCCTGTTTGATTTTCAAACAGGCTTTTTTACCTTATATCTTTGTATCAAGAAATAGAAACAGTTACTTTTTTAACATTTTTTTAAGCTGAAATGCCTAATACTCCAAAACACTATTTTTTATTTTTTTTAAATGCATCGCTGTTTTTCAATGTGTTTACAGCTAGTGTTGCCCAAAATTTTCAGCGTAGCGAGACTATTGTAGGTTTTAGTAGTCTTGACCAAAATAATGGAGCAGCAGTCGCAGATTATGATGGCGATTTGGATTTAGACATTTTTGTTGTTGCCAAGCTTAGAGATTCAGAATTTAAGGCATATTCGAAAAGTAGGCTTTTTAGAAATAATAGTAACGGCACATTTACTGATGTTACTCAAGAATCTAAACTGGTAAACCTTCTTTTTGAAGATGAGGTTTCTATCGAAGATTCTGCCACAGATGGTTTTAAAAATGGTGTGGCTTGGGGCGATTATGATAATGATGGGTTTCCTGATATTTTTTTTACATACACAACCAAGGTGCAATTATTTCATAATAACGGCGATGGCACGTTTAGCGATGTAACGGATGCCGTTGGTATTCAAAAGGTAAATAACTGCTCAAATACAGGGGCAACATGGTTTGATGCTAATAACGATGGTTTTTTGGATATTTATATTTCAGATTGGGACAGTTGCGATTATAATAATTTCTATATCAATAATGGCAATGGCACATTTAGAAATGCGGCCTCTGACTACTTTTCAAATGCCCGAAAAAGTACCTACACAAGCATACCATTCGATTTTAATCAAGATGGATGGATGGATTTGTACGTCACACAGGATTTTGAAGATCATAACGAAACCTTTATCAACCAAAACGGGATGGGCTTTGTGGAACAATCAGGCCTATATGGTATGGATCATGTTGGTGAAGATATGGGATTGGCTATTGGCGACATCAATAACGATGGCTTCTTTGATTTCTATATAACGACCATCAATAAAAATGTGTTATTAACAAATAAAGGCGATAATACATTTAGGGATTTGGCAGGTTCATATGATGTACTAAATACTGGTTGGGCTTGGGGCACTATTTTTGCCGATTTTGATTTAGACGGTGACGAAGATTTATTTGTTACCAATGGTTACAAAGAAAATACGCCTGTTCAAGAAAGAAACTATTACTTTAAAAACCAGCATGCACAAGGACAAGCTATTTTTACAGATGCAACATTTAGTGCTAGTTTATTTGATGTAGCAACAAGTGTAACACCAGTAGCGTTTGACTATGATAATGATGGCGATTTAGATTTATTTGTGAGCAATAGCGATAAAGCATCTATTTTTTATGAAAATAAAACCGCTGATTCCGATGAGAATTTAAATTGGTTTAAGGTAGCTCTGCAAGGCACGGTTTCCAATAGAGATGCCATAGGCGCAATAGTCTCTGTGACTACAAATATGGGAACACAACACCGTTACAATGCATCCATAACCCATTTGTCTCAAAGTTTAAAACCCCTTCATTTTGGTTTAGATTCCACTAATGAAATTTCAGAAGTAAAAATTAAATGGCCATCAGGTATTATAGAAACCTATACCGATTTTACTGCCAATCAATCTATACTGTTTACTGAAAATAATGGGTTTAAGGTTCATGAAATTCCTGTAGTTGAAAAACTAACAGGATGTACAGATCCATTATCATGCTCCTACAATCCGTTGGCAACCATTGAAGATAACTCTTGTGAATATCTGACTTCCGGTGCAATTACTGGCTCTAAAACTTCAGGATTTTTAAATACTGAAACATATAGTTATGAGTCATCTTCAAGCGGTAGTGTTTATAATTGGTCTGTATCTGGAGGAGACATCATTCAAGGACAAAATACAAATACTATTTCCGTAAAATGGGGTGTTGCTACTATAGGAGAAATAATAGTTAAAGAAACCAATCCCGAGTGTTCGAGTGAAGCAATAACTTTACAGGTTAATTTGTCTGTTTCAAAATTATCTGAAGAACATTCTATGGCGCGCTTATGGAATGAGGCTTTATTGAATGCTATTCGAGGGGATTTTGCAAGACCAACAGTACATGCCAGAAATTTGTTTCATACAAGCATTGCGTTATATGATGCTTGGGCAATGTATGATGATAATGCCAAAACGTATTTAGTTGATGCTACTATAGATAAATTTAAAACAACTGAAGACAAGCAAATTGCAAGAGCAAAAACAATGAGCTACGCAGCATACCGTTTGCTATCCCATAGGTTTAAAAACTCTCCAAATATTGAAGAATCCCAGAAATTATTTGATTTTTTAATGGATGAATTTGAGTACGATATTAATTTTTTATCTACAGATTATTCAGAAGGAAATGCGGCAGCTTTAGGCAATTTTATTGCTAAAACCATTATTGAGTTTGGTAATTCAGACGGCGCAAGAGAGTCCTCTGGTTACGGTAACGCGTTCTACCAACCCGTTAATGAGGCTCTATTTCCGTTTAATAGAGGGAACTCAAGTTTAACAAATCCCAATCGTTGGCAGCCATTAGCTTTAAAGCAGTTTATAGATCAAAGTGGAAATTTAATTTTAGGTTCAAAACCAGACTTTTTAAGCCCTGAGTGGGGGGCAGTAACTCCTTTTTCCTTAACAGATGAAGTTAAAAACACCTTCAATAGAGATGGCAATAATTATGGTGTCTATCACGATCCAAAAGCACCTCCTTATTTAAATATGAACGTTAATGATGGTTCAAGTGAATCTTATAAATGGGGGTTTTCTATGGTATCGGTATGGGGAGCGCATTTAGACCCAACAGATAATGTGTTATGGGATATATCTCCAAAGTCTATAGGGAATATTGATATTTCAAATTTACCCTCTGGTTTTGAGGATTACTCAAGTTTCTATAAGTATTTTGAAGGTGGAGATATTGGTAAAGGGCATACTGTAAATCCTTATACCAATGCACCTTATGAAGAACAAATTATTCCAAGAGGTGATTATACAAGGGTTTTAGCTGAGTTTTGGGCAGACGGGCCAGATTCTGAAACGCCACCGGGACATTGGTTTGCATTGTTAAATTACGTTAGCGATAGTGATTTGTTAGTAAAGAAATTAGAAGGAAAGGGAGAAGATCTAAATCCTTTGGAATGGGATGTTAAATCTTATTTTATTTTAGGTGGCGCCATGCATGATGCAGCTATTTCTGCATGGAGTATCAAAGGTTGGTACGATTATATCCGACCAATTTCGGCAATTAGATATATGGCTGGTTTAGGGCAAAGTTCTGATAGTTCTCTTGACAATTATAACATTGCAGGTATGCCTTTAGCAGATGGTTTCATAGAAATTGTAGCATCAGGAGACCCACTTGAAGGCAGACAAAGAGAGCACATAGGGAAAATTAAATTATACACTTGGCGAGGGCATGATTATATTAGTGATACCGAAACAGATAATGCTGGTGTTGATTGGATTTTAGCCGAAAACTGGTGGCCATACCAACGGCCTAGTTTTGTAACACCTCCATTTGCGGGTTATGTTTCGGGGCATTCAACATATTCTAGAGCTGCTGCTGAAGTAATGACGCTTTTAACAGGAGATGCCTATTTTCCAGGGGGCTACGGGGAGTTTATCGCAAGAAAAAATGAATTTTTAGTTTTTGAAGAAGGCCCAAGTGTTGATGTGAAACTGCAATGGGCAACTTATAGAGATGCATCAGACCAATGTAGCTTGTCACGAATTTGGGGTGGTATTCATCCACCTGCCGATGATATTCCAGGACGGTTAATTGGCGAAAAAATAGGGATTGATGCCTTCAATTTTGGTGTTAAATATTTTAGTGGGAAAGTTTCAGAAGAAAATCAAAACTCTAAATATGTTATTCACCCTAATCCAACGGAGGGTGTTATTCATATTTCTGGCTTAAAGGAATTTCAAACCATATCAATTTTTAATCTATTAGGTCAAGAAGTTAAACGGTTTGAGACCGCTCAATCTACAGTTGACATTTCTGGTTTAAGCAAAGGTATTTATCTTTTAAAAATAGATACTAATTTTGCTTATAAATTGGTAAAAGAATAATGTCTTTTTTTCATTTCATAAAAAGTTGTCCGACACATAAAAACAATACCATATTGGTATAAGTTCACATTCTAACCATTCGTTGTCCAACTAAAAACATTTGGTTGTTATTTCCGCCCACTTTGCAATTAATTTTACTCTTAAAAGCACTTAAATTAAACTTTTATGATAAAATCGTTGTATTTTTCGAAAGAAATCAGTCTCATTTTTGCTTTCTTATCTTTTGGGTTCATGACAATGGCTCAAGATGTAACTGTAAAAATAGATCCTAATTGCCAGCGCTTCCTTGGTGAGGTTTCAGAATTGGACAGAACCAAATTTTTTTCTGTACATGATGTGGCAAGCGATACTGAATCCAATACATTTCGAACGGATTATAACGTTACCGGAGGTAGAAACTTTTGGGGACCTTATAATTTTGCGAAAAACCAAACAGGATCTGTAGGAGTATATCCCGCTTACAAAAATGGAAATGAGGATTTAAGAGCTGTAAAAAATGGTTTTGTAGCTACCGAGCATCCAGGAAATGTATTTTTAGACGGCTTAGATATAACAACCGCAGGTAATTGGGCGGTGGAGTATTTCAAGGACTTTGTAGATCAGAATGGCAGAAACGAATTCTTTGAGGTCATGAACGAGCCTTTTGTGCATGCCAAGGATTTTTACTCAGGGCCATGGAGTATTTCTGAGAATAATAGAATAAAATTGCAAATGACAAAATTATATGACGAAGTAGCAAAACGTATCCATGAAACCCCTGCATTAGATAATATGAAGGTTCTTGGCTATTCTAGTGCATGGCCTTCTATGGAGCGTGATGATTTTGGACATTGGAATGACAATATGAAAATGTTCATGGATAATGCTGGTGAAAACATGTTTGCTTTTTCAACGCATTTATATGATGGGATTAATGTTACTGGACAAGACTCAAAACGTTCTGGAAGTAATTCCGAAGCCATTCTCGATTTAATTGAAAATTATAGTTATGTAAAATGGGACGCCATTAAGCCACATGCCATTACGGAATATGGGGCAATTGAAGAAGGATATGGAGATGATTATAGCGATATTGCCAGTGTGCAAACGGTACAATCCATAAACCATATATTATTTAATTTATTGGAAAGAGAAGATAAGTTAGTGAATTCTATTCCTTTTATTACTGGAAAAGCGACGTGGCATATTACAGCAGCAAACAATTATCAACCTTATCAAGCAGTACTTTTTAAACCTACAAATATTGGCGAGCCAACTCCTGCGGGTTGGGAATATACGCCAAGAATTCATTTTTACGAACTTTGGAAAGATGTGAATGGAAAACGCGTTATGATTAAAAGTGATCATCCAGATGTACAGGTTCAAGCATTTGTTGATAACAATAAACTATTTGTAGCTTTAAATAATTTAGATGATACTACACAAACAGCAAACTTGACCATGTTGTCTAATGTAACTGGTTTAGTAGATGTGAAGATAAAAACGCTTAAAATTTATCCTCAGGTGATGCCAAACATGTCCATAGAAACTGTGACTACTGCTCCCAATGCTATAGCATTGATTAAAGGTGAAACAGCCTTGTTGGAATATACATTTACCGACCCCATAACTTTCGATAACGCGTTAAGGCAGAAAAAATACTATACTAAGGATCATTTACAAGCTATAGTAGCAAACTCACAGTTGCTTTATAGTTTTAACACTATTTCAACAGGTAATGGTTTTGCTACCCTCAGAATGAGTATTGGTAGAAAACACAACGTTTCTAAGAAACCAATAGTAAAAGTGAATGGTAATACTATTGAAGTTCCTGATAACTATAAAGGCTACGATCAGGCGAATAGAGATGATTTTTTCGGAATGATAGAAATACCATTTTCAGCAGGACTTTTACAGGAATCAAATACTGTGAGTGTCACTTTTCCAGATTCTGGCGGAAGGGTCAGTTCTTTAATATTATCTGTGGAATTGTATGATAATGCTCCAGATATTGGAGCTTTAGCCTCTGTGCAAAGTACTAGTAACTCATGTCCTGGTCAAACTAATGGCGTTATTACGGTAAACCCATTAGCGGCTGGTCCTTTTAATGTTACAATAACTGGTAACGGTTTAAACGATACCAATAGTTTTTCCAGTAGTTATGATATCACAGGTTTAGCTTCGGGCACTTATACGGTTGTAATCAGCTCTCCAACAAATCCTGATGTAAAAACGGAATATGAAGTGGTTATTTCTGAACCAGAAAGTTTATCTGTTTCAGGTAAGCTAAACACAAATACAAAAAGTGTTACATATAGCTTAGAAGGAAGTAGCAGTTATAGTATAGAATTTAATGGCGAACAGTTTTCAACCACAGATGCTTCCATCGAATTGTATTTGAAAACAGGAAGTAACAGCATTAAAATTAAAGGAGAAAAAGACTGTCAAGGTAAATTTGAAGATAACTTGTTTTTTAACGAAATTGTAGGTCATCCAAATCCGTTTACAAATCATCTAACCATAGATTTAGGATTGGAAGATTCAGCAGCATTAAAAATATACAACACTTTAGGTGCTTTGGTTTATGATAAAGTGCATGACCCAATAAATCATCAAATAGACTTAGATACAAACTTTTTAAAAGAAGGGTTGTACATCATTTCAGTCGAAACGAAAGGAGTTTCTAAAAAAATAAAAGCTTTAAAAATTTCAAAATAAAAAAACTATGTCAAGACATTATATATACACAGGGATTCTAGCATTAACCATAGTGCTATTTAGTTGTAGTGGAGGCGATTCGTCTGGAGATGGAGGAGATAAAATTCTACCGCCAGAGGCTACAAGCTTAATATCGCCAACAAAAGACGAAGAGTGTAAACAAGGCAACATAGTTTCAGATACAGAAAGCAATGTAAGGTTTGAGTGGTCTAAAGCAGATAATGCCACAAGTTACACATTGGTTATAAAAAACCTAGATACCAATACTACAGAAGAAAACACTACCAACGATGTAATAACGAGTATTAAACTCCTAAGAGGTGTGCCATATTCTTGGCATGTGGTATCAAAAGCAAGCAATACTACTACCACGGCCACAAGCGAGACTTGGAAGTTTTATAATGCAGGCGAGGGCGTTAGTAACTATGCTCCTTTTCCAGCTGAAGTTGTAAGCCCAAATATAGGAGCAACAACAAATACAACGGTGTCTTTAGAGTGGACTGGTAGTGATATAGATAATGATATAGCAGCATACGATGTGTATTTAGATACCGCCAATCCTCCAACAAAACTACAGCAAGCAAATGAAACTGCGAATAAAATTAGTAATATCTCATTAACTGCGAATACCACATATTACTGGAGAGTAATTACTAAAGATGCTGCTGGAAATACATCTAAATCTCAAGTTTTTGAATTTAAAACTCAATAGTTTTTTAAATAATGAATTTTAAGTAAGATTGAAATATGAAACCCAAAGATTTACAAATTGCTTTTAATTTATTATTTATGTTATGCGTCTCTAGTGTATTTGCTCAAGATAGACCAAACGTAATTGTAATACTTGCAGATGATATTGGTACTGGTGATGTGTCTCATTATAGAAGATTACATTCAGATAACATAATTGTAGAAACACCTACACTCGATAAACTCGTAAAAGAAGGTATTATTTTTACAGATGCACATTCACCCGCTGCATTATGCGCACCAACGCGCTATGCAATCATGACGGGAAACCATTGTTATAGAAGTTATGCGCCTTGGGGCGTTTGGGGTGCTTACCAACCATCTCCAATTGAACCCAATCAGCTTACTTTAGGTAAACTAATGAAAAACGCAGGCTATAAAACGTCTTTTTTTGGTAAATGGGGATTCGGTATGGATTTCGGTAGAAAAGATGATCCTAATAAAGTTTATAGAAGTCCTAGAAAGGAACATGAGTTAGATGTTGATATTTCTAAAGTTATCGATAAAGGGCCTGCGCAGAATGGATTTGATTATAGTTACATGTACCCAGCAGGAATCCAGGCAGAGCCTTATGCCGTTTATGAAAATGGCATCATGAAACCATTAAAAGAAGATTCAGAAATAATTCTTATTACTCAGGAATATACCAAAGCTCTTGGGTTTAAATTAGATAAAAAAGCGGGCTTAGGCGATAGTCATTGGAATTCTTTTAATGCCGGTAAATTATTGGTTGATAAAGCCGTTGGTTTTATTGAACGAAATAGCAAAAAGGAAACCCCGTTCTTTATGTATTATTGTTCTCAGGCAGTACACAAACCGCATACGCCCTCAAAAGAATTGAATGGCATTAAAATAGCAGGAACAACACCTTCTAATCATTTGGATATGGTTAAAGAGTTGGATATTCAGTTAGAAATGCTAATTCAAACATTGAAAAAACAAGGGGTTTACGATAACACATTAATTATTTTCACGTCAGATAACGGAGGGTTATTGGTAAAAGAAACCTTGAATTCTGGACATAAATCATCAAGTATTTACAGAGGTGGAAAGAACCAGCCATACGAAGGCGGAACAAGGGTGCCTTTTATAGCCTGGTGGCCAAATAAAATAAAAGGGAATATAATTTCCAATACGCCTGTATTGGGGATAGACGTAATGGCAACATTGGCAGATGTAACGCATCAAAAAATTGAAGGGAATAATGCTATGGATTCTTCTAGCTTATTACCAATTTTGTTAGGAGATAATTCATTAATCCCCCATGATTTTTTAATCACTCAAAGTGGTACTGGTAAGGAAACCATGATAACAGAAAACGGTTGGAAACTCATTATTCAATGTGATAAAAAGGATAAAACGGATACACTTAGAAAACCAATTGCTTTATTTAATTTAAATGAAAATCCTCAAGAAAATGAAAAGGATAATTTGATTAAAAATGCTTCATACGCAGATAAAGTAAATAGTTTATTCGAAAAATATAATAAAACCCGAGATAGTAAAGTTAAAACAGGAGTTCATTAATTTTTTTGGAATTTAGTGTTTGTTTTTTTGTCCCGAAATTTCGGGATAATACCTCGTGAGCTTGCTTCGAGGTAGTTTATATTAAGATTTAGTTTTCTTTTGCCTTACATATTCACTTGGTTTTACTCCAAATTGTTTTTTAAAGCATTTTGCAAAGTATGATGAGGTGTTAAACCCTGTCATATACATGATTTCTTTTACAGAAAAATCACTTTGTTCAAATAGCTGAACGGCACGTTTAAGACGAATATTTCTAATAAATTCACTAGAAGATAGCCCGGTTATTTCTTTAAATTTTTTGTAAAGATTTGTTCTACTAAATCCCATCTCCTTAACCATCATTTCTACGTTAAAATCGGTATTCATCATGTGTTTCTCTACAATTTCAATCGCTTGATTTAAAAAGCGTTCATCAATAGATGTCACAGTAATTTCCTTTGGCTGTAATGTGATGTCAAGATTAAATTTGTCTCTTAATTTTTGGCGATGTTTTAAAATATTTGAAAGTTTCAGCTCTAATAATTCAATATCAAAAGGTTTTCTGATGTAAGCATCGGCACCAATTTTTAAACCAATTATTTCATTTTCTTGAGATAATTTTGCGGTTAGCATTACCACAGGAATATGGCTCGTTTCTTTCTTGCTTTTTATGTGTTTACAAAATTCTATACCATCCATAATAGGCATCATAATATCGGTAATTATGATTTTCGGGTTTATATTTTGTAATAGTTCAATGGCATCAGCGCCATTTTCTGCAGTATAAATCGTGTATTTTGTTTTAAGTGCCTGCTTAATAAAAATTCTAATATCTTCGTTATCATCAACCACCAAAAGGGTTGGGGTTTCGCTACTCTCCTTAGAAAGACTTTCGTCAACAATGTCATCATTAATACCGATTGCCATGGAGTCTGATTCTGAAGAGCGCACATGGAAATCACTTTCAGAAACATCTTTACAGGTAATTTCAGGTATATTGGTATAAGCTTTTTTTGCTTTGGGCAATCTTACGGTAAATGTAGTGCCTTGGTTAACCTTACTGTCCACTTTAATAGAACCTTGATGCAATAGGACTAAACTTTCAACAAAGGCTAAACCAATTCCCATGCCTTCAGAATTCTTTTTATCTTTATTTTTTTCTGAAAAAAAACGTTTAAAAATATTAGAAACTTTCACTTCGTCCATGCCGGCACCAGTATCTTTTACCTTAATCTCTATATAGCTTAAATCGTTTTCTAGATTCAGGTTTTTTGAGCCTTCTATTTCAGAAATACTAACATTGATGATGCCACTTTCGGGAGTAAATTTGAAAGCATTTGACAATAGGTTATTCATTATTTTTTCTACGGAATCATGATCAAACCAAGATTTGAGATTATTATTCGATGCTTCTACATTAAAGGCTATATGCTGCTTTCTTGCCATAAATTGAAAAGGCTCGCTAACTTCTTTTATAAAATTAACGATGTTGCTATTGCGCATTACCAAGCGCATTTTTCCCTGATTGATTTTTCTGAAATCCAAGAGTTGAGAAATAAGCCTTAAAAGATAATCGGTATTTTTCTGCATGAGCTTGTACTGCTCTTGCTTAACCTCGTTTTCAAGATTATCACCTTGTTTTTGTAAAAAATTTAGTGGTCCTTTAATTAATGTTAACGGTGTGGTAAACTCATGGGTAATGTTTGTAAAAAACTCAAGCTTTATTCTTTGAAGTTCATTGTTCTTTTCTTTTTCAAGATGCTCAAGCTCTAAAGCATGCTTTTTAGTGGTTTTAATTATGGTAAACCTTCGGTATAATAATAAGAGCCCTAATAAAATTAAGCTGTAAACCAAAAATGCAAAATTAGTTAAATAGTACGGTGGTGCGACCGTAATTTTTAATAGTGAAGGGGTTGAATCCCAAACATTATCGTTATTGGAAGCTTTAACTTTAAGGGTATATGTTGCAGGAGATAAATTGGTATAGGTAGCAAAACGCTTTTTTGAATTTGTGTAAATCCAATCTTTATCAAAGCCTTCTAGCATGTAAAGAAAGTTGTTTTTTTCTGGTGCAGAATAGTGCAAACCTGCGAACTCGAAAGAAAAGCTATTCTCTTTGTATTTTAGTTTTATGTGATCTGTTTGGCTTATTGGATGTTTTAATATCACCCTGTTATTTAAGGTATCGCCAACATGGACAGGTTTGTTAAATACCGAAAACTTGGTAATTATAGTTTCAGCTTCTATAGGATTATCTCTTATTTCTGAAGGGTTAAAAACATTAAATCCATTTGTTCCACCAAAAATTAAATCTCCATTTTTTCGTTTTAACCGTGCCAATTCCTGAAATTCATTGTCCTGTAAACCATCATTAACATCATAATTTTTAAAAGTTTCATTGTCAGGGTCAAATTTTGAAAGCCCTTTGTTTGTGGAAATCCAAAGATTTCCATTGTCATCTTCAAGAATTCCTTTTACCACATTATTTGGTAAACCATCCTTTTCTTTATATGCCATAAATTTAGGTGGCGCTTTTCCAATAGGAGGAATGTACTTATTAACGCCTCCACCAAAAGTGCCTATCCAAAGTATTCCTTTACTATCTTCAAATAACTCTAAAATATAGTCGTGACTTATACTGTTTTTATCATCAGGGTTGTACTTGAAAGTTTCGAATTTTGGGTTTTCCTTAGAAATTTCATTTTTGGGCAACATAGAAAGCCCTTTTCCTGTGGCAAACCAAATATTACCATCTTTATCTTCTTTGATATTTCTAATGATATTACTGGGAATACTTAAATAATCCCTCTCATTATGAGACAAATAATCCTTTTTGTAAGTATTCGAGGTTTTATCAAAAAGCCATCTGTTTATGCCTTTATTATAAGTGCCTATCCAAAGGTTTTTGTTGCTATCTTCTAAAATTGAAAAAACACTTCCTGTAATTGAACTAAAATCAAAGTAATCGATTTGTTTTATGTTGTTTATATCGGTTATATCTAGCTGTAAAAGTGCCGAATAGTTCTCTCCACCAACCAAAAGTATTTTTTTGTCCTTTTTTTGAACTTCGGTTATCGCAAAGGTTTTTTGGATGTAGTCAAATTTCTTAAAACCTAAGTAGGAATTACTGTTTTCTTGTTTTGGTAACATGTTTAGATCACCCCCCTCAGTTCCAACCCATAAATTTCCAGGGCTGTCTTCGTAGATCGATCTAATTTTGTCATAACTTAAACTAGCTGGGTTTAGGCTACTTTTAATATGCAAAAATGGTTTTCTAGTGGGATCTAGTTTGTTTATCCCACCGCCATTTGTCCCAATCCATAAAATTCCGGTTTTATCCCTATATAAAGATTTTATAATATTTTTACTTAAAGAATTTTTTTCTTGAGGATGATAAACATATTTATCTACCAGTTTAAGGTTTTTAAAAGAATTGGTAGTTTGAAATTTGAACAAACCCGAATCTGAACCTGCCCAAACCGTGTTTCCTTCAATACGAACACTATTAAAAGGAGTGGAGGTGTTACTATTAAAAGCGCGTTTTAGTGTATTGGATTTAGCATTAGGGTTGTATGTGAAAAAACCATTATAAATAGCTAGTAACAGAATGCCATTTTCTATTTCACTAATACTTCTAACCATAAAGTTGTCTGAACTAACCAACTTTAAAGTATCTGGTAAATTATTATTTTCTTCTATTAATTCATATAAACCTTTGGTGGTGCCCACATATACTTTACCCTTGCTGTCTTCAAATACACTTAGTACGTTATTCAGTTGAGATTCTAGTTTGTTAAAATTAAAATGCTTGAAGGATACGGGTTCATTATTTAAATCAGCCACATTTAATCCTTGTGTTGTTATGACCCAAATGCGGTTTTTGGAATCAACCAATATATCTTGAACATCATTACCGTTCAGACTGTTAGGGTCTTCGGGGTTATTAACATAATGCGTAAAAGTTTCTGTTTTTCTGTTGAAGTAATTTACCCCTTTTCCGGAAGTACCTATCCATAAGTTCCCTTGCTCGTCTCCGTCTAACGCAAAAATTAAATTACTATTTATGCTTTTTGGGTTGTTTGGATCTGGGTTGTAAACCGTGAAATTGTAGCCATCATATTTATTAAGTCCGTCATGGGTGCCAAACCACATAAAACCAAGATTGTCTTGGTAGATACAATTAACATCGTTTTGCGATAAACCGTCCGAAGTTCCTAAATGCTCAAAGAAAGCATCATTTTTTGTGTTTTGGGAATACATATTTAGAAGTCCGCATAAAAAGATGATGCAAACTAATACAGTGCTATAGTGTTTTTTTAAGTTCAAAAGGAGATTTATTTATAAGAGACTAGTATCTCAAATATACCTATAAAAATAGAATAAAAAGAAAACTGGATTAAGAGGAAACCAAATAATTACTTAAAATGTTAGTTCAAGGCATTTTTTGTAATATAATAGCGCCAACCAATTATTGCCATTTGTAGTTTGCTGGCTTTGGCTAAATCTAGTTTTTGCTTAGAATAACTAGGAAGTATAATTTTATTAACTCTCGCTAAAAATTTGAAAACATGCTTTTTCACGAATTTGTAACTGTTTTTACAAAAATAGTAAAACTTATTCTAGACTAAGCTTTACAGGTTTTTTGGATTAAATCATTGCTATAATAACAAGAATTAAATCAATTACAAATTTGGCAAGTGTCATCATGTTTTTAGGTTTTAAAGGGTTAATAATATCACTATTTTTTGAAGATATATATTTGCCAATATGTTTACCAAATGTTTTGATAGAAATCGATGCAGTTGAATAGGGATTTGTAAGTAAAAAAGAGGAATTGATTTCGGTATTTATGTGACTGTCTTGTTTTGTGTGGTAAAATGTAATTTAAATAGATGTATGTTGTTTAAATATGAAATAATTGTAGGTGGTTTTTAGTCCAATTTTTAAAAACCAAGGGCGTTTTCATAAAAAAATGAAACTATTTGTCGATTTCGTCTTTTTTTTAAACTTTATACACAAAAAAAGACACTCCTTTTAGAGTGCCTTTGAACATTGTGTTTTTAGTAGGTTTAATTTGTCTTTTTGGTTGTTATTTCTACAACGCCATCTTTTCCTTTATCTCCATATTTTTCAATGGCAGATGCTCCTTTTAAAACATTTATACTTTCTATTTTGTCTGGTTTTATATCTTTTAATATATCTACAGAACTTTCTTTTCCGTCTAGAATGTACAGGGCGTCTTTATGAAGCGTATGATTTTTATCATCGGTTGATGTTACCCCGATTTGAGTTTTCCAAGGACTTTTCGCTTCGGGCTTTTCATTTTTTGTCTTTAAAGTTATTTCTATAACACCATTTTTTCCGTTGTCTCCGTATTTTTCAATAGCTTTTTCTCCTTTTAAAACATGTATTGCTTCTATGTTTTCCTTCGGGATTTTTTCAGCTTCTTCTTTTGTAATCTCTTTGCCATCCACCATGTATATTGGGTTTTTGTCTTGAGTTATAATTACTTCCAAAGGTTTTGGTTCTATAAGCGTCTCTTTGGTGTTAAAAGCCATTAAAAATAATGTCACCAGCGGAAGTATTATTAACAATTTTAATTGGTTCACTCTTTTTGATTTTGATTTGTGTAACATGATGATTCGTTTTTTGATTAATGAATTATAAAAATTATTGCGCAAGGATATATTATGATGGGGCACAGCAGATTTAAGTAGTGTATATTGATATGCTTTTTTACAGTTTAAAGCAGTAACCGCTTGTTTATCTGCAATAAACTCTAAGTTTTGTTTTAGCGCTTTACTGTAGAACCAAATAAATGGATTAAACCAGAATATTAATGAGGCTATTTCAATTAGAAAAATATCAATGGAATGGTATTGCTGCACATGCACTTTTTCATGCGCAATAATTTGTTTGAGCTCATCATCCCGAAACATATTTGGATTGTAAACAATCCATTTAAAAAATGAAAACGGAGGGATCTCTTTTTCCGTTTTAATAAATGTAATACCATCTTTCTTAATAGATTCATCTCCTCTTAAAATTTTATATAACGAAACTATCTGGAGTATAAATCGTGTTATAAAAAAAGCAAACCCGACAAAATAAACAATAGTTATGTAGTCTAAAAACTCTAAAGATGATTTTGAATTCGCAGAATTTATTGAGTTATCGGTTATGGAAAATACATCCAAATTTAAAGGCTGTTGCTCTACATAAATGGGAATAACAATTAATGGCATCAAAAAGCTAAATAAAACACCAGAAAGAAAAAACCATCTATTTTTCTGAAAGAATGTTTCACTCTGCAAAAAAACTTTGTAACAAACAAAGAATAAAATAATTACGGTACTGGCTTTAAGTATGTATGCCATGATTACTGCTCTTTTTCTATGAGTTTTATTATGTCCTTTAAATCCTCAACAGTAATTTTTTCTTCCTTTGCAAAAAAGGAAACCACATTTTTATAAGAATTATTAAAGTAATTATTTATAGCCGTATTCATAAAACGCTTTCTATAATCTTCCTTTTTTACAATAGGGTAGTACTGGTGTGTTTTTCCATAGGCATTATAAGCCACATAACCCTTCTCTTCCAGATTTCTTATAATGGTAGAAAGTGTATTGTAATGAGGTTTTGCGTCTTTAATTTCTACTAATACATCTTTAACAAAAGCTTTTTCTAACTTCCATAAAATATGCATGATTTCTTCTTCTTTGTTTGTTAGTTTTTCCATTGAGAATTATTTTTTTCATTTCCTCGAATCCCGATAATTATTGAGAGGAAATCTCTATAATTGTTTTCGCATTACAAACCTATAACTATTTTTATAGTTATACAACTAAATTAACAGTTATGTAACTGTTAATTTAGTTTTTGATGCAGTTTCTAAATTCGTAAATCAAAAATCGTAAATCGTAAATGGTTGTATTATCTTCGCAAAAAAAAAAAAAAAATTTATGAGTTTACTCTGGGTAATTCTAGGTTTTGCATTATTGGTAATAGGAGGAGAGTATTTAGTGCGCTCTTCCGTAGCATTATCCTTTAAATTCAATATTTCTAAAATGGTAATCGGGATGACGGTAGTGTCATTTGCCACCTCTGCGCCAGAGTTATTAGTAAGTCTTCAAGCAGCTTTATCTGGTTCTCCAGCAATAGCTATTAATAATGTTGTAGGCTCTAATATTGCCAATATTGGTTTGGTTCTCGGTATTACAGCTTTGGTGGGTTCCATTGCAGTAGATAAATCATTTTATAAACTGAATTGGCCTGTAATGATGGTTTTTTCATTGGCCCTGTATTATTTTTTAAAAAATGATACTGTATTAACGGCTTATGAAGGGGCAGCGCTTTTCATTGGCCTTATTGTGTTTTTAGTTGTGCTTATTAGAAGTGCAAAAAAGGATAAGGTAGTTGAAGCGGTTGATGAGAACCTTGCAACCGTTTCGAATTTTAAAATAGCTATTTGGTTACTTATTGGAGCCACAGCACTTTATTTTGGTAGTGAATGGTTGGTAGAGGGCTCAAAGGAAATTGCATTATCTATTGGTGTTAGCGAAGCTGTAATTGGTGTGTCGCTAATAGCAATTGGAACTAGTGTTCCAGAACTTGCAGCATCTGTTATTGCTGCGGCAAAACAGGAAAAAGCCATTTCGTTAGGAAATTTAATAGGTTCTAATATTTTTAATATAGCATCGGTTTTAGGGTTAACGGCTTTAATCAAACCAATTCCTGTTACAGAACCTCAAATACTGTCTAACGATATTTTTTGGATGTTGGGGTTTTCAGCAGTATTAATTCCACTTATATTTTTGCCTAATCGTTTGCAAATTAGCAGATTTAAAGGCTTTTTTTTAGTAGTTGCTTATGGTATATTTATGTTTTTAGTGTTTACTCAAGGAAAGATTTAGCATAAAAAACGCTCCAAGAGTTTTGATTCTTGGAGCGTTTTTATTTGAAGACATAAGATTATTAGTTCTTAAAAATAGTCTGCTTTCTGTCGGGGCCAACCGAAACAATTGTAATTGGGGTTTCTAATTCTTTTTCAAGAAAATCAATATACTCGTTCAATTCCTTTGGCAATTGAGACACTTCAGACATTTTTGTCAAGTCTTCGCTCCAACCTTTAAATTCAGTATAAATTGGAGTTACATTTTCTGGTTCAATATTATATGGTAAATGCTTGATAGTTTCACCTTTATAGTTGTAAGCAGTACATACTTTTAGAGTTTTAAACCCAGAAAGCACATCGCCTTTCATCATCATTAATTGCGTAACGCCATTTACCTGACAGGCATATTTTAGTGCCACTAAATCTAGCCAACCACAGCGTCTAGGGCGACCGGTAGTTGCACCAAATTCATGACCAATACGCGCCATATCTTCTCCATCCTTGTCAAATAATTCAGTTGGAAAAGGCCCAGAACCCACACGTGTTGTATATGCTTTGAAAATTCCGAAAACATCACCAATTTGATTTGGGGCAACACCTAAACCAGTACAAGCTCCAGCTGCAGTTGTATTACTTGAAGTTACAAACGGATACGTTCCAAAATCAATATCTAATAAAGAGCCTTGTGCGCCTTCTGCTAAAATTGTTTTACCACTTTTTTGAGCTTGATACACATATTCTTCAGAATCTATAAACTTCAAAGATTTCAATACCTTAACAGCTTCAAAAAACTCTGCTTCTAAATCTGCTAAATCATATTCAATTTCAACATTGTAATAAGCAATCATAGATTCGTGCTTATCGGCCAATGCTCTATAGCGTTCTTTCCAATCGCTTAATTCCAAATCACCAATTCTAATACCGTTTCTACCGGTTTTATCCATATAAGTTGGCCCAATTCCTTTTAGGGTAGAACCAATTTTAGCTTTCCCTTTTGAAGCTTCACTTGCAGCATCCAATAAACGGTGGGTTGGTAAAATAATATGTGCTTTTCTTGAAATTAGAAGTGATTTTCTATAATCAACATCTTGTTCTTCAAGTTTGTCTAATTCTTTTTTAAAAATAACAGGATCTATAACTACACCATTACCTACTAAATTAGTAGCTTCATCATGAAAAATCCCTGATGGAATAGTGTGCAAAACATGTTTTTTTCCATTAAACACCAAGGTATGTCCCGCGTTTGGTCCGCCTTGAAAACGTGCTATAATATTGTAGTTTTTAGTTAATACGTCAACAATTTTTCCTTTGCCTTCGTCTCCCCATTGTAGTCCTAGTAGTAAATCTACTGCCATTGTAAAATATTAAATTAGTTAGTTATCCTGATCGGTTTCAGGGGTTTTTTTTCGGTTTCCGTAAAAATAAAGTGAATGGTTATTGATTTCAATATCGAATACTTCTTCTATAGTTTTTTTGATAGATTGAATTCTAGGGTCGCAAAACTCGATTACTTCTCCCGTATCGGTTAAAATAACATGGTCATGCTGGCTATCAAAATATGATTTTTCGTAATGTGCTTGGTTTTTACCAAATTGGTGTTTTCTAACCAATTTACATTCTAAAAGCAATTCTATGGTATTATAAAGTGTAGCGCGAGATACCCTATACTTTTTATTTTTCATATTAAGGTAAAGCGACTCAATATCAAAATGTTCTTTACTGTCGTAAATTTCTTGGAGTATAGCGTAGCGTTCAGGCGTTTTTCTGTGCCCGTTACTTTCAAGAAAGCTGGTAAAAACGTTCTTTACAATCTCTTGATTTTTACTATCTGTATTTGAACTCATAATTGCGGCACAAATTTACGCTTTTTATATCAAAAGGATATATAAATTATTAGACTATTTGGGTGTCGTTTTACTATTACACTCTCGATACCTTATCAATACCATTAATCTTTTTAAGTTTCTCCAATATTTTTTTTAATAATGCTTTGTTTTTTACAACAACCTTAATTTTTCCTGAAAACAAACCATCGTCGGTCTCAAAACTCAAGCTTTTCATATTGACGTGCATGTTGTCAGAAATAACTTTTGTGATGTCATTTACCAATCCAAGATGGTCTATTCCAGATATGACGATTTCAGTAGCATATTCTTCCTGTGAAGAATCAATCCATTTTGCCTGCATGATGCGGTAAGCGTAGTTGGATTGTAAACTCAAAGCGTTAGGGCAATTCTTTTTATGTACTTTAATACCTTCAGAAACTGTTAAAAATCCAAAAACACTATCGCCTGGAATAGGATTACAACAATTTGATAATTTATAGTCTAGCTTTTCTTCTTCTTTACCAAAAACTAAGGAATCATAATTAGAAGTAACTTCATCTTTCTCAATGTCTTCTTTAGATATGGTTGGTTTCCTTGCAATTTTATTTTTAATATAACTCATTAAGACATTACTTCTAGAGGAAGCAAAATCCTTGAGCATGGCATTGTCTATAGAGCCAATTCCAACACGATAAAATAAATCTAAACTTGTTTTTAGATTAAAATGACGCACCAAATCGTTGACCGAAGATTCGTTAAGTGTAATTTTTAGTTGTTTCAGTTTGCGTCTTAAAATTTCTTTACCTTCTTCTCCTATGGTTTTTCTGTCTTCTCTAAGTGCGGATTTAATTTTTGATCTTGCCCGAGCTGTAGTTGCATAGTTTAACCAGTTGGCGTTTGGTTTTGAGGTTTCTGAAGTAATAACTTCCACTTGATCGCCACTTTTTAGTTCATGACTTAGTGGTACCAACTTCCCATTCACTCGTGTACCTCGGGTATGCATCCCTATCTCAGTATGAATATGGAAAGCAAAATCTAGGGAAGTAGCGCCTATAGGGAGTGATTTTAATTCTCCGTTTGGTGTAAAAACAAATATTTCTTGGGCATATAGATTGAGTTTAAACTGTTCCACAAAATCTACCGCATTCATCTCATGGTTTTCTAGTGCTTCTTGTAGCCTGCTTATCCAGCTTTCTAAATTATCTTCTTTTTCGCCTTCTTGCTTATATTTATAATGTGCTGCATAGCCTTTTTCGGCAATTTCGTTCATGCGTTCGCTACGTATTTGCACTTCAACCCAATTGCCTTTAGGTCCCATAACCGTAATATGCAATGCCTCATAACCGGTTCCTTTAGGCGAAGAAATCCAATCGCGCAGACGGATAGGGTTGGGTCTAAAATGATCGGTTACAATAGAATATATTTTCCAAGCTAAAAACTTTTCTTCTTCCTCTTTGCATTTATAAATAATTCTAATCGCAAATTTATCATATACCTCATCAAACGCAACGCCTTGCTTTACCATCTTTCTGCGAATTGAAAATATGGATTTAGGACGTCCTTTAATAGTGTATTCAAAGTTCTCTTTATCTAAAGATTTTCTGATTACCGCACTAAATTGCTCAATATATTTATCCTGGTCTTCTTTGCTCTCTTTTATTTTATGAAGAATATCTGTATAAACTTCAGGCTCAGTATATTTAAGCGCTAAATCTTCAAGTTCGGTTTTTATATTATAGAGCCCAATTCTATGCGCCAAAGGTGCGTAAATATATAGCGTCTCTGATGCTATTTTAACCTGTTTGTCAGGTCGCATAGCATCCATGGTTTGCATGTTGTGCAACCTATCGGCTATTTTTATGATGATAACGCGAACGTCATCATTTAGCGTCAACAGCATTTTTCTGAAATTTTCGGCTTGCAAGGATACATCCATATCTTGTTCCTTGCTTAAAGAAGAAATTTTTGTGAGTCCGTCAACAATTCTGGCAACAGTTTCGCCAAATAATTGTTCAATATCATCAATGGAATAGTCTTCAGAATCTTCAACCACATCATGAAGAAGTGCAGCGGCAATAGAGGTGGCGTCCAAACCAATTTCCTGCGCTACAATTTTGGCAACAGCAAGTGGGTGGAAAAGATAGGCTTCCCCAGATTTTCTGCGTTGGGTTTTATGAGCATCCAAGGCAACTTCAAACGCTTTCCTGATGAGTTTTTTATCATCATCAGAAAGGTTTGTGTAGCTTACTTTAAGTAACTCTTTGTAAGCTTTGGCGATGGCTGCGTTTTCTTTTTCGATTTCTTCTTCAGACATCGAATAAAAATAATATAATCATGGCAAATAGCCAGTACGGATTTTATATTTTTTTAAGAAATTTTATTTAGGAATTCAATGAGCTTTTTTGTGGCTTTTCCGCGATGCCCAATTTTGTTTTTCAGCTCTAAATCCATTTCAGCAAAAGTTTGCTCGTAACCACCTGGTTTAAAAATGGGGTCATAGCCAAAACCTTGATTTCCAGATTTAAATGTCGTGATTTTACCTTTACAAATACCGGTATATGTATATTGTTTGTTGTGAAGTTGTAAAGCGATTACGGTTTTAAATTGTGCGTTACGATTATCTTTATCCTTTAAATTTTGAAGTAGTAAATCCATGTTATCGTTTGCATCTCTCTGTGCGCCAGCATAACGTGCGGAGTAAACACCAGGTTCTCCGTTTAAAGTCTCAACCTCTAAACCAGTATCGTCTGCAAAACAATCGTATCCATAATTAGTTTTAACATATACTGCCTTTTGGACGGCGTTACCCTCAATGGTATTTTGTGTTTCAGGGATATCCTCAAAACAACCAATAGCTTTTAAACTTATTAATTTTATATGCTGCGGAAGTAAAGCTTGTATTTCCTTGAGCTTATTTTGATTATGTGTAGCGAAAACAATTTGCATATGGTGCAGTTTTAATTTTCAAAAGTACTATTATAATACTTTATGGGGATTTTATAATTTTTTTATGGTTTTTGTTATTTGAAGTTGACCTAAAAGTATGTATCTTGGAATAGAATTTAAACATTAAAAATAAATAGAATATGACAGTAAATTTTCAATATGTAGGTGTAGATGTAAGTGAAACATTATCAGCTTTTACAAAGGAAAAATTAGAGAAATTATTTAGTAAGTATGAGTTTTTAATTAGTGCCATGGTGTATTTTAAACAAGATGGAAAGGAGCATGACGCTGGGAAAATATGTAATATTGAATTGAGTTTGCCAGGGCCAAGAATTTTTGCGACATCAAACGAACATAATTTTGAAGTATCTGTTAGAGAAACGATAAGCGATTTAGAAAGACAATTGAAGAAACGCAAAGAAGTGTTTAAGACGCATTAAAAAAATGAAGGAAGAAAAAATGACGGAAGACGGATGACGGATGACAGAGGACGGATGACAGAGGACGGATGACAGAGGACGGATAACAGAAGACAGAAGACAGAAGACAGATGACGGAGGTAAAAAGATGGCTGAAAAATTAATTTTTCAGCCATCTTTTTTTTTTAAACTAAAGACTAAAGACTAAAATGTTCACATCCGGGTAAGAACTGCAAACTGCAACTGCGACTGCAAACTTTTTAACACATCCGAGTAAGAACTGCAAACTGAATACTGCAAACTGCAAACTAATTCACCTATGGTGATAAGGTTCATTCCTCAAAATAGTGAACCCTCGATACAGTTGTTCAATAAAAAATAAGCGTATCATTTGATGGGAGAATGTCATTTTTGATAATGCTATTTTTCCTTTTGCTTTTTTATAAACGTCGTCTGAAAACCCGTAAGGCCCACCAATTACAAAAACAAGTTGTTTGATTCCAGAATTCATGTGTCTTTGCAAATATTCCGAAAAACCGATTGAATCAAATTGCTTCCCATTTTCATCTAAAAGAATTAGCGTATCAGCTGGGGCCAATTTTTTCAAAATAAGCTCCCCTTCTTTAACTTTTTGTTCATTTTCACTTAAGTTTTTTGTTTTTTTTAGATCTGGAATACTATCTAAATCAAAATTGATATAATGGCCTAATCTGTTTTTATAAGTATCAATTAAAGAGATAAGTTCCTTATTATCAGTTTTGCCAATTACTAGAAGTTTTATCGTCATACTACAAAATTACAATTTCCTTTTTTACGAAATTTATATTTTAAAGCAATAAAACTAAAAAATTCGTAATTTAACGTTCCGTTTATTATTTTTGCTCAAATTCTTAAACAGTTTCTTAGTATGATAACCAAAGAATATTTTGAAAAAGAAGTAGCTTTTATTATAGAAAATGCTATTAGAGAAGATGTTGGCGATGGAGACCACAGTTCGTTGGCCTGTATTCCAGAAAATGCCCGAGGGAGAGCAAAACTTTTGGTAAAAGACAAAGGTGTTATTGCCGGTGTAGCTTTTGCAAAACGTGTTTTTGAGTTTGTAGATAAAAAGCTGAGAGTTGAGATTAAAATTGAAGACGGAACACCCGTTTCTTATGGAGATGTCGTACTTTATGTTGAAGGCCCCTCTCAATCCATATTAAAAGCAGAACGAACAGTTTTAAATGCCATGCAGCGCATGAGTGCTATTGCAACCAAAACAAGAGGGTTTGTAGATTTGCTTAAAGGTACAAAAACAAGAATTTTAGATACGCGCAAAACAACTCCAGGTATTCGGGTTTTAGAAAAATGGGCTGTAAAAATAGGTGGTGGAGACAATCATAGATTTGCTTTATATGATATGATTATGTTAAAAGACAATCATATTGATTTTGCCGGTGGTATTACGAAAGCTATTGATATGACAAAAAAATATCTTAGCGAAACTGGTAAAGAGCTTCAAATTATGGTTGAAGCCAGAGATTTAACCGAGGTTGAAGAGATTTTACAAAGTGATGGTATATATCGCATATTGATTGATAATTTTGATTATGAAGACACTAAAAAAGCGGTTGAAATGATAGGCGATAAGTGTCTTACAGAATCTTCTGGAAACATTAACGAAACTACGGTTAGACACTATGCTGAGTGTGGTGTGAATTATATTTCCTGTGGAGCTTTAACACATTCGGTTCATAATATGGATTTAAGTTTAAAAGCGGTTAAATAATAAGGCTTATTTCTTTTTCAGGAATTTGGAATTTTTATTTTTTGTAATTTTATTTCTCAAACAATAGTGCTGTTAATGCTACTAATTTTTTAACTTGCATGGTATAACTTCTACCTGAAAATTATTAGCAATTAATGGCAAAACCCATCCGCGACAGATTAGATACTATTCCTGTAGTAAATATTTTAGTCAGGCTTTTAGAAAACATCAAACTACCTGGTCTTGAGGGCTTATCTTTATATGATTTATTAGAACTATATGCAACAGGAATTGTTAAAGGAGCCGTAACCACAAGGGCAAGTGCCATTGCGTTTAGTTTTTTTACGGCACTATTTCCTTTTTTGTTGTTCGTACTTATCGTTATTCCATACATACCCATAGATGGTTTTAAATTAGAATTTCTTGAGTTTTTAGAATCGTTTTTACCACCAACAACATCCGATTTTTTCTTTGAAAATATTTTTGGAAATATAGAGCAGACCAAAAGAGGGGGCTTACTGTCTTCAGTTTTTATATTGTCCATTGCACTTATGGCAAATGGGGTAAATGCAGTATTTTCTGGTTTTGAAAATTCGTATCATGAGCAACTAACCCGTAACGTTTTTAAACAATATATTTTTGCATTGGGCATTGCATTGATATTGGCTTTTCTTTTGATATTGACTATCGCGGTATTAGGTTATTTTCAAATTTATGTGATAGAAGAAGCATTATGGTTTTTTAGAAATAGAGGCTATGATGTAGATGCCGATGGCGTTTTCTGGTTCGATATAGCTAAATACGTGTTTTTCGTAATTATGGTTTACTTAGCTACTGCTACACTTTATTACTTTGGAACAAAAGAAGGAAGGGAGTCAAAATTTTTCTCGGTAGGTGCGTTGTTTACAACACTTTTAATCATATTGACATCTTATTTATTCGGAATTTATATTGAGAATTTTAGCCAATACAATAAACTTTACGGTTCTATTGGTGCGCTATTGATATTACTGTTCTATTTGTGGATGAATTCTAATATTTTACTTCTAGGTTATGAATTAAATGCATCTATAAATAAACTACGAAAGCGTTAATGATTTATGGATTATTTTATAGATGTTATCATACCAATACCTCTTCAAAAACTATTTACGTATAGTATTACTCCGGCAGAAGCAGATTATTTAAAAAAAGGAATGCGTGTTTCTGTGCCTTTCGGAAAATCAAAAATTTATACAGGTTTAGTGTATAGAATTCATAATGAAGCACCTTTGGTTTATGACGCAAAAGACATCCATCAAATATTAGATGAAAGTCCGCTTGTAAATGAAATTCAACTAAAGTTCTGGGAATGGATTTCAAACTATTACATGTGCACCATGGGCGATGTGATGAGGGCTGCTCTACCAAGTGCTTTTATTTTAGAAAGCGAAACGGTAATTACCAAAACCAAAGAACAGCTCAATGATGTAGATTTGAAAGATGATGAGTTTCTGGTGTATGAAGCTTTATACCATCAGTCCTCATTAAAAATTCAAGATGTAATGAGCATTTTGGATAAAAAAACGGTGCTGCCAGTTATTAAAAGATTAATTGAAAAAAATGCCATTTCTGTTCAAGAAGAAGTTTATGAAAAATATAAGCCAAAGTTGGTGCGCTATGTAAAGTTGCACGCTAATTTTTCTTCAGAAAAAAATCTTCAAAATTTATTGGAAGCATTAAGCAGGGCACCAAAACAGCGAGAAGTTGTGATGACGTTGTTTTCTATTTCGGCTAAAACAAAAAAGCCCGTAAAGGTTTCTGATTTATCTGCGGAAAGTGATGCTTCAAGTTCAATTATAAAAGCATTAATTGAAAAAGGTGTTTTAGAAGACTATCATATCCAAAAAGATCGCGTTGAATTTTCAGGTGATGCCAATGAAGATTCAAAAGCACTAAACGAATATCAAGAAAAAGCATTGGCAGAGATAAAATCAGAATTTGAAACACATCATACCACATTATTACATGGCGTAACTTCCTCTGGAAAAACCGAAATTTATGTAAAGCTTATTGAAGATGTTTTAAATTCAGGGAAACAAGTATTGTATTTATTACCAGAAATTGCATTAACCACGCAATTGGTTGGTCGTTTGCAAAATTACTTTGGGGAGAAAGTAGCTGTCTTTCATTCTAAATATTCATCTCATGAACGTGTTGAGGCTTGGTATAATGTACTGGCAAATTCCCAAAAAGCGCAAATAGTTTTAGGAGCGCGTTCCTCAATATTTTTACCTTTTAAAAATTTAGGATTAATTATAGTAGATGAAGAACACGAACAATCCTTCAAACAATTTGATCCCGCACCACGTTATCACGCTAGGGATTCGGCTATAGTTTTAGCGCATATGCACAATGCAAAAGCGTTGTTGGGTTCTGCAACGCCCAGTTTAGAAAGTTACTTTAATGCGCAACAACAACGTTATGGTTTTGTTGAGCTGAACCATCGTTTTAACAATGTGTTGATGCCAGAAATAGAACTGGTGGATATTAAAGACAAGCATAAACGAAAACTCATGAAAGGGCATTTTAGCGACAGTCTTATTGAAGAAATGAGAGAGACGCTCGCTGAAGGCAACCAGATTATTCTGTTTCAAAACCGCAGAGGTTTTTCGCCAATCATAGAATGTCATACTTGCGGACATGCACCACAGTGTCCAAACTGTGATGTAAGTTTAACGTATCATCAATATAGAGATCAACTACGTTGTCATTATTGTGGGTATAATACTGGAATGTTAAAAAGCTGTAGTGCTTGCGGCAGTCCGGAATTGGATAATAAAGGTTTTGGAACCGAGCAAATAGAGGAAGAGGTAAAGGTGTTGTTTCCTGATACTAAAGTAGCACGTATGGATTTAGATACCACCCGTGGTAAATATGGATACGAAAAAATAATTACTGCTTTTGAGCAACAGGAAGTAGGTATTTTAGTGGGCACACAAATGCTGACCAAAGGTTTGGATTTTAGAAATGTAAAATTGGTTGGTGTAATGAATGCAGATAACATGTTGAACTTTCCAGATTTTAGAGCACACGAGCGTAGTTTTCAACTTATTATGCAAGTATCGGGTAGAGCAGGAAGAACCGATAAGCGCGGAAAGGTTTTGGTGCAGACCTATAATCCGTTTCATAACATTTTGCAGCAGGTGTCTTCGAATAATTATGAGGCAATGTTCAAGGAACAGATGGATGATCGGTTTAATTATAAATATCCGCCAGTTTACAAGCAGATAAAAATCACCTTAAAACATAAGGATTATAATCGCGTAGAAACTGCATCTATTTGGTTGGCAAAATCGTTACGATTAGTTTTTGGGGATAATGTATTGGGACCAGAATCGCCTCCTGTATCAAGAATTCGTAATCAATTCTATAAAAATATTTTAATCAAAATTCCGAAGAAACAATCTTTATCAAAAACAAAAGAAGCCATTATTAAAATTAATAATAGCTTCTTTAATGTAAAAGATTTTCGGTCGGTTAAAATAATTTTAAATGTCGATAACTTCTAATGAAATAGAAATTTGCAAGCAAATTTCGTAATTGAATTAGTCCCGACGAAGGTCGGGATTACATCAATGCTTCTAAATATTATTTAAAGCATCAACCAGTTGTGTCTTCTTATTTCTACTTAAAGGAATTTCGTAAGCACCAACTTCAACATTCTTACTGTTAAATCTGTCTATTTTATCGAGATTAACAATATAAGATTTGTGAATTCTTAAAAATTTGTTTTCGGGCAATTCTGCCTCAAAAGCTTTCATTGTAGAAAGTACAACTAAGCTTGTTTCTTCGGTAACTAATTTTACGTAATCACCAAGAGCTTCAATCCATTTAATGTCCTTAATATATACTTTACGTTTTTTAAGGTTGCTCTTTACAAAAATATGTTCACCTTCTTCCTCATGGAAATCCAGAGTTAATTTATGCTGTTCAAGAGCTTTTTCTACAGATGTGTTAAAGCGTTCTCTGGTAATTGGTTTGTGTAAATAATCGGTAGCATCATAATTAAATGCCTTAAAAGCATATTCGGTTTTACCGGTTACAAAGATAATTTGGGGTTTTTTGTTTAATACGTCTAAAAGTTCAAAACCATTTAGCACTGGCATTTCAATGTCTAAAAAGATTAAGTCAACTTGATGCGTATTTAAACCATTTTTTGTTTCGAGCGCACTACTATACTCAGCAATCAAATTTAGAGCCGGATGATTTTCCACCAGCTTAACAATTGAAAGCCTTTGTATCGCGGAGTCATCTACTACTACACAGTTTAAAGTCATAACATTTATATTATTTCGGTTAAGATATCGACAATAGTACGATATTTTCGGTTAAAAACCAAAAAACATCGTTAAAGTGTCTTTTTTAACATATTCTTAACATTTAAAACCTGCTATTAATTAAGTGTTTAAAAAGTGTTGTAATATAGAATAAAATAGTTATTTTTGCACCCAATTTTTAACAATAAATTAGATTTTTATGAATCATTATGAAACTGTTTTCATCTTAAATCCCGTTTTATCTGACGATCAGATAAAGGAGACAGTAAAGAAATACGAAGATTTTCTTGTTTCTCAAGGAGCGAAGATGATATCCAAAGAAAATTGGGGGCTTAAAAAATTAGCTTATCCAATTCAAAACAAAAAGAGTGGGTTTTATCACTTATTTGAATACCAAGTAAATGGTGAGGTCATTGAGCCTTTAGAAGTAGAGTTTAGACGTGATGAGCGTTTTATGCGTTATTTAACTGTAGCATTAGACAAGCACGCTGTGTCTTGGGCAGAGAGAAGAAGAGAAAAACTAAAAGCAAAAGCTTAATTATGGCAACTATAGATCAACAAGCAAAAGCAAAAAAAGACGGAGAAATCAGGTATTTAACTCCGCTTAACATAGAAACTAACAAACAAAAGAAGTATTGTCGTTTCAAAAAATCTGGTATTAAGTATGTAGATTATAAAGATGCAGACTGGTTATTAAGATTTGTAAACGAGCAAGGTAAAATTTTACCAAGACGTTTAACAGGTACCTCATTAAAGTATCAAAGAAAAGTGTCTGTTGCCGTAAAAAGAGCACGTCATTTAGCTTTAATGCCGTATGTAGCCGATTTATTAAAATAAAACAATCATAACAATGGAACTTATATTAAAACAAGACGTTGATAATTTAGGATTTAAAGACGATGTTGTAACGGTTAAGAACGGTTATGGTAGAAATTTTTTAATTCCTCAAGGTCAAGCTATTTTGGCTACCGTTTCTGCTAAAAAAGTTTTGGCAGAAAACTTAAAGCAACGCGCTTTTAAAGAAAAGAAAATAGTTGATGACGCTAACAAAATTGCTGAAGCAATTAAAGCACTAGAAATTAAAATACCTGCTAAAGTTGGTACTGGTGACAAATTATTTGGATCTGTAAACAACATTGATGTTGCTGCAGCTTTAGAAAAAGAAGGACAATCAATAGATAAAAAATTCATAACAGTAACTACTGTTAAGCGTTTAGGTAGATATGCTGCTGTAGTACGTTTACACAGAGAAGTATCAGTTGATTTAGAATTTGAAGTTATTGCACAAGCATAATTTTAAATTATACATTTTATCGAAACCGTTTGGATCTATTTCTAAACGGTTTTTTTGTTAAATTCATTTTTAAAAAACTTAATTTTGGTTTATGAAGTACGCCAGACTTACAAAAGAACAATTTGAAGAACTGCACAGAGAGTTTATCAACTTTTTGGCAACACAGTCTATTACTGCTGATGAGTGGGCCAATTTAAAAGCCAATAAACCAGATTTAGCCGAACTGGAATTAGATGTTTTCAGCGATTTAATTTGGGAAGGCGTTTTAAATCAAGCCCAATATTTAGAGCATTTTGCACCACAACACATGTATTTGTTTCATTTAGATGAAGAAAATATGCATGCTATTGTTATAAATGTTAAAAATGATTCTATTGATATTACTACAAAAGAAGGCTATAATTGGTTGCGAGAAAACTTAATGGATGATAGGGTTGAGTTTTTACAAGCTGATAAGAAATATACAGAAGATAAGAATCTTGATAAATTTAAAATGATTGAGCAAGGTGCTTCGATTACAAAAGGCGATTTGTATCGGTATTTTGCTAAGATTGTGAAGTAGAAAGACATTAAGGAACTGTATTTTTTGGCTAAAGCCCATATTGAACTGCAAAATTTTATTGAATGGGTTAAAACCCAATCCAATTTAAAGTGATTAATTAATTTCAATCCTGTTGCCCTTTTATTCAATTTTTATTCAATAGCCTCCTGCTTCAGCACAATTTTATTGAATGGGTTAAGCCCCAATTCAATTTAAGGTGATTAATTAATTTCAATCCTGTTGCCCTTTTATTCAATTTTTATTCAATAGCCTCCTGCTTCAGCAGGAGGAAAACAAATTAAACCCCAATAAGGCTTTAGCCAAAATGCGTCTGTTTTGAAAATTTAAACCAGACCAATTTTTTCTAACTAAAACCCTCGCAATGACACTAGCATTATTTATTTTTGTCATTCCGTCCCGATAATTATCGGGACGGAATCTATTAAACCTAAAAACACACCACACCACCACAAATGGCTCAGAAACCATCAATACCAAAAGGCACTCGAGATTTTAATCCAGAACAAGTCGCTAAGCGAAACTATATTTTTAATGCCATTCGTGGTGCTTTTGAAACTTTTGGATTTCAGCCTATTGAAACCCCTAGTTTTGAAAACTCTGATACCTTGATGGGGAAATATGGCGATGAAGGGGACAGATTGATTTTTAAGATTTTGAATTCTGGGGATTATTTAGCTAAAGCCAATGAAGAAGCATATTCCGAAAAAGATTCAAATAAATTAATATCTAGTATTTCAGAAAAAGCCCTCCGCTATGACCTAACCGTACCCTTCGCACGTTACGTAGTCCAACACCAAAACGACATAGAATTCCCATTCAAACGCTATCAAATTCAACCTGTTTGGCGTGCCGATAGACCTCAAAAAGGCCGTTTTAGAGAGTTTTACCAATGTGATGCAGATGTTGTTGGAAGTGGGTCGTTATGGCAAGAAGTTGAGTTTATTCAATTATATGACACCGTTTTTTCAGCTTTGAAACTGGAAGGTGTTACTATTAAAATAAACAATAGAAAAATACTTTCTGGCATTGCTGAAGTTATTGGAGCATCTGATAAATTAATCGATTTTACGGTTGCTCTTGATAAACTTGATAAAATAGGAGAGGACAAGGTTAAAGAAGAAATGCGTGCAAAAGGTATTTCGGAAGCAGGCATTATAAAATTACAACCCTTATTTACGCTATCAGGTTCTTTTGAATCTCAAATAGACAGTTTAAAAACGATTTTATCGACTTCCGAAGAAGGTAAAAAAGGTATTGAAGAACTGGCTTTTATTGATAATGCTATTTCAGAATTGGGATTAACTACTGCAAACTTGCAATTAGATGTTACACTTGCTCGTGGTTTAAACTACTACACAGGTGCTATTTTTGAAGTGTCAGCTCCAGAAACCGTAAAAATGGGCTCTATTGGTGGCGGTGGTCGTTACGATGACCTTACTGGGATTTTTGGAATGCCAAATATGAGTGGTGTTGGTATCAGTTTTGGATTGGACCGCATTTATTTAGTACTTGAAGAATTGGATTTGTTTCCAGAAACGGTTTCAAAAAATGTTGAAGTCTTATTCATCAATTTTGGAGATAAAGAAGCGTTATTCAGTTTAAAAGCGATAAAACAATTACGATTAAATGGAATTAATGCTGAATTATATCCTGATGCTTCCAAAATGAAAAAACAAATGAATCATGCCAATAAGCGTAATATTCCATTTGTGGTTTTAGTAGGCGAGGAGGAGATGAGTTCTAATAGTTACACCTTAAAAAATATGTTAAAAGGTGAGCAAGATAATGTAACTTTGGAAACCTTAATTGCTGAAATAAAGAAGTCCTGAAGGTCAATTCAGGACTTGAAGTAAAGTTAAGTTTAAAAGTGGATTCAAATAACTAACTAAAACTAAGTCAACTATTTTATCAATACTTTCTTAGAGATGATACCAGACTCGGTTTCTAGTTTTATAATGTAATTTCCAGAAATATTATTTGGCACCTTATATTCTAAATGGTCATTATTAGAATTGGTTGGTAATTTGAACAACGACTGCCCAAGAATATTGAACATTTCTATGGATTCGATTTGTTTGTAATGAGGATTATTGATGATGATACTGCTTTTCTTATTTGAATAGTAAGTTTCAACATCGGTCTTTTCATTGTCGTCTGTGCTTAGAGTAGATTGAGATTGCGAAAACGTAATTTCAAATCTATCAAGATGTGCCCCTTTAGCTAAATACGTTTCATATTTACCTTGTTTCAAATCATGATAAACATTCAATTCCTTGTCATGCAGATAAATGGTCTTGTTTGACGGCACGTTTTCCAACTTATCAATGGTGATATTATTAAAGCCATCTATTTTAGTATGAACGCCTAATGGAATAATTGTTTGATCGGTAATGGTATCAATGGCTTGAATTGTAAACTTTTCATTATTAATCATCCAGTACATATCATCAACTTGTGTATCTATATATTTAGAATCATAGCCCCAATCTACTTCAGGAGTAGCATTTTCATCTACAGTAATTAAAATTTGTCGGTGCAAGGTATTTACGGAGTTGAATCCCAAACGAATTTTTGGTCTAGAATCTTCATTCTCTGATGTGTTTTTAGATCCAGAATTTTTAGATTTTTTATTTTTTACGAATACAGAATTGCTGGTTCCCTCTTTTTGGAATGCGCGTTGACCATTATTAAACTTAATAGTGCCTCCAGTTTCGGCAGTCACAAAAAAGCCTTGACCCACAGGAATATATCTCCCAGGGGTTTTTGTAGCGGTTCCACCAGTAGCCACATCAGGATCACTAGTTCCTTTTGCAGCTGCGGGTACGCCCCCAGCTAAAGAGTAGGTGGCATAGCCGCCCTGGTATTCGCCTAAAACATGAGAGCCACCGCCCCAATGTTCCCAGAAATACAAGGTGCCGTTGGTTGATCCCGGACCAGCAATTGTAACACCATTATCTAAAATAAATTGTACGGCATCAATGGCAGAAGGATAGGGGTTGCCTACAAGATAATCGTTCCCAGCACTAATGGTTAAATTGATATCTCCATTATTAGGTTTTCCATTAAGTACATAATTTTGTTCATCGCTAATAGCACCATTTCCTGGACCTTTCATGGTAAATCCTTCACCAACCAGCAATGTGCCAGATCGTCTTACATGTTGCCATGATGCATAACTATCACTTAACTTATTGCTGAATTTCCATATCCAGTAATCTGCAATTCCAACAGGGGAAGAAGTGCCATTATAGCCAGAGCTTAAAAAATTGACATTAGCAAAAACATTGGTTACTTTATAGCTGTTGTTGTTTGTGGAATTATTGCTTTTTCCAACTGGGGAAGACCAATAATTGTAGGTGTAAGTATCGGCGGTACCTTGTTGGTCTTTTTCTAAAGTCCCAGAACTGGTTGGTTCTAAGGTGCTATCCTCAGTTTGTATAAGTTGGGATTCTCCATCTAAATCTATGTCGCCGTTCAATTTTAAATACCATGAATTAAATAAGCCTGAATCTCCTTTTACGTCTAGAGAACTTCCACTATCAAGAAGCAATCCAACGGTAGAGGTATTGCTGTTTATTTCAATGTTACCACTAATTTCAACAATAGCACAATCTGGTGGTGTGCTGTGTATATCCCACACATCGCCATGTTCCCAGTTGCTAGAATCAGACCAGGATCCACTACAGGATGATGTTGTTGCGTAAGGTAAGGGAGCAGTATATTCTTGATAGGTTCTCATATTATTCAAATGCCCATCTACATTACTGTTTGAAGCATCTGGAGTGTATCCAGTTTCGATAATGCCCATCTTGTAGTATAGTATTAAATCACTCCATGATAGACCTTCAATATCCTTAGGGATTACTGTACCTCGAACGTTTCCAGAATTGTTTTCAATTTCTTGATTTATTTGTCTGTGAAGTTGGTTTAAAGTCAATGCTTTGCTGTAAACCCTGGTTTCGTAAATAGATCCTTCAAAATAGTTGTTGTCTGATTGTGTATTTCTTCCTATTTCAAAATCGTGATCAGAATTCCACGCTGCTTCATTATTTATAGTAGTTCCAATTATGGATGCATTTGTATAATTCCAAATACTGGTTCCATTTAATAAAAGCTCAATGGTTCCTGCATTTCCATCATATTTTAGTGCTACATGATACCATAAATCATCCGTTAATATGGCCGATGAGGGAATTCCAGAATTAATACTATAGCTATTGCTGGTTCTTGTAAAACCTCTTATTTTTTTATCAGCATCAACATATAGTCTGAAATTTCGTTGTCCCATAATTTCTCCACCATCTGACCCACTGTCCAATTTTATCCAGGACATCATGGTAACTTCAGATTTTCCACCTAAAAACGCACTTCTATCAATATAATCGTTTACGCCATCAAAATCCAAAGTTTGTGGAATACAAAAGCTAAAGTTGCCTAGCCCAGAGCCATGCACATAATAGTTGGTACATGAGGAGCAGTTTTGCCATAAAAAGGTAACACTTGTAATATAATCTGCATCTAAAAAGTTAATGCCAACCATTGCATTAGTACCTGCTGTTGATGATGCATTTGCGTCAACCACACCAGTTGCATTGTTTGATGTATATGAAGGGGTTGCAGAATTAGTGAAACTTGGATATATGGTAGATCCAGATGTAGTGGTGGCGGTTATTGTGTACATATCTCCGTGGCCACCACCCGCATTTACATGGGCCAAATCAAATGATAGCGCATAAATGGGAGAGCTAAATGTAATTGTACAAGTAATTCCGGTGGATCCGAACCCTGATGTATAGAGATCTAAGTATTCAGTAGTTGTACCACTTGCAGATGTGCCTACCTTTGGTGTTTGTCCACCCCAATTTCCAAGGCTACTGGTTTCTCCCGTAAAAGCTATTGTAAAATCTATACCAGATCCGTCAACATCATTAAATGTATTAGATAAATTTCCCGCTGCTAGCCAATTGTATTCATTACTTGCAGATGGTGTAGAGGACCAGTCTAGTGTGAAGTTTTCTCCACATGTTGGAGGCGCATGCAATTGTGCCATGCTTTTTATTGAAAATAGAGCACAGGCAAATACCATAATTAGTTTTATAGTAACTTTTTTCATATGTAGGTTATTTAGTTTGGGACTAAATATTAATCATGTATTATGAGGTCATAAATACGCCCCAAATATACGTTTTAATTTACAAAATACGACAAAGTGTTGTAAAAAATCGATTAAAATCAATATTTATTAACATTTACTTGAATGGTATTCTAAATTTTATTGGAACACATATTAGTTTTTTTGGGTTTTTAGTTGGGGGTTATTAGAACTCTCATACCTATTATTTTAGGATTCATTTTACATAAAAAGTAAGTTGATATCCTCTTTTAGAATGAGGTACAAACTCACTTTTAGGGTCACTAAAACACTTAAATCAGCAACTATTCAATTACTACTTTTTTAGAAATTGTTTCGTTTTCAGTATTAAGTTTGATAATGTAAACTCCAGCTTTTATTTGTTTAACGCGATGTTCTATTAATTTCTCATTAGAGTTGGTCCTGAAATTATAAACCGACTGACCAAGAATGTTGTATAGCTCAACTTCTTTTATAGTCTTAGCTTCAGGGTTACGAATTACAATATGT
Organism: Algibacter sp. 2305UL17-15; assembly: GCF_040720935.1. Taxonomy (NCBI): domain Bacteria; kingdom Pseudomonadati; phylum Bacteroidota; class Flavobacteriia; order Flavobacteriales; family Flavobacteriaceae; genus Algibacter; species Algibacter sp. 2305UL17-15. The sequence continues at coordinate 64,999 of NZ_JBFDAE010000020.1, forward strand.
TCAGTATCATTAGCAAAGTAGATGTTTAATTTGTTTTGTACGATATCATCTTCATCTTCTTGATCTAGATCTTCATCTTCGTTTTTACCGTCATTACTCTCATCACTTTCATCATCATTCAATAAAAGGGGCGTTGAAAATATTAATTCAAAACGGTCATTATATATGCCAGGTTCTAATAATATTTCGAAATCACTATCTCTAAGGTTATTATTTGTGTTGAGTTCTTTATCGTGTATTATGATTGCCGTATTTTCATTTATATGTTCTAGAGCATCGATTTTAATGGTAGCTATTCCCGCTTTATCAATTTTTAAGCCTAACGGTAAAATTTGATCATTATCAAAATCATGTACAGCCTGAATTACAAAATTAGAGTTATTTTGAACCCAATACATGTCTTCTTTATTGTTCTCTATTAATGGTGCATCGTAACCAAGATCGAATTTTTTTGAGCATTTTTGATTTGCACCCACCAATATTTGGCGATGATAGCCATCAGGAGAATCAAGCATTAATTTTATTTTTTGAATGTCTCCGTTGGTTTTGTTCTTTGTGCCACTGGATTTCACAAATATAGAAACCTTAGTTTCTTCCTTTTTAAAAACACGTTGACTGTTTTTAAAGACTAAGTTTCCTCCAACGATAGGTTCTAATCCGGAATTATTATGATCTACGGACGCATCTGGCTCATCAATATTTAGCGCTTCATCTAAAATTGTAGAAACAAAAAAGCCTTGTCCAACAGGTATGTAACGCCCAGGTATTTTTGTACCTGAAGTACCAGTTGCGTTAATTCTTGTATCGTTAATTATAGCTACTGCCCCGCCCATTAAAGAATAGGTGGCATAACCTCCTTGATAATCACCCAGAAGGTGTGTACTTGGAGCAAAATGGTCCCAGAAATAAAGCACGCCATTTATAACGTTTCCGCTGGTATTTCTTCCGCCTGTTTCTAAATTGCTAATGTTGTCTTTAATAAACTCATCAGCATCTAATGCAGACGGATAGGGGTTTCCTACCAGATATTCGTTTCCTGCTGTTAGTGATATAGTAATATCACCGTTATTAGGTTTTCCTGAGAATACATAATTTTGTAGTGGCGCAATTGTTCCGCCTGTGTCAGCAACACCTTTCATGGTAAAGCCTTCCCCAACAGATATTGAACCTTTGCTTCTTATGTGCTCCCATTTACTTTTATCATCATTAGTTGAATTTGCATATTTCCAAATCCAATAATCTGCGATACTGATAGGTGATCCGGTAGCGCCATTATAGCTAGAAATAAAATTTATATTTGCAGGTAAGGTTGATGGTGTTGTAATTGGAGTTGTTCCGTCATGTAATACTTGAGGTATATTGTAAGTGTTAGAACCATTTGTAAATTTAACTGGAGAAGACCAATAGTTATAGGTATAATAATCTTGTGTTCCCTGTTGGTCACGTTCTAATCTGCCTGTGCTGGAACGGTCATAAATACTATTCTCTGTTTGAATTAATTGAGATTCGCCTTCTAAATCTAAAACGCCATCTATTTTTAAATAATGAGTAACATATAGTCCATGGCCTCCGCCTGTACCAGTATTCATGTTTGTAATTCCGTTAACCTGTAACTCGTTTGAGTTTATATCTAGCCCTAATACGGTTATATTGTTATCAATTTCTATATTATGATTGGTAACTACAATATTCCAGTCAATTGGTGTAACACCATCTATTCCCATTGCATTAGGATAATTCCAAACGGAATCTCCATAAGTCCATGGTGTACTTTCTGTTGTGTCTGTCCAATTACCATCAGCTTTGGTGGTATAGGGTAACGGGGCAGTTTGTGTTTGGATTGTGTTTATATTTTTCGGGAAACCAGAAATGGAAGACTTCGATTGGTCTTCAATCTTACCAGTATTCATTTGGTAGTATCCTGTTAAATTGTCCCATGATAAGCCTCCTGAAATATCTATTCCCAATACACTACCTTGAACAGCACCCAAATTATTTTGTAGTTCCTGGTTCATCATTTCTCGCAGCTGGGAAGTAGATAGCGCTATGTTCCATAATCGAACTTCATCAATAAAACCATTAAAATATTTTGTTGCAGAGCCACTAGGTGTATCGCTATCATACATGCCACCAATCATAAAATTTTCAGGGCCATCAACAGGCGCTCCCATTGGGTTTCCAGTTCCAACTTCAACACCATCAACATATATTTTGGCAATAGTACCATCATAAGTTGCCGCTACATGGTGCCATTTATTATTTGAAATGGGATGTGAAGATGTGATATTAATTAATGGAATGCCTGAACTGTTATACCAAGTTAGGTTTATATAATTTGAAGCATTTACTATAAGATGATACCCTCTTTCGTTACCTAATTTAGCATCTCTTTTGGACAAAATAGTAGCCTCTGAAGTAGAGGTGCTTTCTTGTAGAATCCACGCCTCCATTGAAAATGAACCTGTAAAATCATGGTTGTCACCAAAATCTATAAAACTGTTAACTCCATCAAAATCTATATGGGAAGTAGGTAGGTTTAAAACATAATTATTAGCGGTATGACCTTCTGAATAACTAGTGGTGTGAGAAAACCCTATCATTGAGAGCAACATACTTACCTTAAGCATACTAACTCTTAATAGAAAAGTAGTTTTTTCCATGAGCGGTTAAATTTTTAGTTTGGGACTAATTAATTTGAGACAAATATATACAAAAATCTATGAAATGCAATAATATCCGATGAAATACATTTTTTAATTATCTGAAAGCTTATGTTTAGTTCTTGTTATGAATGAAAAATGAGAGGTGATTAAATACAAAAGAGTTATTCTTTACAAAAAATAATTTTTAACGTATTTTAGATGCTGAATTTTTTACTATTGAACAGCTTCAACTAAACAAACATGACAACACTTAAACATTTTATTTTACTACTTTCAATTTTAATTATTGGAATAAGTTGTAAAGACAAAGCGAAGGAAACGGAAAACACTTCTGATAAAGAAATCGCTAAAAAGCCAAATATAGTAATCATCTATCTTGATGATTTGGGGTATGGCGATTTAAGTTCTTATGGTGCAACACAGTTACAAACCCCAAATATTGATGCTTTGGCGTCCGGAGGTATAAAGTTTACAAACGGTTATGCATCATCTGCAACATGCACTCCCAGTAGATACGCATTGCTTACGGGAATGTATCCTTGGCGTAATAAAGACGCAAAAATATTACCCGGAACTGCACCGCTTTTAATTAACACAGCGCAACAAACCCTGCCCAAATTACTTAAAAAAGAAGGCTATCAAACCGCTATAATTGGTAAATGGCACTTAGGTTTAGGTAGTGGGGTGGTAAATTGGAATGAGCGCGTATCTCCAGGGCCAAATGAAGTTGGATTTGACGAATCTTATATTTTGGCAGCTACACAAGATCGTGTTCCGACTGTTTATATAGAAAATGGCCATGTTGTTAATTTAGATAAAAATGACCCTATTGAAGTTGATTACAAAACTAATTTTGAAGGAGAGCCAACAGCAATTTCAAACCCAGAACTTTTAACAATGAAATGGCATCATGGTCATAATAATAGTATCGTTAACGGTATTCCAAGAATTGGATATATGAAAGGTGGAGCAGCTGCTAAGTGGACAGATACCGATATGGCAGATCATTTTTTGGTAAGAGCACAAGATTATGTGAAATCCCATAAAGACAAGCCTTTTTTCTTGTATTATGCAATGCAACAACCACATGTGCCAAGAACGCCACACCCAAGATTTGTTGGTAAATCTGGAATGGGGCCAAGGGGAGATGTGATTTTGGAGGCCGATTGGTGTATTGGCGAATTCATGAAAACTTTAAAAGAAGAAGGAATTTTAGAAAATACTTTAGTTGTTTTTTCTAGCGATAATGGTCCTGTTTTAAATGACGGTTATTTTGATGATTCTGATACCAAGGTTGGAGATCACGATCCAAAAGGTGGTTTAAGAGGGGGTAAGTACAGCTTATTTGAAGCGGGAACCAGAGTACCATTTATTACCTATTGGGAAGGTACAATTAAACCAGGAGTGTCCGATGCCATTGTTTGCCAAATGGATTTATTGTCATCTCTTGCGGCACTTGTTGGGACAGAAGAGAATTCAACCGATAGTAAAAATTTATTAGACGAATTTTTAGGAAAAAGCGAAAAAGGAAGAGATCATTTAATCATTGAAGCAACTTCAAGAACAGCCCTTAGAAGTGGCGATTGGTTGATGATTCCTCCATATAACGCACCTGCTGTGAATACTCAAGTTAATATTGAATTAGGTAATGCTAAAGATTATCAGCTTTATAATTTAAAAGAAGATGTTGGTCAACAACATAATGTTGCTGCATCAAACCCAGAAAAATTAGCTGAATTGGTTAAAACTTTTGAGGCTTTAAGAGGAAAGGGTCATGATGAAATACTGCAGTTAGAATTGAAGTAATTCGAGAATTATTTAGTTTTAATAAAAGTTAATGAGACTGTCTGGATAACGGTTGATTTTATCTTTTACCGTATCAAATTCATATCTATAAATAAACGGCATAAAAACCACCATTCAAATATATATGTTGCTTCATTATAATAGTTTGATTCCAAAACGTATATAATTCTGTTTACTTTTAAGATTTCAAATACATCCAAAACAAATCATCAATGAAATTTTATAAAAGCTTAGTAATAGCATCCTTGGTTTTACTAAGCTGTTCAAACAAACAAACCCAAAAAAAAGCAACAGCGCAAAAACCTAATGTTATTTTAGTCTTAACCGACGATCAAGGTTATGGAGATATAGGTGCTCACGGCAACAAAGTGATAAAAACTCCAAATATTGACCATTTTTATAATGAAAGTTATCACCTCACAGATTTTCATGTTGGCCCAACTTGTGCGCCCACGCGTTCTGCTTTAATGACGGGAAGATATGCAAACAGCGTTGGCGTTTGGCACACAGTAGGTGGTTGGTCTTTATTAAGGGAAGATGAAAAAACAATGGCGAATATGTTTGTTGAAGGTGGTTATGTTACAGGTGCTTTTGGTAAATGGCATTTGGGCGATAATTACCCTTTTAAACCAGAACATAGAGGTTTTCAGGAAACTGTAATACATGGTGGTGGTGGTGTGTATCAAACGCCGGATTATTGGGGAAACACCTATTTTAACGACACTTATTTTCATAATGGAACACCTCAAAAATATAAAGGCTATTGTACCGATGTATTTTTTAATGAAGCTATTGATTTTATAAAGGATAATAAAGCGCAACCCTTCTTTTGCTATATTTCTACCAATGCTCCTCATGGGCCTTATAATGTGCCTTTGGAATATTATAATATGTATAAAGATTTGAGCGAATCGGTTTTGGCAGATACTCAAAAACGATTTTATGGAATGATTACCAATGTGGATGATAACTTCGGTAAATTAAGAAAAACCCTCAAGGCATTAAATATTGCAGATAATACCATCCTGATTTTTATGACGGATAATGGCACATCAGCAGGACACTACACTAAAAACGGAAAAGAAACAGGTTTTAATGCAGGCATGAGAGGTACTAAAGGAAGTGCATATGAAGGAGGACACCGTGTACCATTTTTTATCCATTGGAAAGATGGAAATATAGCAGAGGCCAAAGACATTAACGCATTAACTGCTCAAATAGATATTCTGCCAACATTAGCAGAATTGTGTGGCATAGACTTGCCAAAAGATCATAAACCAATTGATGGTCAAAGTATAGTCTCCATGTTAAGAAACCCAGAACAAAAAAATGACCGGATGCTCATTACAGATTCTCAGCGTGTACAGGTGCCAGAAAAGTGGAGACATTCTGCTGTGATGCAGAACAAATGGCGACTGGTAAACGGCACAGAATTATATAATATTGAAGAAGATAATGGGCAGAAAAATAATATAGCTGAACAACATCCAGAAAGAGTTAAAGCCATGCGAGATTTCTACGATGGTTGGTGGCAAAAAGTTTCGGTGGATTTTGATAAAGAAATTTATTTTAAGATTGGGGCTGAAGAAGAAAACCCAATAACGTTGACATCTCATGATGTGCATGCACCGAATGGACAACAACCATGGAATCAGTCTTACATCAGAGAAGGCATGAAAGGTTCAGGATATTGGAGCGTAGATATCAAGGAAGAAGGCCATTATACAATTTCGTTAAGACGCTACCCGATAGAGTCTGGTTTAGCAATCGGAGCTGTCGTTCCACCAATAACAATTACTGATGTTCCAGGGATGGAAAAAGGACTTCCAGAAGGTGTCAACTTAAATTACGTAAAGGCATCCGTGAAAATTGAGCATCAAATTAACGAAACAATAAATGTTCTAGGAACTGATACATCAGTAGAATTTAACGTTCATTTAAAACCAGGAAAAACAAAACTGCATGCCAATTTTTTTAATGATACAGGTGAAGAGAATATTGCTTACTATGTTTATATTGAAAAAGTGTAGCTATAGGTGTTATCAAAATTCAAAAATAGTTTTGAATGATTTTAAGCACAAACTACTTTTGGACAAATAAAATTAACATATGGTTTTAATTAAGTTATTAATGTTTTTTCCAGATTAATCACTACAAAATATTTACCTTAGACATTAATTAAGTAATATATTTGAGTAAAGCCTCTATTGGCATTTATTATGTACAAAAAAAAATCAATTTTTAAATTCTTGGTCCTTCTTTGTTTATGTTGTTTTCATAATATAATAGTCGCCCAGAATTCTATTTATTTTCATCATTTAACGACTGATAATGGATTGTCTCAAAACGACGTGAATAGTATTTATCAAGACAATCAAGGTTTTATGTGGTTTGCCACTCACGATGGTCTAAATAAATATGATGGGTACGGTTTTACGGTTTATACACCAGACTCCAATAACCCAAAAAGCATAAACAGTAATTTAATTTTCGAATTGACTGCTGATACTACTGGAAACTTATGGTTGGGAACTACAGGAAACGGATTGAATTATTTTGATAAATCTTTAGAAACGTTCACTCATTTTACACATGAAGAAGGTAATGCAAATAGTTTGAGCAGCAACCATATAAATGATCTTTATTTAGATAACAAAAACAAATTGTGGATTGCAACTAATAATGGGTTAAACCTGTTAGATCTTGATAAACCGTTAGAATCGAATAATTTTCAGCATTATAACCTACGCCAGGAAGAACTGATTTCGGATTCCGATAAAAAAATAGTGTTCTCAATTTTTGAAGATAGTAAAAATCAATTATGGGCTGGAGGTTCAGTTGGTTTATATAAACGCTCCAGAGACAATAATGGCGATATTTACTTTAGATCAATTAATAAAACTATTGGTTTGCCAAACAGAAATGTGAAAAGTATAAATGAGGATGTATTTGGGCGTTTACTTATCGGGACAGGCTCTGGATTGTATTTGCTTGAAGAAAATGGCGCATCTCATAAAGTGAACTTGATTTCAGAAGGGGTTTTTAATGTGGTAACCATTAAAGAAAACCACATTTGGGCAGGAACAAATAATGGACTGTTACATTTTGAGAGTACGAGCAAAGACCGTAATCCTGAATTTAAAGAAAGGTATGCCTATGACCCTAGAAACCCGAATAGCCTAAGTAAGAACATCGTTGAATCTTTGTTTATAGATGATACAGGTATTGTTTGGGTTGGGACTAATGGAGGAGGGGTTAATAAATTTGATCCAGATCGGAAAAATTTCAGACATATTAGAAAAACATTAGACCCTAAAAGTCTGAGTTACGATAAAATAAGGGCCATGTTTGAAGATAGCAATGGCACTTTATGGATTGGAACTGAAGGTGGCGGATTAAACATGCTCCTTAAAGAGGACATTAAAGATTACTATAGTAATTTCAAAACCTTTAAGACCATTTCAAATCCGTTTGCTTTAGAGGAGGTAAAAAAAGGAACTGTTAAAACGCTATTTATAGGTGCAGAGTCTGCACCAGGTGGATTGTTTATGCTAGACATTTCAAACCCAAGGCGCATAAGCGAAAAAGACATTAAAAAGGAAAAAGATATAACCCATGGTGTTTTTTCAATTTTAGAGGACAGCCATAAAAACGTTTGGATTGGCACCTACAATGGCGGGATTTATCGTTGGTTATATCAAGGCGAAAATTTACCTTATAAAAAAGATATCCTTTTATATTCTAAAGAAGATTCTACAAGTATTTCAAGTAATATTATTCGTAATATTCATGAGGATAGTAAAGGTCATATTTGGTTTGCAACAAGTAAAGGTCTAAGTGTATTGCCACCAAAGGAAATTTCAAATGATACACCGAAATTCCGAGTTTATACCCATAAGCCTTCAGATAACAAGAGTATCAGTCATGACTATATATTAGAATTGTATGAATCCAGCAAGGGCGTTATGTGGATTGGAACTTTTGGGGGTGGTCTAAACAAATATGTTCCAGGTTTAAATGGAACTTCCGGTCATTTTATAACCTATAACGACAAAGATGGACTTCCTAATAACGTTATAAAAGGCATTTTAGAAGATGATGATAACAACTTATGGATCTCTACAAACAAAGGGCTTTCTAAATTCAATACCGAGAAAGCGTCTTTTAAAAATTATGATGTCAACGACGGTTTACAAAGCAATGAGTTTCAGGAACTGGCACGTTTAAAGCGCAAAAACGGTGAGTTGCTTTTTGGGGGTATTAATGGGTTTAATGTGTTTTATCCAGAAGAAATTTTGGATAATACTTATGAGGCAGAAACTGTAATTACTGACCTTTCAATATCAAACAAACCTGTTAAAATAGGAGAGGAGGTTAATGGGCGAGTGCTCTTAAATACATCAATAAATAACATACAGGAAATTAAGCTAAAGTATAGCGAAAACAGTTTTTCTTTTGAGTTTGCTGCTCTGCATTATGCCGCGCCTTTAAAAAATCAATTTGCCTACATGTTGGAAGGTTTTGACGAGGATTGGATTTTTACATCTTCAAAAAAACGATTTGCGACCTACACAAACATTAGTCCTGGAGATTACGTGTTAAAAGTAAAAGCATCCAATAATGATGCCATATGGGATTCTACACCTTCAGAATTAAAAATTAAAATTACACCTCCATTTTATCTTACCAATCTGGCTTATGTTATTTATGGTCTTTTAATTATTTCGGCACTAGTTTTATATAGAAAATTCACGATTATTAAAACAACAAAGAAGCACCAATTAGAACTAGAACATTTAGAAAATGAAAAAAACGAAGAATTACAATGCATAAAACTTGAGTTTTTTACCAACATTTCCCATGAGTTTAGAACCCCCTTAACGCTTATAAATGGCCCTATTGAATATTTACAGAATTGCGACAAGGATTTATCCCATAAAGAAAGGCAAGTACAGTATGCACTGTTACAAAAAAATTCAAGCTACCTCATGCGTTTGGTAAATCAATTGTTGGATTTTAGAAAAATTAGTCAAGGAAGAACGCGATTGGTGGTTCGTAAAAGCAATATTGTTACTTTTATTAAAGAAGTTGGTGAACCCTTTCAGTTTTTAGCACATAAACAGTTTATACAGTTTCAAATAAATACTTCAAATGAAAATTTAAAAACTTGGTTTGATCATGATGCTTTAGAAAAAATGGTGAATAATTTATTGTCCAATGCTTTTAAATTCACACCAGAACAGGGTAAGATAACCGTTGAGATTTCCGAAGAAAACGATAATGTCTATTTAAAAAATGTTGTAATTAAAGTTATAGATTCTGGAAAGGGTATCCCTGAAAATAAAATGGAGACTATTTTTGAAAGGTTTTATACTGCTGAAAATACCGATAAAAAAAGCCCTGAAGGTGCTGGGATTGGGTTAGCCTTCACAAAAAACCTTGTGGAGCTTCATAGAGGTGCTATTCAGGTAACAAGTAAAGAAAATGAAGGCACTACATTTATAGTTAAGCTTCCTGTGAACAAGGAGGCCTATTTAAATATTCCGGAAATTGTTTGTAAAGAAGAATCTGATAGTGATTTTCTGATGAGAACTTCTGAAAAAGAATCGTATGCAATTGGTATTAATGACGATTTATTAGATGGAAAATTAACAAAATCAAGATCCAAACTACCTATTTTATTGATTGTGGACGATAATCCTGATATAAGGATTTTTGTCAGTGAAGTACTAAAAAAAGACTATAAGATATATGCGGCAGAAAATGGTAAAGAAGGTTTTACCATGGCGCTAAGAACAATGCCAAATATTATAATTGTAGATATAATGATGCCAGTAATGGACGGTTTGGAATTATGCGAAAAACTAAAAACAACAAATACAACCAGTCATATTCCAATAGTACTTCTAACTGCAAAAATCTCTCAGGAAAGCGAACTTGAAGGGCTTAAAAATGGCGCGGACACATACATTAGAAAGCCTTTTGATACAGAAATATTAAAAGTAAAACTAAAAAATATTATAAAAGATAGAGATATATTAAGGCAGCGTTTTAACCGAAAAATAAATCTTCAGCCTAAAGAAGTAACGGTAACCTCTAGCGACGAACGTTTTTTAAAACAAGCCATTGAAATTGTTGAAAAACACATGATGAACACCGATTTTAGTGTGGAGATGTTAGTAAAGGAAATGAACCATAGCCGTAGTAACTTATACTTGAAACTTAAAGAAATCACGGGGTTATCATCTAGTGAATTTATTAGGAATATTCGTTTAAAGAGAGCGGTGCAATTGTTGGAACAGAGTGATTATTCGGTCAAGGAAATTATGTACATGACAGGTTTTAATACAGCGGCCTATTTTTCTAAATGCTTTAAAAGGCAGTTTGGTGTTATTCCAAGCGAATATGTGAGGCAAAAAGATAAGAATAATGAAGCTTAATAATTTTTCATAAGTGTTTGAAAAAAATAAAAATATTACCTTATTATAAAACTCCGTGAGTTTAGGTTTTCAGATTGATGTAATGATACATCATGTGTTTTGTTATAATTTATGCTACTAATTAGTCATTTCTCAAGTCATGCCTTTTGTAGTATTGGTGAGTAGTTAATCTAAAAACCATATGAGATACTAAAAAACATATTCCATTTATAGCTTTAACAGTTAAAATGTAATTTTGAAGAGGTGATTACCTAAATTCTTTTTTGCTATGAAATATTTTCTCCTTTTAGTAGTGTTCATTTCTATTCCTTTACTTTCAAATAGCCAGCCGCCAGAACCACCAACTGGCTTTCGATGGGTCTTATACGATCTATATTCTGATGAATTTAATGGTACGGCTTTAGATATTACTAAATGGAAAAATAGTTTTACGGGATGGCAAGGTAGAGTACCTGCTAAGTTTGAGCCAACAGCGGTAAGTGTTCAAGGCGGCAATATGCAAATTAAAAGTGGTAAGTATGCCACGCCGCAAGGTGCTTACACCATGTATGGAGGTGCTGTGACTTCATTAAAGGAAACTGCATATTTTGGCTATTATGAATGCCGATTTAAAACCTCTAAAATACCTATGTCAACAACGTTTTGGTTGTCAAATAGTAAACAAGATTATACACCCACGCCATGCGCAACAGATAGATATAGTCAGGAATTGGACATTGTGGAAGCTGTAGGAGAGCCTCATGGTAATGTTGGTTTTAAACAAAGAATGAAGTCTAACACCCATCACAGGTATGTTGCCTGTGGGGCTTCGGAAGAAACGTTTTATTCTAACGGTACGGAATCTGAATTGTTAAGCTCTGAAGTTTGGGAAGATTACCACACTTACGGCATGCAATGGCATGATACACAATCGGCAACTTTTTATTCGGATGGAAGGTTAGGGGATACGGTTTTATTTAATACAACTATTGATGCAAATCCGTTTGATAGACCCATGTTTATGGCAATGGTTACCGAAACATACGATTGGTTAACCCCTTATCCAACAGATTCTGAATTAAATAATGATGCCATAAACACGGCTTATTATGATTGGGTGAGAAGTTATAGATTGGTACCCATTTTTGATCCTGAGCCTGTAAATGCCGCCGATGGTTTAGAGAATGCCGATTTTGAATTTGGTAATTTAACCAATTGGACAGGTTGGGGAGGTACCATAAGAACCGTTAGCACTACCGATCCTTACGAAGGAACTTATGCGGCTCATATTAAAGGTGCAGGAGCACATGAGCGTATCGTAACCTTAAAGCCCAATACCACCTATTTGTTAAAATCTTATATAAAAGTTTTGGGAGGTAAAATGATTTTTGGAGCTAAAGAAAATAATGTAGCTGGAACTGTGTTGGGCGTGACGAATAATATTACCAACCCTACTTATCAGCAAACTGTTGTAGAGTTTACAACAGGTACAGAAACCAACATAAAATTTTACTTTTTTGCGCAAACAACCAACGATGAAGCTTATGGCGATAATTTTGAAATTATAGAAAAAAATCCACCGGCAAAAGCTTCAGTTTTTACTGAGGATATTAATTTCAATTCAACACCTATCCTATCGAATGCCACTCAAACATTAACCGTTTCGTACAACTACAAAGCGAATTTAAACAGGGATATTAAATTTCATGTGTTTGATTCAGGAAGCAATGAAGTTTATTCAACCACTATAGATGGTTTAGAAGGCTATGGCAATCATGAAGTAACACTCTCGTTAGGAAGCACCTTACCAAATGGCAGCTATACTGTTGTTGCAGACCTTAGACCTCAAGGGGGTAGTGACGCTCAAGTTATAGATACAGTTACTAGTTCTCAATTGACACTTTCAGTAGCGAATTTTGAAAAAGAAGATTTTAAAATCCAATTATATCCAAATCCTGCGACTAATTTAGTACATATAAAAACAGAAGCATTGCAAGGAAAAACTAAAGTTTATATGTATGATATTTTAGGGCAGCTTGTTTTGAAAACCGAATTTGAAACTCATAAATTTGATTTAGATTTAAGTTCAATCCCTAATAAAGGAATGTATTTTGTTGTTTTGAGAAATAATGAAAAAATTTCGTCTAAAAAGTTAGTTGTCAATTAGGTATAAACTGGCACTAACCCATAAAGTGTGTAAGTTTCAAAAAACTCAGGATTGAATTCAATCCTGAGTTTTTTATTTTATTAACTTTAAATTTTACACACTTATGAAACCAGAAGATTTATTAAACGAAGA
>NZ_JBFDAE010000021.1:0-71442 GCF_040720935.1 Algibacter sp. 2305UL17-15
CAATTAATCTATACAACGAAATAAGATTACATTTATCTTTAGACTATAAAACACCTAATATGGTATATTTAAAAACAGTGTAAATCAATTTTAACCTGTAGCCATATTTCAGGACAAGACATTTTCACAAACCGATAGGCAAATTACCTATTATTGGGTATTGATTGAACTTTTCTCACAACTTAATTTTACCAACAATTTTAATCTTAACAAGTTATGAGAAAACAATTACTATTAATCAACTTTTTATTTTTAACACACATCGCTTTTTCACAAAGTTCGGGAACATTTACAGGACAAGTTACAACATCTGACAATGAGGACTTATATCAAATTACTGCACCAGATAATGGCGTATTTGAAATAACGTTAACTTCAACCCCAAACGGAGCAAGTGCAACCTTGCGCATACCACCTGAAAATTATATTATTGGTAGCTTGAACACGATGTTCTCTGACGAATCCACAATAACCAATTGCGTTGAAACAAATCAAACGATTGATGTGATAATTTCAAAATCTTCCCCAAATGCAATACCAGAGCATGGCTATACATTTAACTATACGTTTATACCAATTACATATTCTACAGACAGTGAGCCGAATAATACTTTTACTGAAGCAATAAGCACTATAGAAAACAACAACTATGACGGTTGGTTTAATAATGGCAGTCAGACAAATTCTTCAAATATTGATGATACGGATTGGTACAAGTTTACAGCGCCAAGAAATGGCACATTAACTATTGAAGTCAAAGATGGAAATGAATTTGCAGATTCACCAATTTCTGCTTTATTCAACAGTAACGATTTAAGTGTAAATATCTCACCCTCAAGCGTAACAGAAAATGGACTTACAACAACGTATTCTTACAATAACTTTGATTTTCAAAATCAAGAGTTCGGTATTAGATTACAATCAAATTGTGTCAGCTATCAATTATCTTGGAGCATTCAATCTACTGCAACGACTACTATTATTGACGTTAATTTTGAGCAACTCTTGGTCGACCTTGGATATGACGATGTTGTTGATGGGAGTGTTCTTACCCAAAATATAGAAAGTGTTACAACTTTGGATATTTCATCAATGAATATTTCAGATTTAACAGGTATTGAAGATTTTACCGCCTTGGTCAGCTTTACATCAATTCAAAATCCATTGACCAACGTTGATTTCAGTAACAATCTTGACTTAGAAATAATCAGTATAATCAACAATCCAATTTCAAGTATTGATGTCAGTCAAAACACAAATTTGACAGAATTGACGGTATCAACTCAAACATTTCTTATACTAGACAGTATTGATGTTTCTACTTTGGTAAATCTAACTTTATTGGAACTCGGTGCAAATAATTTAAGTTCTATAGATGTTAGTAATAATACATTGTTGACATATTTGAATGTTGGCAATAATCCTATCTCAAATCTCGATATCAGCAATAACTTGGTTTTGGAATCCATTGGAATATACTCAACATCAATTGCGGATTTGAATTTATCCAATCATCCCAATATTCAAAGTGTGTTATGCTATAATGGACTTTTGGAAACCTTAAATCTTCAAAATGGAAATAATTTTAGTAGAAACCCAAGCAGTAATCAAGTACTAACGACCTTAGATGTAACAAATAATCCAAATTTGCTTTGTATTCAAGTTGACAATGTGGCAAGTGCAGAAAGTAATCCAAATTGGCAAAAAGATACGATGGCTGTTTATAGTGTTGATTGTGCTGTTACTTTGAGTATAAATTCAAATGATGTTTCAAGTTCGATTATAATTTATCCTAATCCTGTAAAAGATAATTTAACGATTGAATATTTCGATACCATTAAAAAAATCGAAATCTATAATATTATTGGAAAGAAGATTAAATCTATAGAGCAGCCAAATAATTCTATCTCAATGAACGAAATAAAATCTGGAATATATTTCTTTAAAATTGGAACGAATTCTGGAATAGCCACAAAAAAGGTTATAAAGAACTAAAAAACTACACACAACAAAGTACTGTGGTAAAAAACAAGTAAAAATTCATTAATTTTTCACTAAAGTACTTTTATATTCACCATCATATATTAATCCTGATTTAGCGATAGCAAAGGCCTGTTTTAGCAACTTATTACAGACAGCTATTAATGCTAATTTTTTACTCTTTCCCGCTCCGCAAAGTCTCCCGACTTTGTGCTACTCAAATAAAAATATACATTAAAATATTTTGAACCAAAAATGAATAAATTCCAATTTGATTATCTCTATTGTCCGATTAAATTTCGCTCCTTTGGAGCTTTCTAATATTTTTTGCTTCGGCCTATAAAGATTACGCTCCTCTGGAGCTAAAAAAAATCCCATAGGGATGGAATCTTTGTAGCAAAAGGAAAAGAACTAAAAAATCAAGCCCCATCGGGGCGACATCTTAAAAATCGCTTATTTAGTATGGGGTTGGAAGGTTTCTAAATTTTTTTATCGGACACTAATGTTTCATTATAAATAAATCAAACTGTGAAAACTCACTAATACTTAATACAGGAAAAATAAAAATGGCATCAGTTGATAAAACAAGAAACGATTGATTGACAAAATCCTTTCAATTAGAAATAAAGAATTTTTAGAAGCACTTGATAAACTCATTTTCTCAAGCGCATCGGAATCTGTGGTTATTAAATTAATTAACGATCAGAACATAATGTTGCATATGAGTGAAGAGTCCTGAATGCTAGGTTAAGAAATAAGCCCTCCACCTATTCAAAAAAATTAATTCGATTAGTTGCCGACAGAACTAGCCAAATTGCCAATACACCTTTAATTTATAAATCTACAGATTTTATGAGCCTTAGAGTCGCCTCATTGGGCAATTACAGTATTTACTACAAAATCACAGACAACTCTATTATAGTTTCTGCTTTTTGGGTAATAGACAAAACCGAAAAACTTCTGAAAATTTTACAAAATAAAAAATAACGTCGCCTTTACCTTCCTATGGCTACTGGTTTATATATATATATTTTAAAGCGACTTGATTTTAACAGAAAAACCATCTAAATTTACATACATCTTTAATTGAATAAACTCACCAGCTATTTATTCAATTATTGCGTGCAAACTGAAAAACAAACCAATGAAACAAACGACTAAAATTCTGTTTTTTATAACAGTAATCGGATTTACAAGCTGTAGTCCAAAAATCTCTTCGAATTTTACCAATCCACAACCTAAATTATCAATTGATGACAAAGTAGCACTTATGGACATCAAACACGATTTGCCGGAAAACGTTATTAAAATTGGCGAATTACGGTTTCAAGATTCAGGTTTTTCCACAGATTGTAGTTTTAACAGCCTAATGACTCGAGCAAGAAATGAAGCAAGAAAAAACGGCGCAAATATTGTAAAGGTAATTGACAAAAAAAAGCCCGATTTGTGGAGCAGTTGCTATCGGTTAAAAATTGAACTCTATAAATATAGTGGAGATGTTTCATCATTGCCCCAATATAAATTAAAGCTTGACTAAATCTAAAACAACAAACCAATGAAAATTATTAAGACTCTCCTACTTTCTTCAATTGTATTACTTTCAAGCTGCGCAACCATTATTTCGGGCTCAAGACAAACTGTAGAAATAACTTCAGAACCCAGTTCGGCCAAAGTTTATATCAACGAAATTGATATCGGAAAAACACCAGTTGAAAAAAAACTTAAAAGAAACCAAGAATACCAACTCATCTTAAAACTCGATGGCTATAAACCATATGAAACTAAATTAGAAAAAAAATTCAATGCTTGGTATATTGGAAACGTTTTGATTGGAGGTCTCATAGGACTTATAATTGACCCAATAACTGGAGCCATGTTTAAACTAAACCCTGAAGAAATTGACGGAAATTTAAAAAGTGGAACCACTCTTAAAACAGAAAGCGGAAATATATTCTTAAAGATAAGCATGGAAATTGACCCTAATTGGAAAAAAATAGCACAACTAGAAAAGTCTGAATAAAGTGGGCACATCATATTACCTGCTAAAAATTCACGACATCAAACCGTTTAATTTTTTTAACATATCTAGTTTACCATGTTGATAAATGCGCTTTGAATGTATTTTCCAAATTTTAGACTTTTGTGTAAACTGTTTTAGGACAAAACGCTTAGCACATGACAAAAATAGTTTGACCGTTGTTAAACGGCGGTTATATTTCTGAAAACCAGACCCTTAAGTCCTGATACTTCGGAATTAAAACCTGAAGAATCTAAAATCACTGCAAGATTTCAAATTAATTGACAAACAAATACTTAAGTTATATGTTTCTTTTTGCATCATGTACTAAAGCCATTATTTTGAATCAACTAAAATCATCCCTCAACCTTTAATAACGTCAAAGTTTATAGTTACAAACAGCTTGAAATCAGATTAAAATAATTTTAATTTGTAAAAAATTTCTTTTATCTTAACAAGATGTTTGATTACATACGCATTTACGCCGGTACCTAGAAAACAATTAATTAACCAAAACAGCATTACAATGAAAAAAATAGTACTGTACAGAAATAATTATATCGGGCCAGAAATACTCGGTCATTTAATGGTTTTTGAAGACAACAACATTGGAGGAAGTAAACTGATATTTGAATGTAAAACTTTAGAATTGGAATGGAAAAACAACCAACGCAACATATCTTGTGTGCCATCTGGATTTTACAATATTGAATTTGAGCATTCATCGAAGTTCAATAGAAAACTTTGGGAGCTAAAGGGCGTACCCGGACGTAGTGAAGCAAAAATTCACGTTGCCAATTATTACACCCAAATTCAAGGCTGTATTGCGGTTGGAGATATGCACATGCATATAAATGACGATATTAATCCTGATGTCCGAAATAGTGCCAACACATTAAAAAGATTTCACGAAGCCATGTCACCTGCCACAAAATCGACTATTAGAATTGTAGGAAAGACTTGATCTAGAATGTTGGGCAATATAAACCCCAAATTAAACGGGCAAAAAGAAAATAATACTATACAAAACAAGAATAGACGGTTTATGTCCTATCTGACCGGTTACAAATTATCCAACTGATTGCTCTTTTTATCCTCACTAATGGTCCAAAAGAATCCAACAAAAAAGAATTGATCTAAAGCAGGACGTAAGGAGCGACGGTTAAAATTACCATTCATATCTGGCGTATTGGCATATTGGTAGCCATTAATGTTTTTGAATCCTAACACATTATTTACAGAAGCGTACAGTATTTTTTGCGGACTAATTAAATACGCCCAATTCACACTTAAACTATTAAACGCTTTTGTTTTTTCATTTAAAAAACCAGGTTTATTAGGGTTTGTAAAGGTTCTACCGGAAGCATGCGCATAACTAAACCCTACTTGGCTTTTCCAATCGTCTATCCAATATTTTCCAACTGCTGAAAAATTATGCGTATTTGCAAAGTTAGGCTGTGCTTTTACAGGGTAATTCTTATCGTCTCTTTTTGTGTCTAAATAAGAATAGCTCAACCAATAATCTACATTCTTTATGCTTTTACTATCTCTCCAGAAAAAATCGATACCTTTTGCAAAACCTGATCCATTGCTATTAAAATCACTTTCAAAACTAGGAAATGTGGTGTCGTATTTCGCTAAATCGCTATATGATTTATAGTAAGCTTCCGCTCTAAATAGTTGCCTATCCGCATTATACTGATAATTCAAAATATAATGTTGCGTATTTTGTGGCTTAAAATCTTGATTAAATTTTAAAACGTTACTGGTCGGGTTTTGGTAAAAATCACCATAAGCCAATGACAACTGACTTTTAGAGGCTATCTTATAAGCCATGGACACTCTTGGAGCCAAAGTGAAATCTTCAAAAATTTCGCTGTATTCCGCTCTTAAGCCCGTTTTAAACGCTACGTTTTTCGAGATAAAAATATCGGCTTCGGCAAATGCAGCTGCTATGTTATTATCAAATCCGTAGGCAACGTTATCAATAGTGTCATCTTTATAATCTTCCTCGAAATCTGTTGCAAGATATTCAGCACCAAAATAAAGTTTGAAACGGTTACTGATGCGATTTTTGAATTTTAACTTCACATGTGTTGAGTTTTCATAATCCCTAACAGCACTTTCCCCAAAGTTTATCTTGTTTTTCGCATGGGTATAACTAAAACCCGTTTGCATGTTCCAAGTATCACTTAAAACACCTGCATAAGAACCATTTAAGTACAAATTGTTATTGTTTAATTTGACGTACTGACCTTCTGGAAGATTGATATCCTCCTGTATCAATTCAAAATTACTGGTATCGAAAGCACTATAGAGCTTAAATAACCCTGAATTTGTTTTTCTTCTGAAAACCGCTTCTCCTGATGCAGTTTGAAAAGGTTTTATAAAATCATTCCGATTTGAAAAAATGGCATTGTAAGGTGCTAAATTGATATAAGATGCATTAACACTAATAGAACTCTTCTCCCATTTTTGGGTGTTTCCAAGAGTTGCGCCAACAGTCATAATCCCAATATCCGTTTTCTCTTGATCTGGTTCGTCTATGGTGTTTAAAAGCAATACACTAGATAAAGCTTGTCCGAATTCCGCAGAATACCCACCAGTTGAAAACGTAATACCATCAAATAAGAAAGGGGAATAACGTCCACGAGTAGGTGCGTTATTAGTTGTGGGCGTGTATGGCGTAAACACACGTATCCCATCAATAAAAATTTGGGTTTCGTTGGCATCTCCACCCCGCACAAATAAACGTCCGTCTTCTGCAACCGTAGTTGTTCCCGGTAATGTTTGCAGTGCACCAACAAAATCGCCCAAAGCACTTGCCGTAGTCACCACATCCAAAGGCTTTAAAACATTCACCTTGCTATTATCTCCCGCAGAAAATGTTCCTGCCGACAATACAACAGCATCCAATGTATTCACATCATCTCTCAACTTAACGGTTATGTCTTTCATATAAGACACATCTCCAGCCATGGTAAAGGTCTCATACGATAAATAGGAAACCACCAATGTTTGCGTTCCAGTTTCGGAGGTTGAAAATGAAAATTTCCCTGTGTCATCTGTTGTGCCACCATCATAAGTGCCTTCTAAATAAATATTAGCTCCAGAAATAGGCTGGTTTTTTGAGCTCACCACCAAGCCACTAATAACAGTTTGAGCGTTCAATTGGAAGAAAAATAATGAAATTAAGATGGCTAGAATGGTTTTCATATTAATTGGTTTGCTGTTTGTTACTACAAATTTGCAACAGAACCTTCCATTTTAAAATTCCTAATTACCGAACTGTACCTTTTTAAAGACGAATTGTATTTCGCTTAAAACCCTTATAATAGGCTCCAATTCAGAAATAATGTTAACTTTAGAAAACTAAAACACCGCAATTATGGTTGCCAACCAAGACTTTAAGCCACAACAATCAAATTCAGAAATGCTGATATCCTATAATCTTTTAAGAAAGACAATTGGTTGTTTAGCCTTCTTTTTGCCCATAGTTTTAGGTATTGGTGGTATATTTTACGCAGGTTGCGATTTCATTGAAAATTCTATTAGTGATTATTACCATACCGAAATGAGAAATATCTTGGTAGGTACTTTATGTGCAGTAGCTATGTTTATGTTTGCTTATCGTGGCCCAGACAAATACCATACTTACGCAGGAAATATTGCTTGTTTCAGCGCGGTATGTGTCGCATTTTTTCCAACAAGTGTTGATGATGTTTCTAGCTGCTCTACAGATTGTATTGCATATGCCGGTTGGATTGGAATAACCCACCTTATTGCTGCCCTTATATTTTTTGGGGTACTCATCTATTTTTCCCTAAAACTATTTCCAGCTAAAAATGATAAAACGGAACATGCTTCTCATCAATCCCATCTGAGGGATCGCATATATTTAATTTCAGGCTATGTTATGATCGCATGTGTGGCACTCATAATTTTGTATTTTCTTATAGATGAAAAATACCCCGGATTAGAAAAATATAAACCCGTTTTTATTTTAGAATTAATTGCACTTTGGGCTTTCGGAATTTCATGGTTAACCAAAGGTCAATTTTTCTTTAAAGACAAAAAACAGCACTAAAATAATTTCGATTGAAGCCTATTTATTTTAAAATTTCACGTCTCTATTTTTTTTATATATTAGCACTACATCGTAAGTTAAATCATATATCATTACTAAAAAACGCATTATAGATTTTGTCTATACTTAATATTTAAATAATTAATAATCAGAATAAATATGAACTATATGTAAACAATTACTTTACATCATGATTTTAAGTCGCTATTTTGCTCAAATACTCCAAAAACCACCTCTACCCGATTAAAAATTTAGTCAAAAAATAATTTTTATTTCGTGTAACAATTCAAGACCAAAAGCTACTTACACTATAACTAAACCATCAAAATTTTTGACTGCAGCACTAGAACATAGCTTTGTAGAATTATTAGAAAAGCATCAAAACATCATACATAAAGTATGCAGATTATACACCAACACCTACGATGCCCATAATGATTTATTTCAAGAAATAACCATTCAACTTTGGAAAGCGTACCCAAAGTTTCGTGGCGATGCGAAGTTCAGCACTTGGGCCTATCGGGTCGGTTTAAATACCGCAATTACGCTTTATCGAAAATCAAAACGACGTGTTAAAACCCAAGATTTTGAGGGTGTTTCCTTTAAAATTAAATCCGAAGATTATGACAACACAGAAGAAGAACAACTAAAAGTGCTCTATAAAGCCGTACACCAATTGAACGATATTGAGAAAGCCCTTGTTTTCCTATACCTAGAAGACAAAGACTACCGCGAAATAAGCGCAACACTTGGGATTAGCGAGGTGAATGCCAGAGTGAAGATGAACAGAATAAAAACCAAACTGAGAAACATTTTAAATCCGTAATATCATGGATGGACTAGATTTATTAAAAAAAGACTGGAAAAAGGACGATAAAGACTATCCCAAACTTTCCTATGACGAACTATATAAAATGATTTTAAAAAAGTCATCTTCTATTGTAAAATGGATATTCATCATTAGTTTGTTAGAATTTGTTTTCTGGTTCGGAATATCCTTTTTGTTAAAGGGCACATCTTTTTCAGGAAAAATGGAAGCATTAGACCTGAACGCCATATTAATACCAATTTCCATTGTTAGCTACATCGTTATTTTCTATTTCTTTTACTTATTCTACAAAAACTACAAAAACATCTCTGCCACCGACAACTCCAAAACCCTAATGGAGAACATACTTAAAACCAGAAGAA
Source organism: Algibacter sp. 2305UL17-15 (assembly GCF_040720935.1). NCBI lineage: Bacteria > Pseudomonadati > Bacteroidota > Flavobacteriia > Flavobacteriales > Flavobacteriaceae > Algibacter > Algibacter sp. 2305UL17-15. The sequence goes on from NZ_JBFDAE010000021.1 coordinate 9,276, forward strand.
CAGTAAAATACTATGTAATCTTCAATCTAGCAATGATTGTTTTAGGGGCTATTTTAGGCACCTACTACGCCATAAACCATGACCCAGAACTAATCACTAAAATCCAACAAGCCTCGGCAAACGGAAACACATTTGCAGTTTACGCAGGCATTATGGCTGCAATAATTCTTGTTTTAGCCATAGCAATAGGAGCTCTAATTCTGTTTTATTGGCTGATTTACGGTTTATTATTAAGACGTTTAAACCGAAACTACATTGAACTCAAGAGGCTTGAAGTTTAGCTTTCACTTCAACAAAAACCATATTTACCAGAAACAATAAAAAACACAAAACACTACTAAAAAGCTTGTTACAAAATCTACTTAAACTTTTAGTTCAAGCACCTCAACAACAGCACCAGCCTGCAAATCCCCTAAACGAATAACACCTACCCGAACCCGAACCAAGCGAAGTGTTGGAAACCCCACAGCAGAAGTCATTTTCCGAACCTGACGAAATTTACCTTCGTTCAAAGTTATAGACACCCAAGAAGTTGGCCCGTGTCTCTCATCCCTAATTTTCTTGGAACGCTTTGGAAGATTTGGCTCGTTTTCTAACGCAAAAGCTTTACAGGGTTTGGTTTGATACTTTTTACCGTCAAAACCAATTTCAACCCCTTTTTGCAATTGCAGTATAGCTTCATCTGAAATAACGCCATCTACAAGTGCATAATACTCTTTATCCACTTTTTCACTATTGACGAAGGCGCTCATTTTACCATCTGTGGTGAGCAATAATAAGCCTTCCGATTTTTCATCTAGGCGTCCAATTGCCATAATGCCTTCAGGAAAATCATGAAGCTCTCCCAAGAAATGTTTCGACTGTTGCTTGGAGTCCTGGCTCCTAAATTGACTTAAAAACCCATAAGGCTTATAGATTATAAAATGTTTATGTATCACTTCAGATAGACCCATTCAAAATACTATAAACCAATTCTTTTGTTGGTTTCTGATTATTCAATTTAGACAGCACTACATCGAAAGTAACTTTAAAATCACAACCCGATTTATAAGCACTACAACCATAAGCTGTTTTGCCTTTTAAAACTGTTCCTTTTTTACATTTTGGACAAATAAGCTCGTTTTCAGACCTGTCAGGTTTTTGAAACCTGACAGGTTTATTTTTAGCCTCCAATTTAAGGTTGAAATTTTCATCAAACCGCAGCAAACCTTCAACCGTACCAGCTTCTGTTTTAAAACCTTTTAAATTGACCGTAGAACCTTTTTGAAGCAATCTTATAAATTGTTTTTCTGAAATCTTTTTATCATTAAAACTGAATGGCATTACAAAATTACATCCAGACTTATAGCTACTACAGCCATAAGCGGACTTCCCCTTTATAATTTGACCTTGTTCGCATTTTGGGCATTTTTCAGCAGAAATACCTGCGGCTTTCTTAGCTTCAACTTTTGCAGAACGTTTTTTGACAGTTGAGGCATGCGAAATATTGGCACGTTTTTCACTTCTTACCTCATACACCAAAGCATCGACCATGCGTTTCATGTTTTTTATGAACGCACCAGCACTAAATTCCCCTTTTTCAATATCCTTTAATTGCTTTTCCCAAGAACCTGTTAACTCTGCCGATTTTAATAAATCGTTTTTAATGGTACCTATCAGTTTAACTCCTGTTTCAGTAGGCAACACCTGTTTTTTATTCCGTTTAATATATTTCCTTCTAAAAAGCGTTTCGATAATATTGGCGCGGGTTGACGGTCTGCCAATACCATTTTCTTTCATCAAATCCCGTAACTCATCATCATCTACCTGTTTTCCTGCGGTTTCCATAGCTCGCAACAAAGAAGCTTCTGTAAACTGATTTGGCGGTTTGGTTTCTTTTTCTAAAAACGAAGGTTCATGCGGGCCTTTTTCACCTTTTACAAAGGTTGGTAAAATCCCAGATTCCTTTTCTTTTTTATCAGGATTTTCAAAAACGATACGCCAGCCCTTTTCCAAAATCTCTTTTCCCGTGGTTTTAAAAGACACTTTTGCTGCACGTCCCAAAACCGTGGTGTTTGCAACGATACAATCATCATAAAACACCGCAATAAAGCGTTTTACAATAATATCATACACCTGTTGCTGATTGTATTGTAAGCTGGATTGCATTCCCGTTGGAATAATGGCATGGTGGTCTGTAACTTTTTTATCATTAAAGACTTTTGAAGATTTTTTAATCTTTTTTCCTAAAAGCGGTTGTGTTAATTTTGCGTAGTTGGTCAGGTTTTTCAGAATTCCAGCTACTTTTGGATACACATCATTTGGTAGAAATGTGGTGTCAACTCTTGGATAAGTGACCACTTTGCGTTCATACAACGCCTGAACGATCTTTAAGGTCTCATCTGCCGTAAACCCGAACTTGGTATTGCAATACACCTGCAAACCCGTTAAATCGAATAATTTAGGCGCATATTCTTTACCTTTCTTTTTGGTAATGGACTTAATTTCGAAATCGCTTTCCTTAACTTTATTTGCCAAGGCTTCGCCATCTTCTTTTTTTAAGAAGCGTCCTTCTTCATAACTAAAAAGCGTATCCCTATAAAGCGTTTGAAGCTCCCAATACGGTTGCGGTTTAAAATTTTCAATCTCTTTAAATCTGCTCACAACCATTGCCAATGTTGGTGTCTGCACACGTCCAACCGACAATACTTGCTTATAGCCACCATGTTTTACGGTGTATAATCTGGTGGCGTTTATCCCGAGCAGCCAGTCGCCAATAGCTCTAGAAAAGCCTGCGTAATATAAATTATCGTAATCTGCTGAGGGTTTTAAATTTTTAAAACCTTCTTTTATGGCTTCGGTAGTTAGGGACGAAATCCATAAACGTTTAACTTCGCCTTTGTAATTAGCCTGGTTCATCACCCAGCGCTGAATGAGTTCTCCCTCCTGCCCTGCATCGCCGCAGTTTATGATTACTTCGGCCTTATCAAATAAACTTTTTACAATATTGAATTGCTTTTTAATCCCTGAATTTGAAGATACTTTGGTTTCAAACTTTTCGGGAAGCATGGGCAAGTTATTTAAATCCCAACTTTTCCAATAGGGTTTGTAATCCACAGGTTCTTTAAGCGTGCATAAATGGCCGAAGGTGTAAGTTACCGCATAACCGTTCCCTTCAAAATAACCATCGCGCTTTGTGCTCGCTCCTAACACAGCAGCTATTTCTCGGGCAACACTTGGTTTTTCGGCGATACAGACTTTCATTTACGTTTCTTAAAATAGAAACGCAAATTAGAAATTTTAATGGCTTTTTTAAAAGGGAGTTGTTAGGAGTTATTAACTGGTTTTGTGATGTAGAAATTTATGGTTCGTTTAACGGTTGGCTATATTAAAAGTAGCGCTGAAAACATGCTGTTACTTTTCGGATTAAACACAAGCCGTCCCGAAGCTTCGGGATTAAATTTTACTGTTTACCTGCCGGCAGGCAGGTCTTTTTTATTGGAAGCCGTCTCCCGAATAGTCGGGATAAAAATTTGGCGACTTTCCAAAAATGCCCAAACCTTAGTGTTGGCAACCAATTGCGCTATTTTATATACATTGTAGCCATTAGTACTTTCCGCCCAAGTTAAACATTCAGAGATAATTTCAAGCTTCCGCCCAATCCTTCTCGAATAATTCTCATCAGAGTAGAAAGTCGGATGTCACTTGCGTTATTTTCAATTCGGGAAATATAACTTTTAGTCGTTCCTGTAAAGGTTAGCTAATTAGATAACATTAAACAAGTTTTATTCCAGGATTTTGATTCGAAAAACGGATTTCAGAATATTAATGGCAATATTCCATGGACATGAAATCGTTTCAATGTTTTATATCCGACGTTACTTCCCAGTCGGCAGACAGGAACGAAATTAGCTAATTTTTCCAATAAATATAAGTTCTACCAGTTTATTTCTAAAGGTTTTACAACTGACATAAACTTGCTATACCAACACATTCTCTAAATTAGAATCTACACAAAAAATACCAGATATTCGGGACTCGTAAACGATACTAATCATGTCCGCAGTTGTCATATCGGCATCAACACTGAATATATTAACATCGGCATTTCTATATTTTTTAACGTTTTCTAAAAGATTGCCACCTTTAACATTAATAGTAGTTTTATTGGGAAATCTAACCATCGTTTTGATATCCTCAATATCTGTTTCAGAAAATTTTGAATTCGGATTTTCATCAACAATAATGGCGTCAATTTCACCTTTCCAGTTCTTACAAATAAGAAGTGACAGAAGGGTTGATAAATCATTGTTTCCAATATTAAAAGTTTCTTTCCAATTTGCAGGAACATTTGTTAACCAGAGATTTATGTTTTTTTCAATAGCTAAACTTGCTGTAGAAAAAGGAATATACATAATCATTCCAAAGTTGTTCTTTTTAACATCTGCTATTAGTTTGCCGTAAAAATCGAGATTGGCATTTCCTGTATCAACACTTACAAAAATAACATTGGGCTTAAAAAAAGCAGCATTAAGAGATTGCATACTAATATTGATAGTGGTATTGAGCTCCCTGTTTTCAACAAATGCATAGGACACAGAAATACCGCTTTCCTTATATTTCTGGGAAGCATTTTGTAAAAATACTTCGATATTTTTCTGTTCTTCTGGATTTTCATGGAGCAACGAGAGTATTTTAATAGACCCGTTGGGGTGCACAATAGAATGAATGAGCTTGTAGGAACTCCTAATTTCCTTCGGCATGGTCATAGGGATTAAAAGGTCTGGACGCCATGACCTTACTTCTTTTTGAGGGCTCAGGTTACTAGATTTTTTTGTAGCCCATTCTGCTAGTGCTGTAAAAAGACCACTTCGGGAATCGCCTGCTTCCGATTTCAATTTTAAATTCACCAGATAGAAGTAAAACAGAAAAATTAATATGAGCGAGGTCAACGCAACAATGACATTAATAACAAACATAATAGCAATGGACCCAAAAGCGCCTATAGCCGGCACAATTAACGGCACTTTTAATGTTGGTCTATAACTAGGCAAACTCAAGGATTGCTCTACAAGAACAACGATATTGACCATAGCATAGGTTATCATAAAAAACATAGTAAGAATGGGAGCAATGGTATTTAAATCCCGTAGTGATATGCCTATAAACACAATAATTGCAGTTATTAGCATAGAATTTATGGGTTCTCCTTTTTTTGATGTTTTTGCAAGCTCTTTGCTTTTTGGCAAAATCCCCTTTTCGGCCAATGCTAGCATAATTCGCGGCGCACCTATAAAAGAGCCTAAAGCCGATGACAACGTAGCCCCTAATAAACCAGCAAGCACAATAGGACTATAAAGAGCTTTGTCTATAAACAAATTATAGTTTGATGTCATTTCATCAGGAGTTGCCAAAAGTGAGGCCACAAATATTAAACTGATATAAATAAATGTTGTTAAAATGACTGCCGAAATCGTGCCTTTAGGAATACTTTTTCGTGGACTCGTCAAATCTCCAGACATATTAGCACCAGCCATTACACCTGTTACTGCTGGAAAGAAAACTGCAAAAACGACCCAAAAGGATGTACCGCCGAAATTATTTTCTATAGATCCCGGGTACTTACCAAATAACTCGAAGTCATAATTTAAATCACTAACAAAAAGGGCACCGTAGATAGAAATTAGAGACAAAACAATAATACCAAGAATGACATATTGAATTTTAAAAGCAAAACTTGTGCTAATAAACGCAATGGTCATAACTACTGAAAAAATTAGAACATCTAGCAATAACGGATTAAAATAAGGCAATATGGAAACCAACCCTTCTCTAAATCCAAAAACATACATCGCTACGGCCAGAGCTTGGGCGATATAAAATGGAATGCCAATGGCTCCTCCAATTTCTAGGCCTAAAGATTTTGAGATAATACTAAAAGCCCCACCAGCACCAATACGAACATTAGTAGTAATGGACGACAAACTTAATGCTGTTGTTAATGTAATGGCAACCGAAATGAATAAAATGGCTAACGCCCCAACAATACCGGCATTACCTACAACCCATGGTTGACGAATATACATGATGACACCAAGTATGGTTAAGGTAGTTGGCGTGAAAACTCCAGCAAGTGTTCCGAATGTTTTCTTACTCATGTTTAAAATATTTTAATTCAATTCTCGAACTCACGTTGCTTGTTTTTTGCCTGTGCCACTTCAACTTTAACCGATATAAAAATCGGTTGAAGGCTTTACATCCTGCACAATACTAAGTTCGGTAATTTTTCTGATAAAGCCAAGTCCTAGCAATTGATTTCTAAATGTTTTGGGACGGGCAGGGTTCGCGTTAGAGGTTGCAGCCCCTTGTGTTAACGAATAAAAGACCACCCTAGAAGCCACGGAAAACAAAAAACCCAAAGACTTTTTTAAAGGGAATTGTTAACCACATTAAATAGCATTTAACACTACATCACAATGATTTAAGGTGCGAAATATTTTGTACTTACATATTTTGTATATATTTGTTGCGTAAAATTGTTATTTCTCTCACATTCTCTCCCAAATGATTAAAAAAAACATACGTTTTGTCGTTTTGCTATTGCTTATTGATTTTTATGGTTTCGCTCAAGTAGGCATAGGCACCACCAACCCAGACCCGTCCTCTATCTTGGATGTTGAATCTACAACCCAAGGATTTTTACCTCCCAGAATGACTTCGTTACAAAGAGATAATATTACTGCTCCTGCCGAAGGCTTGTTAATTTACAACCTCGATAGTAATTGTTTTCAGTTTTATAAAGGTGCTTTATGGTCTGGTTGTTTAGGGGAATCTCCCACTAACACTTTAGATTGTGGGTCTATAACAGTAAATGGTGCTTATTCTGTTGGTAACGCTTTAAATTTCAGTAATACAATAACTGTAAATGTGCTTGTTAATGCTATAGAAACTTATACCATAAGTACAAATACTGTGAATGGCTATAGCTTTTCCAGGTCTGGGGCTTTTGGTTCTATTGGTTTAAATACCATTACGCTAACGGGAACAGGTACTCCAACATTGGCCCAAACGGATACTTTTACCATTACTTTTGCGGGGAAGGACGATACTTGCACCACAGATGTAACTGTGACAACAACTTTACCCAATTGCCTAGCATATCTTAATGCTGGATTCACTACTGATGGCGTCTATACCATTGACCCTGATGGTGCTGGAGCTAACCCCGCTTATGATTGTTATTGCGACATGACTAATGATGGTGGTGGTTGGACACTCGTGTTTAATCATAATACTGTTGGCGGTTATTTTGCAAACGACGTTGAAGCTAATGAATTTAATATTGCTTCGCCCAATATAACTACTAATAAATATTCCATTTTAAGCAAATTGGATGAGCTGATAAGTGCGGCACCTTACGAGTTTAGATTACATTATCCCGGAGTGGGCATCACAAACCATTGGAGCCAGACTTTTGACCCCAGAAGTGGCGGCTCCCCAACTAGGCCCGTACCAGGATACACAGCTATAAGCATTGGGGCTGCGGGTAGTCGTTGGGGTGGTTTGGAAACTTCTGGAGCAAGCACCTATTTGGATGGCTCTGTAAATCACGGAAATTGGTGGTATTCGATTGGAAGTATTGGTCCCTTTGGCGGTGGCGGTGTTCCTGGACCTAGCTCCGTAGTTACACAAGTAAGGCTATTTGTTAGATAATTACACTTATCGTAAAATACAAATCGAAAGAGTGCCTGTTATTTCACATCTTTCCCCTTTGTTTCAGTAGCATTTGACTTTACATGTAAGTCCATTTGAGGGAAGGGTATAGCGATATTGTTTTCATCAAATTTTCGACTGATATTTCTACGGATATCACTTTTCACTTTACTTATTCGAAATATATTCTGACTAAAAAATAACACCTGAAAATCTAATGATGAATTTCCAAAATTCACTAATCGCGCTTCGGTCGATTCACGATTAAACACATCAGAATGTTCAAATGCACTTTCTTCCAAAATTCTTATAACTAAATCTATATCACTTCCATAAGCAACACCAACATCAATTCTAAAGCGTGTCTTCATGGTTTGGTGGCTCCAGTTTATAACTTTATTGGTGGTGATTAATGAATTTGGAATTATAATAGAGACATCGTCTGTGTTTAAGGCTTTTGATGTCCGCAATCCAATGGTTTGAATTTTAACGATATCACCATCGATGTCCAAAACATCATCTATTTTTATAGTTTGTTCTGAAAGTAAAATTATTCCAGATATAATATCGTTAAATGTTTGCTGCAACCCTAAACCTATGCCAACAAGTAAAGCTGCAGAACCAGCTATTAATACAGTAACTTTAATACCAATGGCTTCTAAAACAAGCGCAATTGTAATAACCCATATTACATATCTAATGATTTGAAACAGGGCAAATACACTCCCTCTATTAAGATTTCTAAACTTACGTTTACGAAAAAGTGCTTTCTTTATTAGCCATAATATTAATTTGGTAACGAGAATAATTACCAAAACAGTCACTAAGGTATAAACCCGTATCGTGTTTTCGCCTATACTGATAAGCTCAAGTTCCAAAAATTCGCTTAATGTTTCCATGATGTTCTTTTACTGCTAAATAACTTTAATGGGTATGAAATAGGATTTGCAGCGCTTCGACTGCGCTCAGGACAGGCTCATCTTTTTTTTAAAAACTTTTAAAATACCGTTTGCCCAGAACCATGATGTTGCAGATTGTCGCGTTGTAACCTCCCTATCTGCCGACAGACAGACCTAAAATAGCGTCTGTTATAAAAAGGCCAACCTTCTAGCAGGCAGGCACCCAAAAAACATATTTAATTTATTTTTTTTTCCACTTACGCAGCTCGTCCAATTCAGCCTGAGCTTTTAGTTCTTTTTCGGGAATTACTTTTAAGAATGATGGATGTTGCTCTATGGCATATTCAATTCTTTTTACAATTTCTTCTGTGGTTTCATTATCATAATCAATCTCCAGAGGCGCTTTAATTTCCATAGATTGTAAGATATTTTTCTTTTTAATTCGCAATCCTTTTTTATCAAAAGAGCGCCGAAAACCATCTATAACAATAGGGACCACAACAGGTTTATAGCGTTTTATAATATGCGCTGTTCCTTTTCTAATGGGCTTAAAAGGCGTGGTAGTTCCTTGCGGAAATGTAATAACCCAACCGTCTTCTAAAGCCTTTCCAATACTTGAAATATCGCTCATTTTAACTTGTCGGTTTACATTTTGACCTTCCGAGCGCCATGTACGCTCGATACTAATAGAACCCATATAAGCCAATATTTTTGGTAACAAACCAGCTTTCATGGTCTCTTTGGCGGCTACGTAATAAATATTCAATTTAGGATTCCAGAGGTATCCTATATTTTTAATAGAATCTGTACGCCCACTTAAACTCGCATTAAACACATGAAACATAGATACCACATCGGCAAAATACGTTTGATGATTGGATATAAAAAGCACGTTGGTATCTGGTAAATCTTTAATAATTTCAGAACCATCTATTTGCAATTCATTAAACCCCCTAAAACGTCTGTGCGTAAGTGCTCCAAAGATTCTAATTAGCCATTTTTTCACAAAAAGTATGTGTCCAAAAGGGTTTCTTTTAAACAATCCCATATATTTCTCTATTTAGGTTGGTATTACAAATGTAGTAAATCTGTAAGTCATCTCAATTTACAAATTACATCTTTAATTTCACTTAACATCATTGCTGTTGCTCCCCAAACTGTAAATTCATTTAATTTAAATGCAGGCACCTCTATTGCAGCACTATAAGAAGTTGCTACTTTCTTATTAATGAGATTTTTATCATTTAATAAATCCTTCAGTTTTACTTCAATGAGCTGCTCTACTTCATCGTCTTGTTTTAAAAAATTAGGCGTTTTTATTGAAATCCCCATAAAAGGTTGCACATAAAAATTACTTGGAGGAATATAAACTTGCGTTATTTTTTTAATTATTTCAATATCTTTTATGGGCACCCCTACTTCTTCAAAAGTTTCCCTAACCGCTGTTTCCTCAAGGTTTTTATCTTGTGGTTCTAACTTGCCCCCAGGAAGGGATACTTGGGCGGAATGTACACCATTGTATGTATTTCTTAATATTAAAACAAGACAGGTTTCGTTTGATTCATTCGGATAAAATAATGCCAAAACCCCTGCTCTTTTTGCGTTTTTAATGGCTTTTTCCTGTTGTTTAAGTAACTCTTGCCTAAAAGGGGGCATCATTTTAAAATGAGATACTTCGGCTGGAAGCGGTATATTTTCTATTTTTGAAAGTAATTCCACAAATTCATCAAATCCCATAGTCTATGCGTGCTGTATTTTTTTTAAGCTTATTTCTTTTTTTTCTGAATTGTGAAGATAAGGAATCTCGAAAAACATCTAATTCTAAAATTGGCAATGATTCGATAGCTGAAAAGGAATTGAACAAAAAGAAAGAAACAAAAGCTGTTAAGCCCCCTAAGTTTCCTGTATTGGACACCAAAAATGCGATGGAGTTTTTTTTGGTATATGAAAAAGAGAACAAAGAAAACACAGTTAGAATAACTACTGATTTTGGCAGTTTTGATATTTTATTATTTAATGAAACTAAATTTCATCGTGCTAATTTTATTTATTTAACGAAGCGAAAATATTATAATGGCACTCAGTTTTACCGTGTGATTGACAATTTCATCATTCAAGGCGGTAGTGGCGACGACAGGGAAACTGGGCTAAAACGACATAGAATAGGACGCTATTTATTACCCGTAGATGCCAATAGGGGTTTTAAACACGATCGTGGGGTTATCTCAATGCCTAGTAGTGATATTGACAATCCGCATAAACTAGCTTCCCCGTATGAGTTTTTTATAGTACAGCAACATGGTGGGTCCCATTTTTTAGATGGCGATTTTACGGTGTTTGGCAAAGTAATTAGAGGCATGGATGTGGTTGATAAAATTGCTGCTGTTAAAACCGATGAAGCCGATTGGCCTTTGCAAAATATTTACATTAAAAATGTGGAGATTCTTGAATGAGATTGATGCTTAAAGTATCTTGTTTAAGTTTCTCGCAAAGGCGCAAAGAGAATCATCAATTCAGGAATATGAAGTCCAAACCCCATAACTCATAACTCTGAACTCATAACTCATAACTCATAACTCTGAACTCTAAACTCACAACTATCATTGCTCCGCTTCTGTCTTCTGTCTCAGAACAAAAAATCACTCTTTTTCACTTGAATAAATATTAGGCAATGCAATCTTAAATTTTACCGCCAATAGCCTTACCACTATTACTACTGAACCTGAAATGATAAAAACAACATCGTTATTTATCGGAAATAGAATTAACACAAAATAAGTAATACCGCCCAAAATACAAGCCGTGGCATACACCTCTTTTCTAAAAATCACAGGGATTTCATTACACAAAATATCACGGATTACACCACCAAAACTTGCGGTAATTGTGCCTAGGGCAATACAGATTACTGGGTGTAATTCTGCATTCAATCCTTTTTGGATGCCAACTACGGTGTATAAACCTATCCCGATGGTATCAAACAAAAACAACGAGGTTCTTAAATAGTTTATCTTACTTCTGAAAATGATAGCAAAAACCGTAGATCCTAAAATGATATAGCTAAATATGATATCTTCCATCCAACCGACCGGTGTGTTCCCCAGTAATACATCTCCTAATGTTCCGCCACCAACAGAGGTCACAAATGCAATTATCAGGATACCGAATACATCCATTTTCTTATGAAACGCTATTAAAACGCCTGAAATAGCAAATGAAATAATTCCTAAAATATTTATGATATAGAACATTGACATTGGTGTGGTTTTTTTGAGATTAATTTTTGAGTTTTCAGATCCCGAGACGAGCTCGGGATAAGCGATTCACACACTTTTTCCGAAAAGGAAAAAGTGGTTCTCTGCTTACATATCTTGAGTGTAATAATTATAATCTTTTAAAATCACATCTATAAACTCTATATCACTACTTTGCTTAACTTCCTTAATGCCAACAACTTCAATAAGCTTATCCCTTAGCTTTATTAAAGTAGAATAATCTTTTCCTGCTCTGGCTCTTATGAACGTATCTTTAATAATTCTCGCATCATTATCAGATAATTTTATCACATTCGGGTAGGTAGGTTTGTAATCGGTTTTTAATTGTTCCAGAATGGTATGATTGATATTTACTTTATCCTTCAAACTTACAACTCCAGTTCCTGCTGCCATATCTCCAAGGCGTTGTTGCTTTTTACTAAATATGATCACGAAAAAGCCAAGACCTAGCATAAAAACATCGGCTATTCGAAAAAACCAGCGCACCACATAATCAGATAATGTCGTTTGGAACCCATCTAACTTAACAACTTTAATTTTAAGTATCCTTTTTCCAATAGTCTGTCCATTCAAAAAAGATTCAAGAGCCAATGTATAAATAGTTGCAGGAAAATAAGCTATTACCTCCAGCCCTTTTTGTTCCCAATATTCCATTTCTCCAAACACTTCTATAAATGCTCCCATGATAGATATGTAAACAATTATTATTATTGCGTCAATAATAAATGCAACCAATCGTTCTCCAACTCCTGCGGCAGTAAAATTTATTTTTACATTTTGCGTCGTGTTAATTTGTAACTCTGACATTTTATATTTTAATTTATCTCGAATATGAGAGAAGTTGCATTTATTAAGCAAAATAAAGAAAAATGGTTGAGTTTAGAGACAGCTATTTTGAATAATGATTTTAAGGACCCCGACGAACTCGCTTCTCAGTACACGCATTTGATAAATGATTTGGCTTATGCGCAAACCTACTACCCTAAAAGTAAGGTGATTATCTATTTAAATCAGCTTGCTGCCAAAGCGTTTCAAAAAATTTATAAAACTAAAAGACAGGACACCAATAGAATTATTGGATTTTGGAAAACCGAAGTCCCTTTAATTTGTTATCAATACCGTAAATTTATTTACGTCGCATTTATCATATTTTTTGCATTTACGTTTATTGGTGCAATTTCTGCAGCAAATAATGCTGAATTTTTACGTTCTATTTTAGGAGATGAATATGTAAATCAAACTATAGATAATATTGAATCTGGAAATCCAATGGCTATTTATGGTGATGGAAGTAATTGGGGGAGTTTCGTGAAAATTTCAATACACAATATGAAAGTTGGAGCATTAGCTTTTTTAATGGGAATATTTGGGGGAATTGGAACTCTTTGGGTAATGTTTCAAAACTGTATCATGCTAGGCTCTTTTCAATACTTTTTTTACGAAAAAGGGGTGTTTTGGGAAAGTGTTCGCGGCATTTGGATTCATGGTGCCATGGAAATTTTCGCCATTGTGATTGAATGTGCCGCAGGATTAATTCTTGGTGCCAGTATTTTATTTCCCGCCACGCATTCTAGATACACATCGTTTAAGTTAGGGGCTAAAACAGGGATTAAAATATTGATTAGCACATTTCCGTTTACGTTTTTCGCAGGGTTTTTAGAAGGCTTTATTACCAGATATTCTAATATAATGCCCAATTGGTTATCGGTTGGTATTATTTTGATTACGCTAAGTATCATCAGTTATTACTATCTTATTTATCCTTATAAAATCCAGAAACAAATCATCCAAACCCCAACGCTTCCTTCAGTTTAAGTGAAAAAGAAATCATTACATATATTGTTTTTTCTGATGGTTATAATAAGCTATCATCAAACTGTTTTTGGAGTTACCGTACTTCAAGATTATGAAGTGAACCGTGTTTTCGATTCTGATTTTAAGGAACGTTATTCAAGTGAAAAATATAATTATGAAGGCAAAAAAGTAGTGGGCAAAACACGTTCTGGCTCTGGTAAATATGAAGACTACAACAAAGGAAAAGTAAAAACTAAAGAAAAAAACGATTCTGAAGAAACCATTATAGACCTAGGTGCTTTCGGATGGTTATTTTATCTCATATTAATTCTAGCCGTTGGATATTTAGCATATATTTTATTAAACGAAGGTGTTACAGGTTTTTTCACGTCAAACAAAAATAAAAGCATCCAACGTTTTGATGATATTACCGCTGAAAATATTGAACATGCCGATATTCACGCACTTATAATACAAGCCGAAAACGAGAATGATTACAGATTGGCCATTCGCTATTATTATCTTCTGGTTTTAAAAACATTAAGCATAAAAAACCATATAAAATTTGAAGATGATAAAACCAATGCAGAGTATTTAAATGAACTCAATGAAAAACCGTTTAGTAAGTCATTTTCATATGTATCCTATCTTTACAACTATATTTGGTATGGTAAATTCGACTTAGACGAATCGCAATATTCCAAAGCGAAAGACAATTTTACAACGCTTTTAAATCAGGTAAAATAAATGAAGAAAACTTTACCTATTATTGTTATCGTTGTGCTCATCATTATTGCAGCCTTGTCTATCAGTATTAAACGCACCAAAACCATAGATTGGGAAGAATCTTTTAACGAAAAAAGCAACAAACCTTATGGTGTGAGTGTGCTTTACAAGGAATTGCCCAATCTTTTTGAAGGCTTTAAATTAAGAACCGTTTACCATCAACCGTCCAGTTATTTAACCGCAAATTCTGAATTTGGTTATGGCGACCATGAGGCAAAAGGCAACTATGTCATCATCGGAAATTCAAATTATCTAACAGACTTTTCCGTAGAAAAACTTTTGAATTTTGTAAACAAAGGGAACACGCTTTTTATTTCTGATTATTACTATGCACAGGCAATTCATGACACATTAGGTATTGACATTGATTTTGAATACAATCCGAAAAAAGACAGTATTTCAAATCTTTCTTTTGAAAATAAAAGTTTTAATGAAAGTACCATCGATAAAAATGAAGGCGATTATTATTTCTCCAGTTTCGACAGTATTAATTACAGCATTTTAGGATATTCTAAAACAGATAAAAAACGAGTTAATTTTATTGAAGCGCCTTTCGGAAAAGGAAAAATTCTATTGCATACCGAACCTAAAGCGTTTACAAATTATAATATCTTAAAGGAAGACCGCTATCGCTATGTAGAAGGTGTGTTCTCATATTTACCAGACGATGATGTCTATTTTGATTCTTATGTAAAAAAGCAATCGGCTTATGGCGATGCCGAAGAAAAATCTAATCTCAGTTGGTTTTTGGAGCAATTATCCTTTAGATGGGCATGGTACACCGCTTTAATTTTCACGCTCCTGTTTATGGTTTTTAATGCAAAACGACGACAACGGGTTATTAGAATTATAAAACCTTTGCAGAATACAACCTTGGCTTTTGTAAAAACCATATCGAATTTATATATCGAAACCGAAGATTATAAAAACATTATTGATAAAAAAATAACGTATTTTTTAGAAAAAATTAGAACCGATTTTAATTTGGACACTTCTACTCTTAATGACGATTTTATAGCGAAATTAGCAGGAAAGGCAGGCCGTAAAAAGGAAGATGTAAAACAATTAATAAATTATATAACCTGGTTGCGCACCAAAAATGAGTTTTTTGAGGAAAACCTCATCAAACTAAACAGACATATAGAAGCTTTTTATAAAAATTAATTATGGACGAACAGAACCAAGAACAAGACCACCAAGAGTTTTTGCCAAAACCAGAACAAGATGTAGTAACATCTATTGATGATAGCCTTTTGAAAGATGAATCGAAAGATCTGGAATTTAAAAACAGACTGGATTTATCTGAATTACAGCAATGTGTGGCTCAAATAAAAGCTGAAGTCGGCAAAGTTATTGTAGGACAAAAAGATATGGTTGACATGTTGATTGCCTCTCTCCTAGCAAAAGGCCATTCGCTTATTGAAGGTGTTCCAGGGGTTGCAAAAACGGTAACTGCAAAATTGTTGGCAAAATCGTTGAGTGTGGAGTTTAGCAGAATTCAATTCACGCCAGACTTGATGCCAAGTGATATTTTAGGAACTTCTGTTTTCAACTTGAAAAATTCAGAATTTGAATTTAAAAAAGGGCCTATTTTCTCAAATATGATTTTAATAGATGAAATAAATAGATCGCCTGCAAAAACACAAGCAGCTTTATTTGAAGTGATGGAAGAACAGCAAATCACTATCGATGGACATAAGTACAAACTCGATGCACCATTTATGGTTTTGGCAACGCAAAACCCTATTGAGCAAGAAGGCACATACCGTTTGCCAGAAGCGCAATTAGACCGTTTTTTATTCAAAATCGATGTTGATTATCCGAATCTTGAAGAAGAAATAGAAATATTATCTCGCGAACATGAATTGAAGGCTACAACTAAAATGGAAAAAATCACGTCGTTTTTAACGGCCAAACAAATTGAAAACTATCAAGTTTTGGTAAGTCAGGTGATTGTTGAAAAGCATTTGTTAAAATACATCGCTGAATTGATTGTGGCGACAAGAAGCAATCGCTTTTTATATTTAGGTGCATCTCCAAGAGCTTCAATTTCAGTATTAAAAGCTAGTAAAGCTTTTGCAGCTATGAGTGGTCGGGATTTTGTAACCCCAGAAGATATTAAACGTGCCGTAACTCCTGTATTGCATCACAGAGTGATTGTAACGCCAGAACGCGAAATGGAAGGTGTAACGAGTAAACAGATTATTCAGCAGATTATTGAGACTGTTGAGATACCGAGGTAAAATGAGTTTTCAGTCGCAGTCACAGTAAAAAAATATCACAGAGATGCACAGAGGTTTCACAGAGATACACAAAGAAAAAATGAGTTTTAAAAAATTCTCTGTGAATCTCTGCGTTTTCTCAGCGAATCTCAGCGTAACTCCTAAACCCCTAAACCCCTAAACAAACATTGAAATTCCTTAAACCATTCTACATACAACCCCGCTTTTTCTACGCAGGTATCGGCATTGTGATATTATTTGCGTTAAGTTATTTTATTCCGTTGTTATTTAATATTGCCCAATTGTCCATTTTGGTTTTGGTTCTGCTCTTCTTTCTAGATATTCTAATCATATTTATTGGAAAACAAAAAATTGAAGCCAGCCGAATTGTGCCTGAAAAATTTTCAAATGGAGATAAAAATCAAATTGAAATCAATATTAAAAACAACTATCCTTTTATAAGTCATTTAGAAATTATTGATGAAGTTCCAGAGCAATTTCAAATTCGAGATTTTAAAATAAAGGAATCTGTTAATCCACGGCAAACAAGAGCAATTCTCTACAATTTAACACCAAAAGAACGTGGTGAATACCACTTCGGAAGTTTAAATATTTATGCGTCCTCAGCTTTAAAACTGGTTTCAAAACGATTTACGTTCGATGCAGATGTGATGGTGCCCACCTACCCTAGTTTTAAACAACTTAAAAAATTTGAACTTTTAAACATCAACAAAAACGCTATGGAATATGGCCTAAAAAAAGTACGCCGTTTAGGACATACCATGGAGTTTGAGCAAATCAAGGATTATGTTTTAGGCGATGATTTACGCACCATAAACTGGAAAGCCACGGCAAAGAAAAACCAGTTAATGGTCAATCAGTTTCAAGATGAAAAGTCGCAACCTGTATATTCTATAATTGACAAGGGTCGGATTATGAAAATGCCATTTAACGGTTTAAGCCTGTTGGATTATGCCATTAATGCAACTTTGGTGATCAGTAATGTGGTATTGAAAAAACAGGATAAAGCTGGTATGCTAACGTTTTCTAAAAAAATTGAGGATATCGTGGTTGCCGAACGACGAAGTGGACAAATGCGACTAATTTTAGAAGCCTTATATAACGTAAATACTGATTATTACGAAAGCGATTTTGGCAGACTTTACGCCAACATTAAAAGACACATCACACATAGAAGCTTACTATTAATGTACACCAATTTTGGAACTTTAGATGCATTAAACCGACAATTGCCTTATCTAAAAGCCATTGCCAAAAGTCATTTATTGGTCGTTATTTTCTTTAAAAACACAGAACTTGACAAACTCATAAACAACAAAGCTGAAACCGTGCAGCAGGTTTACGATAAGGTTATTGCCGAAAAATTCGATTTCGAAAAACGATTAATTGTAAACGAACTTAAAAAATTCGGTATCTACTCCATTCTCACTACACCAGAGCATTTAACCGTAGATACTATAAATAAGTATTTGGAGATAAAGGCCAGAGGGTTGCTTTGATAGTTTTCAGTCGCAGTCTCAGTCTCAGTATACAGTAACTTCCGCCCTCCCAAAAACTTCCGTCTTTTTTTGTCATACGTCTTATGTCTTTTTGTCTTTTTTTTGTCTTACGTCTTATGTCTTTTTGTCTTTTTTTTGTCTTACGTCTTATGTCATTTTTAGCCTTATGTCTTTCGTCATTTTTCAACCTCTTGTCTAAAAAGAAAAACTTATAATAAACAGCAATATCCATAAATTTTATTGATAGTTTTTATATTTTTACACCCTGAATATTTCACTTATGACCATTACCCAATTATACTATGTTTTAGCGGTTGCAGAACACCAAAATTTCACTAAAGCTGCAGAAAAGTGTTTTGTGACTCAGCCTACGCTGAGTATGCAAATTCAAAAGCTGGAAGATCAACTTGATATCTTAATTTTTGATAGGAGTAAAAAGCCTATTGAGTTAACAGATGTGGGGAGAAAAATAGTGACACAAGCAAAGAACATCGTTAATGAATCCAATAGAATTCAAGATATTGTAGATCAACAAAAAGGATTTATTGGTGGGGAATTTAAATTAGGGATTATCCCAACAGTAATGCCAACATTGCTCCCTATGTTTTTAAAGACTTTCATAAAAAAACATCCAAAAATTAAATTAAAAATTGAAGAGCTGACAACGGAAGAAATTATTTATCGTATTAACGAAGGCCATTTAGACGCTGCCATTGCTGCTACACCCCTTCAAAATGAAACCATAAAAGAGCGTGTGCTTTATTTTGAACCTTTTGTGGGCTACATTCCAAAAGGGCACAAGCTACACACCAAAGAAAAAATTAAAGCAGATGAATTAGCCATTGAAGATATGCTGCTTTTAGAAGATGGCCATTGTTTTAGAGATGGTGTTTTAAACTTATGTAAGGCATTTAAAAACCACGAAAATGATGCCTTTCAATTAGAAAGCGGAAGCATCGAAACTTTGATAAAATTATCTAATGAAGGTTTAGGAATGACATTGCTGCCGTATTTACATACATTGGATTTGAATAATAAAGCTAAAGAAAATTTACGTTATTTTGAAGAACCGTCTCCCGCTAGAGAGGTAAGCATCATCTATCATAAGAGCGAATTAAAAATGCAGATTATTGAAGCGATGCAAACGGTAATTTCGGGAATTATTAGAGGTGCTATCAAATTTCAGGATGTGAAAATCATTAGTCCGTTACCACAGTAAATTAAAAAAGCGACCTGTTGGTCGCTTTAGTTTATGCTTTTAAATAAATTAAACATTGATTTAATTCTGGGTTTTGCCGCACAAGAGAATGAATAAAAATTTTAAGCTCTTCAATCTCGTAAGGCAATAATCTTTGTAATGCCTTTTGTACTTCTTTGCAAAACAACGATGTGTCAAAACTAACTTTATTAAGCACAGTTTTGGTGTACTCTAGCATTGCTCTTGCCATGGTTTTTGTTAAGGTTTTAGATTTAAATAAATAGTAAATTTTTTGGGTAATTAATGTATTTGTTATTAACCATAAAATTAATCAAAAATTACATTCAATTTGAATTTTAGCAGGACTTTAACATAAAATGAACAAGCAGAAAAACAGGTTTTAAGTATCCATAATAACAAGAGCCTCAACATAATTGAGGCTCTTCACGTATTTATTGCTATTAATCTTCTTATTTAACAATCACTTTTTGAGTGTACATTTTATCTTGACCAATCATTCTTAGAATATATGTCCCAGCTGATTTGTCTTTTAAAGAGATAACAGAATTTGAAACATCTAAAGTACCTTTAAGTACACGTTCACCCAGTAAATTATATAAATAGTATTCATAAATAGTATCAGTATCAACTAGTTTTACATTTAAAACACCATTAGACACCGGGTTAGGGTATAAAACTGGGGCTTTAGCATCTGAAACAGATACTTCATGTTTTGAAAGTGTTTGAGAACTTAAGTCTGTTTGCCAACTTCCTCTACCATATGTTGCCGCTCTCAGTTTTCCCGTAGTAGGTGTTGGATAAAATATCTCTAAATCTTGAACAGCGCAATTTGGCAAATTAGTTAAAAACGGCACCGCAGAAGCCGTTGAATTGTCTATGGCATACACCCCTAAATCTGCACCTATATAAACTTCATCGTTTGCATTATTCTTTCTATAAACAATGGTGTTCATTGGGATATTAGGAAGTCCCGCAGATACATTTGTCCAACTAGCACCTCCATCAGAAGTCTTATATACTTTTTCCCCAGCAGCATATCCTGAAAACACCACCCAAACTTTATCTTCATCCGTATTTGAAACCGCTAAGTTTTTTAATTTAGCCGAAGCAACTGGCAACCCACTTGTAATATCGGTCCAAGTAGATCCAGAATTTGTAGATTTTGAGATTATATTATCCTTAATTACATAGATATAGGTGTTATCGCTAGGTGCTACTTCAAATCTTAAAATATTTTTTGCAGCAGGACTTGGAGGAGTTGCTCCTGTTTTACTATGAGTAACCGTAAGATTTCCAGCAAACAAATCTGTAGTAACATATAAATCTGGGCGTCCTCCAACATAAACTTTATTAACATCTACTGGGTCTTGATGAATTGGGCTAAACCATTCTCCAGACGGTAATGCTGGAGACCATGGAATATCTAGAGGGTATGTTGCACCTCCATCGGCCGTATAAAAGAACGCTCCATTGGTAGTAGAGGACACAATTTTCATATCGTCGGTTCTATGAATAAAACCATCCTCACCATCACCGCCGCTTAATACCGACCAAGCAGCTGTCTTAGATTTTAAAGAGCCTATATCTTGTAATCCAGCAAAGAAAAAATCTTCACTAACTGTAGATAATGCAATATTTGTTTGTTGACCTACGGAGATATTTCCTGTAATATCGGTCCAAGTTGCACCATCATCGGTGGTTTTAGAGATACCTCCATCACAGGTGGAAAAAAATGTGGTACTGCTCCCTGGCAAATAAGCAATATATTGAATATCTGCATGAATATATGGCTCTGGTTCACTATTCTCTCCTGGATAAGCTGGATTAGCGCCTAACCAATAAGTAATACGTGTCCAGTTGACTCCACCATCTGTAGATTGCCATTGATTTATCCCACCAATAGTTATTTTATCCTTATTTACAGGCGAAACAGCTATGGCAAGATCATGAAATGCTTGACCACCCACAGAAGCTGACGTTGGAGCCGCACTAGTATGTAATATATTTGGCGTAGTTGCTGTTGATTGCTCAGTAAAAGTTAGCCCACTATCGGTTGAACGATAAAACCCCTCAAAACCTTGGTCGCTACTTTTTCCAATAATGGCATATACATAATCTGAATCTGCTGAAGTAACAGCTAATTCAATTCTCTCAACGGTACTAGGGCTTGGTAAATCCAATGAACTATTCGTAGTCCAAGTTGCCCCACCATCAGTTGAATTATAGATTTCCTTCCCAGCAGCATAAACAATTGATGAGCTTGAAGGCTTATATTTAATATCGCTTAAACTATTATAAATAGTTTGAGTTTGTACGGTAGTCCATCCATCAATTGTTCTAAATACACCACCATCGGTACTTACCATCATAATTAGTGGGTTATTTGGATCCATAACAATTTTTGATATTTTATAATTGTCGGTAGCAGACCATACCAATCCTGTAGTATTCCAATTTGCACCACCATCAGTAGTTTTTAATACCCCAATACTTCTTCTATCACTTTCTCTGTCGCCCGTAGCTAAGTACATGATATCACTATTTGTAGGATGTATCACTAAACCAGAACACCCTATTATGGGTAAATAATCTGAGTTTGTAGTCCAAGACGTTCCACCGTTGGTTGTTTTCCATAGGCCGCCATCTGGAGCACCTACATACATTGTAGTAGATGGGTTTTGAGGATCAAAGGTGACAAAATTTATGCGCCCTGAACCAGCATCATACCCTGATGCTACTGACCCTTGGTTTAAAGTTACCCAGTTTGATGTGGCCAAGGTTGTTTTCATTTTACTATTGGCATTTTTGGATAATTTTTCGTTATATTTTTTTTGCCATTCAAGAAAGTTTGGATACGTATGGGATGGTAATGTCATATCTCCTGATGGATACACCTTATCAGCTATTTGGTTTTCCCAACGTTTAAAGATTTTATAACCCTGTCCCTTTTCTGGTGTTTTACTTTCCCAGTATTTGTCAAATTTTGCTTGAACATCATAGTAGGTTTCATTTTTACTTGTTCCCATTTTAGTCCAACTTTTATCGTTTTGTCCAAAGGATAAAATTGAAAAGAATGCGGTTAATACGATTGCGTAGCGTTTTCTCATTTTCATAGTGAATTAATTGATTTAAATAAATTGATCTTATGTTCTACAGTATGTAGATTCTGTAAGACATTAACATTTGTTAACACAAATATCTCAAACCATTTAATACACTAATAATAATTAACCACACACCTACTACACATACTTAAGATTATATGTGATTTTAACTTTTAAAGAGAATTTTTTTTAACTATTAAATTCTTGATCAAGAAATTCCTGTAAGGTCAATTGGTTGTCTTGAAGATATAATTTCTTTCTAATACGGTAGCGTCTTCCTTCAATAGCGCGTGTAGTCGTTTTTAAAAATACGGCCATTTCCTTGCTTTTAAAACCAGCAAACATATAGTAACATATTAAAATTTCGGAGTCATTTAATTGCGGGTATTTATTTTTAATTCTTGTAAAAAAATCAATATTCAGTTCGTTTACCAATTTCAGATGGTCTTCATTTTTATCTAAAAGTACGGATGCGTTCAAATGTAAATTTTTATATAATTCTTTTATTTTTTTGCGTTGTTCGGGACTTTCACCATTGGATGAAATAGTTTTAATTTCCTTTTTTATATCGCTTATATAGTCTTCCAAACCGTGTACCTTCACCTTTAGCTTTTCATGACTTGATTTTAAATAAGAGTATTCCTCATTGCTTTTTTCAAAATCACTAGCTGTTTTTTTTGAGCGTCGATACTTTAAGATATAGAACGTTGACACCACTATTAAAACAATAAATAGCACAATTATCCATAATTTGTTTTTTCTTTTTTGGTTTCGTGCAAGACTTAATTCAGATTCAGATTCCATCAGCTTATTACCAATAAGCAAACTTGCATCCATTGTCTTTTTTAAGACCTGTTCCTCAAAAATTCTTAAAGAATCTATATATTTATTTTTAGACTCATAATCTTTCTTATACTTAAAATAGTCAATATACAGGTTGTAGAAGTTTCTTTTGTCATTATCGTTCATGGCGCTTTTAACGCCTTCAGATTTAGATAAATAAAAGAACGTAGAATCGATTGCTTTTTTTTCAAAGTGAAATCTCCCCAATTCCCCATAAATAGTTGCTAGATGATTGACATGATTCAAGGGCGTCTTATTAGAAAAATCTTTTAAGGCCTTTAAAGCTTTAAAATGTTTATGTGCAGTTTGCAAACTATCTAAATATATATGATTCTCAGTTAATAGAAACAAAGCATACATATGATAATAAACATCATCTTCAATGCGTTTATAATCGTCTAAATGATTTAGAATTATTTCGTTACTCCTTTTATAATCGTGATTTTTTTGGGCATCTAACGCTTCCATTTGGGTCACTTCTGCAAAGCCCTTCTTATTATTACTAAGCTTATAAAACGTTTTGGCTTTATCTAAATATTTATAGGAGCCAGTGTCTTTTTTTACGATATAAGAACTATAAAAAAGTTCTAAAGAAGCCCATCCTGCCAAGTCATAATTCTTTTCTAACTCAGCATATTTTAATGCTAATACTGTATTTTGAAACTGTTTAGACTCTTCATTATTGTCATTATTTATTAAAACTCTTAATTCATAATAACAGGCAAGATGTCCCTTGACATTTTCACTTAAAGGTTCGGGAATTGAATCTAAATAGCGTACTGCAATTTTGGGGTTTTCGTCTATGGTATTGCTTGCGGAATCTATGTATTTTAAATACTTTCCTTGATGACCATTTTGAGAAATAGCCTGTATGCAAAAAGATAGCGTAATTAATAATAGAAACTTATGTAATGATTTTAGATTCAAAAGCAGCTAGGTTATTAACATTTGTTAATTGGTTGAATGCAAAAGTAAAAAAAGGTCATGTTTTAAACATAACCTTTTCTTTCTTTTTGGTATTTAAATTTTAAAATCTATTATCCCCATCCAATAAATCGCCTAAACCACCGAGAATACTACCTTCTCCTTTGTCCTTTCCGCCACCTCTGGGTGCTGATGCCAATACACGACCTGCCAATCTGCTAAATGGTAAAGATTGAATATAAACCGTTCCGGGGCCTTGAAGTTTCGCAAAGAATAGACCTTCTCCGCCAAACACCGTGTTTTTAATACCGCCTACAAACTCGATGTCGTAATCTACGGTGTGATCAAAACCTACGATGCAACCTGTATCTACTTTTAAGGTTTCGCCCGCTTTTAGTTCTTTCATAGCCATGGTGCCTCCTGCATGCACAAATGCCATGCCGTCACCTTCCAGTTTTTGCATGATGAAGCCTTCGCCTCCAAAAAGTCCGCGACCTAATTTTTTAGAGAACTCAATACCAACGCTTACACCTTTTGCTGCACAAAGGAATGCATCTTTTTGGCAGATGAATTTACCGCCAAAACGGGTTAAATCTATGGGGATAATTTTCCCTGGATATGGGGAAGCGAATGATACGTTGCGTTTTCCCGTTAGGGTATTGTAAAAAGCTGTCATAAATAAACTTTCTCCGGTAAGGATGCGCTTTCCCGCGCCTAAAATTTTACCCAGAAAGCCAGAATCTTTTCCGGAGCCGTCTCCAAAAATGGTTTCCATTTTTATACCATCGTCCATCATCATAAAGCTTCCTGCTTCGGCTACAACGCCTTCTTGTGGGTCGAGTTCTATTTCTACGTATTGCATTTCTTCGCCGTAAATACGGTAGTCTATTTCGTGTGCTGTCATTTTAAAAAAAGTTTATTTGTTTAAAGGTTTAACTGTTTATAAGTTGGCTTACTTTGAGTTTTGTTACAAATTAAAAACGAAATTCCAATTTTCAAACACTAAATTCCAAAAAAAACTTATTTCGCTGAGTTTCGCGGAGTTTTCTCAGAAACAAAAAAAAATTTCTCGCCAAGTCGTGAAGGCACTAAGAATGACGTGACTTAATGTTTACTGTGACTGTTTACGTCTAACTTTTCTTAATTAAAGATAACTTTACAAATCTAAAGGCCGGCAGGCAGGGGCGCTAAGGCGCAAAGTTTGACGTGAATTACTGTTTACCGCGGCTGAGACTGCCTACTGCATACTGCCAACTGCGACTAGATAGTACATTTTTTTAATCCCATACACTCCTTCGGTCTTCTGTCTTCGGTCTTCTAACCTTTTACCTTCACACTCCATTCAAAATTAAAAGTTGAAACTTCTATACCTTCTTCATTCGTACCTGTGGATTGCATCCAGAACGTTTGACCTTCTCCAGTTTCAATAGCTTTTTTTATAGCTTCATCTATAAGACTTCCATCTTTGCACACAAACGTTATTTTACCCGTAGCTTTTTTAATAAACGTACTATTATTTGACGCTACAAGCATAGAAATACGCAGGTTACTTTCTTGGATTTTTGCCATAACCAAAGCCCCTGTAGATAATTCCGCTGCCATTCCCTGAACCACCCAATACATCGATTTAAAAGGGTTTTGATTGATCCATCTATGTTTTACTGTTACTATGCATTTTTCATGATCTATATATTTTGCCCTTACCCCACATAAATAAGCCGAGGGTATTTTAAACATATTAAATGCATTTATTTTACTGGGAGTCATCAACATAAACTATTATATTTTTCACTAAGTTATGAAATAATTTCATAGTCATAAATGTTAAAATTATGTTAATTTTTAGTACTATGCGTAACAAAGTACCTTCTTTTAGACATATATTTGCATAAGAAACTATTATATGTTTTAATATCATGTTAGATAACCATCAAAAAAACATCGCAACTTTTATTCATTTATCAACCTTTAGTCGGTTTTTTATTCCCTTGGGTAATTTTATCGGGCCGTTGATATTATGGACTGCCAATAAGGATAAATCGGAATTTGTGGACCAACACGGGAAACAAGCTTTAAATTTCCAGATAAGCATGTTGCTTTATGCTGTTATTTTAGGCACGTTGGCTGTTCCCTTTTTTATTTTCAAACTAATAGGGAGTTTTGATTTTATAGATTTTAATGGATTGCATGATTTTCATATCTCGCTCGACAAGCCTTCTCCTCTACTTTACATTGGTGGTAGTTTGGGAGTTCTAGCTGTTATTGCTTTTATTATAGAGTTGGCGCTAATTGTTGTGGCGAGTTTAAAGGCGAGGGATGGTCAATTGTATAAATATCCGTTTACCATTAATTTTTTAAAATAGCGTTTATAACACACCCCTGACTCCCCTCTTTTTAGAGGGGAAACTGATAGCTTAAAAAAGAAAAAAGATTATGAAAGTATATTAAATAACGGGCAGGCGCCCAAATAATAATTTAGAATAAAAATTTCATCAATAATCATCACATGAAAACGAACAGTTTCACAACATTAAACGAATGACACTATGAAATGAGCAACTCAAAAAAAACAATGTTTAATTTAGAGTTTAATGCGAATTACATTTGACTTCTAAAAAAATTTAAATCAACAAATGAAAATAGAAAACACAAAAGCACAAATGCGTAAAGGCGTATTGGAATTCTGCATACTCTCGGTCTTAAAGGACGATGATGCGTATGTTGCAGAAATTTTGAGTACGCTAAAAGACGCGAAGTTGCTCGTGGTTGAAGGGACGATTTACCCGCTATTAACACGACTTAAAAATGCTGGACTTTTAAATTACAGATGGGAAGAATCAACCTCTGGGCCTCCAAGAAAATACTACGGTTTAACCGAAACGGGGAAACTGTTCTTAAAGGAATTAGACACTACTTGGAGCGAATTACACAACGCAGTAACCTTAGTAACAAGCCAAAAAACAACAAAAAAATGAATAAAACAGTCAACATAAATTTAGCAGGTATATTTTTTCATATAGATGAAGATGCGTACTTAAAATTGCAACGCTATCTTGAGGCTATAAAACGTTCATTTACAGACTCTCAAGGTCGCTCTGAAATTATCGCTGATATTGAAGCACGAATTGCCGAACTTTTTAACGAGCGCGTACAAAACGATAAGCAAGTCATTAGAATTAAAGAAGTGGACGAAGTAATTACCATAATGGGGCAGCCCGAGGATTACTTGGTAGATGAGGAGATTTTTGAGGACGAACCTCAGCCTACTTCTTACTCGCGAAAATCTTCGACTTCCAAAAAATTGTATAGAGATACGGATAACTCCTATATTGGAGGGGTTTCGTCTGGATTATCACATTACTTTGGGGTTGATGTGATTTGGATTCGATTGGCTTGGATACTGCTGGTCGCAGGTGCTGGTACTGGCATTTTACTTTATATTTTACTTTGGATTTTAGTCCCTGAAGCCACAACTACTGCCGAAAAAATAATGATGACGGGAGAGCCCGTGAACATTAGTAACATCGAAAAAAAAATCAAGGATGGTTTTGATTCTGTAACCGAAACTGTTGGTGATGTTGCAAAAAACGTTACAGATTCTGTTTCGAATGCCGCAAAAAAAGTAGATGTAAAAAAGGGGGCGAATTCTATAAAATCTACTTCTAGAAGTTTTTTTGATACGCTTGGGGATATTATCATGTTCTTCTTTAAGGTGTTCGCCAAATTCATTGGTGTTTTACTGATTTTTATTGGTGCTGTAACTTTAATAGCATTGGCTATAAGCCTATTATCATTAGGCGCAATAGACATCATACATATTCCCGGAGCAGACATGTTTGATGTTTTTAACTCAAGCGGCACACCTATTTGGCTCGTATCAATTTTAACATTTTTCGCTGTTGGGATTCCCTTCTTTTTCCTATTCTATTTAGGACTGAAAATTTTGATCAACAATTTAAAATCTATTGGAAATATTGCAAAGTTCTCTTTATTAGGTTTATGGCTTATTTCTATTATTGCTTTAGTGGTTATTGGCATTAGACAAGCTAGTGAGCATGCTTTTGATGAAAGCTATATTGTAAAAACTGAATTGCCTATTGTTGCAACAGACACCTTGTATATCAAAATGGTGAGCAACGATAATTTTAGTTCTAATTTCCACAACAGAAAACACGATTTTAAAATTGCCCATGATGAAAATGGTCATAAGATTATATACTCTCCAGATATAGATATTATTGTAAAATCCACGTCAGATTCTATTGCAAGAATTTCCATTGAAAAAAGTGCAGATGGCAGAAATTATGAAACGGCTATTGAACGTGCAAAAAACATTAATTATGAATTTGAGCTTAAAAACAGCACCTTGCTTTTAGATGCTTATTTGACCACAGATCCCGAAAACAAGTTTAGCGATCAGGATGTTGATGTTATCCTCTACCTCCCTGAAAACACAGTAATAAATTTCAATAAAAACACGAAACACTATTTACATTATAGAACTTTTAGCGGCACTAATACCTCCTCTGGAAAGACCAATCGTTATTTTAAAGTTACCGAAGATGGTTTGGAGTGTCTGGATTGTGAGGAAGATGAATTTGAAGTAAACGTTGATACCGATGGTGTTAAAATAAACGAAGAAGGAATTGAAATTAAAGATGATGAAAACAGCGTAAAAATAAACAGGGACGGTGTAAAGGTAGAAGCCGAGGATGTAAAAGTTGATATTAATTCCAATGGCATCAACATAAAATCAGATAGTTAACGATTCATCATTAAAAAACGACAATTCAGAAGTACAAGTTATTAATCAACAGGGTTTTAAAATACATTTGAACAACTATTAATCATAAGTGCTGAACTTGTTTCAGTATCAATCAAAAAACGAACAATCATGACAACACTAATCAAAATCATTATCGCATCCATTTTAAGTTTAATGCTTTTTTCCTGTAATTTCGATATGAATTGGAATTCTGGCGTTAAAGGCAACAGAAATGTAGTGGAAGAAACAAGAACCGTTAACGCACCTTTTTCAAATATTAAAGCAACTGAAGGACTGAGCGTTTACTTAACACAAAGCAATAACGAACGTATTACTGTAGAAGCCGACGAAAACCTTCAAGAACTTATTATAGTAGAAGTTATAGACGGAACTTTAAAAATCCATACTAAAGAAAACATTGGGAGAGCTGCTTCCAAAAAAATAAACGTTAGCTTTAAATCCATTACTGGAATTACATCAACAAGTGGTAGTAGCGTACGTTCAACAAATACAATTTCCGCAGAAAAGTTAGATTTAAAATCAACTAGCGGAAGTAATATGAAAGTAGCTATTGATGCCATTGATTTAAAATGTGAATCCACAAGCGGTAGCAGCCTAAAAGTATCTGGAAAAGCGCAATATTTATCTGCTAAAGCAACCAGCGGTAGTAACATCAAAGCTGGGGATTTAATTGCGGAATCTTCCGAAGTAAAAGCAACAAGTGGTGCTAATATAACGGTAAATACCTCTAAGGAATTAATAGCTAAAGCAACTAGTGGTGGCGGTATCAAGTACTACGGCAATCCAGAAAAAGTAGATGAGGATAAAAGCTCTGGTGGGAGTATAAGGAGTCATTAAGCCAAAATTTCACAGAGTTTCGCAGAGTTTCCACAGAGGTACGCAGAGAATATAGGCTTCTTAAGATACCAAAGAAATGAAAAGTCCATTGTTTAAGACACGGATTTCACAGATTTGCACGGATTAAAATTGACACAACTAAAAACAGCGACTTAGAATCAAAACTAAAATTTCAAAGAAAGAGTAAAAATAATTAAAGCAAAACATTTCACAGAGTTTCGCAGAGTTTCCACAGAGGTACGCAGAGAATATAGGCTTCTTAAGATACCAAAGAAATGAAAAGTCCATTGTTTTTTAAGACACGGATTTCACAGATTTGCACGGATTAAAATTGACACAACTAAAAACAGCGACTTAGAATCAAAACTAAAATTTCAAAGAAAGAGTAAAAATAATTAAAGCAAAACATTTCACAGAGTCTCGCAGAGTTTCCACAGAGGTACGCAGAGAATATAGGCTTCTTAAGATACCAAAGAAATGAAAAGTCTATCTTTTTTTTAATACACGGATTTCACAGATTTGCACGGATTAAAATTATAGTATTAAAAATTCGACTAAAACTACGACTGAGACTGTGACTGTGACTGTGACTGCGACTGCGACTGCGACTGTGACTGAAAACTGTGACTGCGACTGCGTACTATTGTGACCGTGACTGCTTACTATTCAAACTCACATTACCACCATCTCAAAACTTAAAAGTTTGGGATGGTTTTTGTTTATATTTGTTTGAAAATATTTGACGTGTTTAAGTGACTTATAACCCACTAAGTGTGTCAAAATTATAGCCAGCCTCGTTATAAATTAATCCATATTAAAATGAAAAAGTTACTTATAATTTTGCTTTTTGGTCTATTTATAACCAAATATAGCAATGCCCAAAACCCTGAAAAGATTAAGGGAAATAGATTAGTTTCAATTGTAAATACTGAAATCGATGCGTTTCACACTATTGCTTTAGATGAAGATTTTGAAATAGATATTATATACAACAAAATACCTTCCGTAGAAATTGAAACGGATGAGAATTTACATGAAGTGATAGACTTTATGGTAAGGGATAGTGTATTATATTTCAATAAACTTAAAAAAATCACTTCAAAGAAAAGGTTGAATATTAAAGTGAATTATAATGATTTTTTACAGCACATTCAGACGACAGATGATGCTGAAATAAAAGGACTAACACCTTTGGATTTATATTACGCCACATTAAAAACCAGCGGATCGTCAAAAGCAGCCCTGACCATAAAAGCAGATTATTTTAATTTTGAAGGTGCTGATAAATCTAAAGTAAAACTCAATATTACTGCCGATACCTGTACGGTTAGCATGCGAGGCAGCAGTAAGCTTGAAGCTTTGATTAATGCTCCTAAATTTGAAGGTGCATTAGACGAAAGAAGCAATGCTGAAATTGAAGGTAATTGTGATACGGCAACATTAGAACTAGACAACAATGCTCAATTTGAGGGCAAAAACTTTACCATAAATAACTGTGAGGTTACCTGTAATATTTCTAGTGATGCCTATTTGGAGGTTGTGAAAACCATTACTATCGATGCTACTGGAACTAGTGCTGTTTATTTATATGAAAATCCGCAAATAACGATTAATTCAATGACGGATACTACCAAGCTACAGAAGAAGGTCAAGTAATTCTAATAAATCAAAAAGGGCCATAATATAAACTGTGAAAGTTGTTTTTGTTTAATTTTCGTAAATTGAAATTGTATATTTATTGAGTTAACTACCTATTCCTCTTCAATGAAACTAAAGTTCTACACAGTCTTGACCCTAATCCTTATTCTACTTGTAAATTGTAAAGAATCTACTGAAAAAGATATGCAATCAGAAAATTTTCAGTCAGTTGTCAAAAGACTCTCAGTAATCGAAGATTTACAGATTTTGCAATATAAAAATTCAGCTATTGCCGTTTCGGGAGCTTATCAAGGCAAAGTTTTTACAAGTACCGCAAATGGTTTAGATGGTAAATCTTATGGTTATATAAATTGGAAACTATTTGATGATAACACTTATGAAACAACGATGTCTAAACTAGGAGGCGAGAGCAGAATGTGGTTTGGACCAGAGTTTGGCGAATATTCAATTTTCTTTGACAAAGGCGTAGAAAGAGATGTTGAGAACATGAAAATTTCTCCTGAATTAAATTCGAGAAAATTTGAACTTATTGAACAAGATTCGCTTTCAATCGTTTATGGTTCTGATATGAACATTAGAAATACTTACGGAACTATTTTTAATATCAATGCAAAACGAAAACTTTCGCTTTTAACACAACCGCAAATAGAAAGTGATTTGGGGATTACATTGCATGACAACATGGCCTATGTTGGGTTTTCTGCTGAAACAACTATAAAAAATTTAGGAGAACCTTGGAAAAAAGAAAATGGTCTTCTCTGTATTTGGGATTTGGGCTGTATGTTAACAAGTCCAGATAATCGCGTTATTATTCCTTTAAGAAAAAATACCGACGCGCTTACAGGTTACTTCACTCCTGTTACTTCTGATAGATTATTGATTAAAGACACTATTGCATTTTACAAAGCTGATGCTATGGGATTAAATAAAATTGGTGTGAAATCTCAGTTATCCAAAAATATGATGGGAAGCTATTCACAAAAAAACAACCAGTTAAATATTATAAAATTTACTTTCGAAAATGATGCGCTCTATGTCAATTCCTTACCCGAAAACAGGTCTCCATATGATGGTGATGTTACCAATATTTTTAATGGCGAAGTGAATGAAGCTTTAGACAGAAATTGGCCTTTTTATGAATTTGAATCGTCTTCCAGTGCTAAAGAACTGGATACAGATGAAACACTATACCACAAACATACCACCTATCATTTTGAAGGCTCGTTCGATGATTTAAATAGGATCAGCAAAAAAGTATTGGGTGTAGATTTGAGTAACATTCCGAAATTCTGAATTAAGAAATACTTGGATTTCACAATAATGAAAGCAAATATATAATTGATTCTGAATACTTTAAAATGTTCAGCGTAGGACGCTCGATGGTTGTTCTTAAAGCTGAATTAAAATAATTCTATTGCTTGACAATTTTTATCGTTTGATGTTTTTCTTTTGAAGTTATTTCAACAAAATAAATACCTGGATTAGTGAGGCTTTTTCCAAGAACAAGTTCTCCCTCCGAACTTCCAGAAGTTAAAATTTGACCAGTTATAGTGTAAACTTCAAAATTAAAAGGTGCATCTGCTTTAAAATTGATTTCATTTTTGAATGGATTAGGATAGTATTCAATTGAATTTCTGTTAAATTCAGCAACAGATAAAGAACCCGTTACGTCAACGAATTGAGATAATAATTTAATATATGCCATTTGATAACCACAACTGTTTTCTGTGACCTCCCATGAATTCATTGGCCAACTTGTATTAAATTGGTCGTAGGATTTTTGTTTTGGCTGATTCATTATTCTATCCCTTTGAGTTATATCACACACAAATCCACTACATCCTGAAGGGCAGCATACATCCCAATTATAATTTGGGTTTGGCCCACCAACCAAGTACCCTGGAGCAGGTCCATAAAGGTCGTTTAGCACATTATCCCAATCGGTACCATCAGCAAACCAAGCGTGGTAAAACTCATCAACAGAATTCTCGGCACCATAATCATACATGTTTGATAAGTAACATAGATTTAATGGATTAACCCCGTGTATATAATGAATATATCGTTCAGCAGCTCTTAAGGCATCAGCATTATTCGCTGGATTAATAGTATAGTTCACATAATCTGTAAACATCAATCCTTTTCTGTTTTTTGTGCCGTTACTTCCCCAAACATAAGCATCTAAATGTGCCATATATGGATCTTCTTCATTATTAAACGCAGTAAAATTATTGGTGGAATTCATCGCTGTAGCATAAGTACTTTTAATATCTGACGCTACAGATGAAGTCGCATTGGGAAGCGAAGCATAATACAATAACGCTTCTTGATTTTCTTGTTCAAACGGATAGGCAAAATTCCAGAGCATCAAGTGGATATCTTGATAATTATTGTCTATAACTATTTTATAAACAGCATCTCCAGTAAGACCAAATAAATGAATAGCGGCTCGCATTTTATGGGCAAAACGACCATAAGCATCTGTTTCCTGTTGCCCTGCTCCAATACCGACAGAATTATATGCAACACTATTATTTTCCCAAATTACGTTAGGATTAGCCTCTGCCCAAGTCCATGCATCTAAAGCACTTTGTTGAAGCGTATTACCGTATGAAGTGTTTCCAAGTTCAGCAAACAATTTTGAACCATAAGCATAAGCAGTTGCTGCTGCTAAAGTTGAAGTTGTATTTACACCTCCATATAAACTTTGACCAGTTGCTGATGATGGTGGAGACGCACCAGACAAACTTACCACACTTATTAATGAACCATCAGGTTCTTGAAGTTTTAATAAATGGTCTAATCCCCACTTGATTTCATCTATAATATCAGGAGTTCCGTTTCCAGAATAGGGTAAATTATAATCATCGCCCCACGCATTGGGGTTTTGGTTATAAGCGCTTATCATATCTATAATGTATGCACATGTCCAAGGTGTATATTTATTGTAATCACCTGCATCATACCAACCGCCACTTAGATCTCTTTCCGAAGACGCATCATTTGGCGTATCAAATTTTCTGCATTGTGTGTCCTGTAATGCGTCTAAATGACTCGCACCATCTGCCCATTTTGCGCCAGCATATTGGGCATCTTTAGCAAACCCTGCCCTTTGGTAAAAAAAGGTGCGGACGGCATGTTTTAAAACGTCTTCGTAAACATTATCATTGATGACGAAATCAAACGATTTTAAATTTTGATTGATGTCTAAAACATAATACGTTCCAGAGACTTCATAAGATGAAAAATCAAACCACCAAGTTCTGTCTCCTGAAGACGTATCTTCCGTTCCGGATTTAAACGAAGTTAGGTTAGCAGTAAATACTTGTGTATTACTAGTCGCGTCAACAAGCGCATAAGTGTTACTCGGAAAAAATGATTCTGAAGCATCAAAACCTGTTAAAGGATCTCGAATTACAGCTATTTTTTCGGATGCTGTTCGGTATCCAAATTGATCTACAACAATATATTTTGAAACTGTTTGGGCCAGAGTTTTTAAAGAAAATAAAATTATAATGTATGGAAAGTAGGTCTTCATTTTTTTTGGGTTTAACTAAAAGTATGAAATTAAATTAATGATTAACAGTTATTTAAGGGCTTTTCGATGAACTTCCTGTTTTTATAAAAAAAATTCCCTGTACAAAAATTGTACAGGGAATAAAACTAACTATTTAATAAACTAACTCAATAAAAATAGTGTCTTAGACTAATCAAAGCCAATATCGTCAAAAAAGGCAACCACATTGTTTCCGCCAATCTCCTGTATTACAAGTTGTGTAAAAGTAGTTGTACCATAAAGTACATCTGCCAATGGCACTGTATAATGGTTCCATTCTCCTGCCGTTGGATTGATAATATAGCCATCCCATTGCTCGTTAAGTACCAATTTAAACGTTGTGGCATCATCACAATAAATAGAGAACTTAACTACGGCATACCCTGATAAATCAATATTTGTACCTCCCAATTGGAAGCCTGAATCTGCTGCCATTACATTTTCAATAGAGAACAGACCCGTACTAGGGTTGGATGTACTATCAAAAACGGGTGCTGTCCAACCGCCTATCCAGCCAGCATTTAGGTTGTTTTCGGTATATACTTCGTAAGCAAACGTTGGTATTGGCGACTCATAAGTCACATCAAGTCCAATTTCGTCCATATAAAGTGTATTGGCCGTTAAGCTTGCGTCTCTAATTACGAATTGGTCTAAAACTGTTGTACCATTTGCAATATTTGCTATCGGAATGGTAACGTTTGTCCATTCTCCTGCTGGGATATTAACGGTTTGTCCGCTACCCCATTGCTCATTTAAAATGAATGTTACAGATGTACCGTTTTCAGAATAGAAAGCAGCATTTACTGTAGAAAACTGTGTTAAATCCGCCCCTGAACCTCCAATTTGGAAGCCATCATCACCAGCGTAATCTACACGTATGGAATATACGCCAGATTTAACTTGCTCTGTATTTGCAAAGTCTGGAGTTGTCCAACCGCCAATCCAAAAGTCTGTATTTAAAGCATCGTCATAAATTTCATAACCATATACCGCTGCTCCAGATGGAGGTAACGGATATCCTAAAGCTACAGCATCATCATCAGACACCAATACATTATCTATTTCGTGAATGACACCATTAAGCGCACCGATATTAGAATTAACTATGGCCGCTGCAGGCGCGTTTTCATGGGAAGGCACAAAGCTCATTGCGCCATCATCAAATGTAAAACTATCGCCTTGTAATGTTTCAATGCTCATTCCAGGCGTTAAACCACTAGCTAATAAAGTACCTGAAGACAAATGATATTCTACTAATCGCTGTAATAATTCTATTTCCTCAGGCGTATCAAAATCATCTAAACTATCAAAGTTGTTGATGGTTAAAAAGAATGTGGTAAATGCACCATTACTAGGCGCAAATGCCGTTAATTGATCTGTGGATACTTGAGAGGTCAACCCTGCTTTTTCAATGGCAGCAGTAAATGTTGTAAACTCTTTATCATTACTTCTTTCTACAATATTTAATGTTTTATCCAAAATAGACTGGAAAACCGTATTAGGCAACAACACCTTATCTACACCATGGATAACACCATTTATAGCCTGTATATCCGTTAAATTTATTGCGGCATCGGTGTAACTGGTATCATCAATAGACCCATCATCGCCTATTGAAAAACCTTCACCTTGAACTGTAGTTTGTGTAGTGCCAAGTGCATCTGCCGAAACTAAATTAGCACCGGAAACAACATGATATTGCAATACTTCAGTTAAGGTATCCACCGGAATATCATCTAAAGTTGTCCACCCAAAAGCGGCTTCTACATCCATCATAAATTTTTCGAATGCTGCATTATTTGGCGCAAGAACAGTAAAAAGATCGGTACCGTTTAGTGTATCAACTAAATCTGCTTTTGTTAGAGCCGCTGCTAAACTTGAATACTCTGGATTTGCCAAAACATGATCGACTAAAGTTGGAGGCAGTAATACATTATCTACAACATGTACAATACCATTTGTAGCACCCATATCTGAAGCACTATCAATTAACATGCCCATACCGTTAATGGTTATATCTTCCGAGGCTTCGGTATAAACACTTAAATTAATCCCGTCAGGACCTTTAGCAAGTGTTCTTAAATATCCTGAAGACAAGGTAGAAGCAAAATCGGGTGTTGTTGTACTTAACACATGGTTTAATAACACATTTGATAATTCCTCAGCTGATAAGGAAGATATATCCACACTACTAAAAGCCGTATTATTAGGCGCAAAAACAGTATATGTGGTTGTGCTTTTTAAGGTTTCTGTTAAGCTAGCAGTTTCTAGGGCAGTTGCCAATGTTGATAATTCTGCGGTCTCTGAAACTATTTCAGATATATTTTTCGGATTCAAACTTAATTGTTTGTCTAGTACATTATCATCATTGTTACATGATGTAAAAGCGAATGTAGCTATCAACAATAGGTTGCATAAAATTTTAGATGATTTCATTAATAGATGTTTTTAATATTCGTTAAATCTTAATAGTTAATGTTCTAGGTTTACAGAAACCCAAAATCATCTACATAGAATATATATTGCGCCATACCAGTTCCAGAAGATTCTTGAAAATCCATTCTAGTAATAGTTTCTGGCAGTCCTCCGTTAGGATAAAAATCGGTAAACGGAATCACAAATTTTGTCCATTCCCCAGGCACAAGAGTTAAAGTTACTTGTGCATTAAAATCGTTTAATGCTAAATTCACACTATCGCCAGGTGCTCCTGTGCCATAAATTGAAACTGTTATAGATTTATAATCTTTAACTTCTATAGTTGCATTTTCAGGCAAAAATGTTAAACCAGACCATCCTTCTCTTAAACTTTTTATTGAAAAATCTCCTAAAGCCACTTCATTTGAAGCTAACTCATGCGTACCTCCCCATTCTGAAGTTACCCAATCGGCATTTAAGGCATCAATATAAATGGAGTAGTTAAATCCGTAAGATTCTGATTTGGCAATAGCACCTCTAGATGTAGCGAGAAAAATAAAAGCCTGTTCTATTCCTGCAGGAACTTCAGCTTGCACTTCACTTTCAGATATTATCGTAAAAGTTGCAGGAAGTTCTACCAGGTTTCCATTTTCTTCTGAACCACTCACAAAAGTAACTGATGATGTTTCGGAGAAATCGCCACCCATTAAGTTCACTACTTTTTTTCCGTTAGCTGTACCTTCAGTAAAATCGGTTATCGTTAAAAGCGAAAAATCATAGTCAACACTACCAAAAAGATTTTCAACAGTCATCTTATTGTTTTGTCCTAATACAGGGGCATCTTCAGGTATTTGTACAAATGCCACATTATCTTGCAAAAGCGCAGGATTAAAAGGTGCCTTAAACCCGTTAAAATAAACGGCTACTAAAGAGGCTAAATTTTCACCTCTAATAATATATACATTATCTAAAACGCCTTGAGTTACAGCTTTATCTTCCTTAGCCTCACTTACACTCTTAATAACTGGAGGAACGCTGTTAAAGTTGTCTCTTGGCTCATTAAATTCACTTTCACATGATGAAAATGAAAATAATACCATTATAAACACACCGCATAAATAGCGATAGTTGCTCATTAAATTAAGTTGTTTTTTCATAGTCTTTTTTAATTAAAATTATAAGGTACCGGAGCTTCTAATAAAGCTGGATTGTTTTGTGTCTCTACTGTTGGATAAGGAAACGTTAAATCTTCTAGAGATGCTTGATAGAATTCTGATTGTAATTCTCCGGTATCACTATTAAAAGTTCCTCTGTCTGTGTTGCTCAAATAATCTATGGCAAAACTAGGCCCTTGTCTTACGATGTCGTACCAAAATTCGAATTCAAATGCCAATTCAATGCGTCGTTCCTTAAATACATCTTCTGCCGTTGGTGCAGCAATTTCGTCCAATCCAGCTCTACGTCTTATTTTGTTAAGAGATTCTGCGCCTCTCGACACAGGACCACCACCTTTAAGTGCTGCCTCTGCATGGATTAACAATAACTCTCCATATCTTAAAATATAAGTATTGTTTGAGGTTGTTGTTGTCCCGCTTCCATCATCCCTAGCAGTAGCATCATCTGAACCTACTACATATTTTTTTAGTCCGTGTCGCGTACCTTGAAAGTCAATACCATCTGGTACAATATAGCCTCCATTAAGATCTGGATATTCAGCACCTCTTTCCATTATGGTTGCATAAAAGCGAAGATCTCCATCTTCGTAAGCATCCAATAAATCAGGTGAAATCCCTATTGCTGAATACCCATCTGCTCCACCTGTGAATCCTGAGGGCGCAAACAAGGATTGAATCCCGTTTCCTTCGGCATATCGACTAGAATTTGTCCATTGTAAAGCAAAAATAGATTCAGGATTATTATCATTTTCAGGCAAAAACAAATCATAATAACTACCAGAAGGATCGCCATCTGCTCCATCGCCACCATATAATTTAAATTCTCCAGAATTTATAACTTCATCTGCCAATTGATATGCCATTGGGAAATTTTCTTCGTAAAGATGTATTTTAGAAAGCATTGCTTTTGCCGTACCACTAGATATCCTTGCATTTGCATCGTAATTACCGCCTCTAATTTTGCTGTAACAGTTTTCAACAGCAAACTCTAGGTCTAATTTTATGAATTTATAGATGTCAGCCACAAGATGTCTAGCCACAACAGGTTCCAATACAAAATCGGTATTGTTCTCGATAATTGGAACTGACCCAAAAATCCTAACCAAATAAAAATAGGCTGTTGCTCTTGAAAATCTGGCTTCTCCCACAGCATTGTTTACAATTGCCTGAGGAATATCTGGATTAACAGCTGTTGGCAACGTATTAATAATATAGTTTGATTGACCTACCACCGCATAAAGTGATTCCCAAATTCGTCCTATTTGTGCATTGTTACCATTGACAGAGAAATTTGTAAAATCTGCATTTCTAGGATCCCAAGTTCTGGCATTTCCAGAACTTAATTCGCCAATTGTCCATATGGTATTCGCATTAAAGTCAAACCAAGGTATGGAGTATAATGCATTTGTAGAAGTTTCTACCTGATCTTGAGTTTGGAAAAAATCGGCCACATTAAATGAATCTTCTGGCGGACGATCTAAAAAATCTTCGCTGCACGACGTAAACCCTAATATCAGTACTAGGATTAACGTAAATTTTGTTTTTAGTGAATAGTTTTTCATTGTGTTTTTTCTTTAAGTTAGCTACGATTAAAATTCAACGTTAAAACCCATGGTAAAGGTTCTTGGTGATGGATAACGTCCTGCATCGATACCTGTTAAAAGCGTATTTTGATTAAATGATCCTATCTCTGGATCGTATCCTGAATAGTTTGTAAATGTGAAAAGGTTTTGAATACTTCCATAAACTCTAAGGGTACTTATACCTACTTTTTCTGATACTTTAGAATTAAGTGTATAACCTAGAGTTACGTTTTGGATTCTTAAATAAGAACCATCCTCAATATATCTATCTGAAATTTCAATATTACGCGTATCATTTCTCGCTAATCTTGGAGCAGTTCCATCAGGATTTTCAACAGACCAAAAATCCAAAACAGAAGGTGCTTGATTCGTAAACGTTCTATTTCCTGCGGTCAACAATCTACCTATGCCATTAAAAACATCATTACCATAAGAGCCTTGAAGGAAAACTGAAGCATCAAAACTTTTATATTTGAATGAGTTTTGGAAACCAAATGTGAAATCTGGATGCGGATTTCCAATAACGGTTGCATCATTGCCATCAATAACGCCATCATCATTCTGGTCTTTAAACTTGATATCGCCTAACCAAGTTGAGTTAAAAAGCGCATCTTCAAAAGGCCTTCCGAATTGAACTGGAGCATCTTTAAAGTCGTCAACTGATCTAAAAATGCCTTCAACTTCAAGTCCGTAAAACAACCCTAACGGATCACCTGCTCTTGTAATCGTTATGTTTTGTTGTCCGTCATAATTTATGTTCATAGCACCGTTAATTCTTGGCACATTTCCTAAATCGGTTACTTCATTTTTATAGTGAGATACAGTTAATGAGGTATTCCACGAAAAATTCTTACTAGCATCTGTTCCATAGTTTAAGGTCACATCAATTCCCTTGTTTACCATTTCTCCCAAGTTAACCCAAGGTGCTTCTATAGCACCAGGAGCCATACCTCCTGTAATAAGGTTTGTTGAAGCAAATTGGTATAGGAAATCTTTTGAAACTTTGTTATAAACTTCAATCGAAGCCGTTAAGTTATTATTAAAAAGAGAAAAATCCAATCCGATATTGGTTTGTGTTGAAGATTCCCAAATTAAATCTGGATTAGCAAAATTGGTCACTAGAAAACCTGTACCCAATCCTGTATTAGCAGGGTTCAACCTAGAACCGTATGCGAAATTTGGTATGTTTTGATTACCAACTTCCCCATAACCACCATAAAGTTTTATGTTTTGAATACCGTCAAATCCGTCCATGAAAGATTCCTTAGAAAGTTTCCATGCCCCAGATATTGAAGGGAAGTACCCCCATTTGTTACCTGCTGCAAATTTTGAAGAACCATCAGCTCTCATGGATGCAGTAACACTATATTTATTATCGAATGAATAGATAACTCTTCCGAAGTAAGATTCCAAAGCGTTACTTCCTTTAAACTGAGTATTGTTATCATCAGCATCACCTGTTCCCAAAACCGGAAAATCGTTACCTACAAAATTACCATCTGTAGAAGTTATACCACCATAACTGGATTCTTGCGATTCTGCACCAATCATTACGGTAAGATCATGCTTATCACCAAATCGATTATTGTAGGTTAAAAAGTTTTTAATGACCCAAAAATCATTATAATTATTGGCAACGCTTAGGGTGTTGTTTTCTACTTCAATTTCTCCGTACTGATAACGTGGTGTAAACTGGCTATTGATACTTGTTCCAAAATCGCCACCAAACTCTGTTCTATGCGTTAGGTTTTTTGCGATTTTAAATTCAGCAAAAATATTTCCTAGTATTCTGTTTCTTCTTAAATTGTTTTTTAAGCTTAATGCTTTTGCAATTGGATTTTCGGTTCTAAAATCATCGCTTAAACTTGGTCCTGCAAAACTTCCGTCAGGATTAAATACTGAAATCGACGGACTGTTTAAAAGTGATAAACCAATAATTCCATCACTTCTTCCATTTAAAGTTACTTTTTCGTTTGTTCTACTTGCAGTAACATTTATGCCTACTTTAATTTTATCGCTCAATTTTGCATTAATATTTGCTCTTACCGTAGAACGGTTAAATCCAGAACCAATAACGGTACCTTCTTGCTCTAAATGACCCGCAGATACAAAATAATTAATACCATCGTTACCACCTTGAAATGAAACTTGGTAACTTTCCATAGGCGCATTATCAAATATCTCTTGTTGCCAGTTAGTGCCTTGACCTAATAAATTTGGATGTGTAAATTCCACGATAGGGTCAATACCGTATATCTCGTTTATAGAATTTTGGAGTCTTGCATAATCTGGTAATGACAAAACGTCTATTTTATTTGTAGGTTGTTGAATTGCTATAAAAGAATTGAAAGTTACAGTTCCTTTGCCTTGCTTTCCCCTTTTGGTAGTAATAATTACAACACCATTAGATCCTCTTGAACCATAAATTGCAGTTGCCGAAGCATCTTTTAAAATGTTTATGCTTTCTATATCGTTTTGGTTGATCGAGTTTAGGGGACTAGTCCCTCCTTCTTCAGATTCGCCAGGTACAGGCACGCCATCAATAATATACAATGGCTCACTAGAACCAGAAAGTGTGTTTACTCCACGGATTCTTACCGATACCGCTGCTCCAGGCTGACCAGAGTTTGTGGTAACACTAACACCAGAGGCACGCCCTTGCATCATTTGATCTACACTTACCTGGGGAATGGTTTTTAAATCGGAAACCGCAACTGTTGCGACTGCTCCAGAAATATCCTCTTTTAATTGAGACCCATAACCTATAACAACAACTTCACTTAAAGTTGCAATATCATCTTCCATTGTGATATCAATTGTACTTCTTCCATTAACCTTAACTTCTTGGTTTAAAAAACCTACGTAGCTAAAGACCAATGTTCCTGAGTTTGCTACAGAAATACTGTAAACCCCATCAAAATCGGTTACCGCCCCATTAGCTGTTCCTTTTACAAGAACGTTAACACCGGGTAGAGGTAAATTGTTAGAATCTTTTACAATCCCACTTACAGTAATTTGAGCAAAACAAATTTGACTTACCAGAAGGAATAAGGCTATAAAGCCAAATCGTTTTGGTTTGCAAATCGTAGTTCCCATCATAAATTTTTGCATATTATTTAGTGTTAGTTGGTAATTATTTAATTCATAATAAACCCCATGATATATTATAAAAATGATAAACGAAAGAGATGTTTATTATGAAATTCAAAATTAGAACAAATGCTAACATGTCGTTAATATTATTTTGTCAAATACCAATAAAATTATATAAAATAGCAGAAATTATTTGACACCGACCACAAATTAGCAGACGAGAAGATGTCGATCAGATAAATTCGATCCACCTGATCGGTTATTTTCTTTAATCACCACGAAAGATTAATACAATTGAAGATATTACATATTAACAATGACTCCTACAAAATCCTTTTAATACCCGAGAATTCTTTTTTATACTGACTTGGCGTGGTGTTTTTGAGCTTTTTAAAGACCCGGTTGAAATTAGCAATATTATTGAAACCGCAATTGAAAGCCACCTCGGAAATACTAGCGTCGTTCTCAATAAGCTTGATGGCAGCAAAACCTATGCGCACATCATTGACATAATCCACAAAGGTCTTCCCTGTTCTTTTTTTCATAAACCTATTAAAGGACACGGGACTCATATTTATCAGTTCAGAAGCGTCCGCCAACATTATTTTTTGGTCATAATGCTCTTGAACAAATTCATAAATCACCTTTATTTTATCACTATTGTCAAAGCTATCCCTGTTCGTGGTATAAGTCGACAGCAATCTCTGGTTTCTTGAATTTGCCAAATCGTGTAACATGGAAATAAACTCCAAAAAATAATCCATACCATCAAGCTTAGAAAGCTGCTTGATACGGTCATGAGCCTCCAATGCCGTTTTTTTTGAAAACAAAACACCATGCGCTGACCTATGGAACATATCCTTAATAGACTTCATGATCTTCTTGTTCAAAAGCCCCTCATTAAATAAATCTTCATGAAACTGAAGTGTAATTTCATGTATGTTTTTGCTTTTACAGTTATGTGTCTGCCAGCCGTGGTGAAGATTTGGACCCACCAAAACCAGTTCCAACTCTTCAATATCTTCAATGCTATCACCAACAATCCTTCTGACACCCTTTCCATTGCCAATAAAATTCAACTCATATTCAGGATGAAAATGCACCGGAAAATCAAATTCCTTCTTCACCCTATCAAACACCAAAAAACTATCTTCTGGAGACAATGGAGTAATCTCTCTATGTATATTTTTTAGTAAATTCATGCTTTATGGGTTAATAGTTTGTTTATTTGATAAAATAATACTAGTAAA
The DNA here is from genome assembly GCF_040720935.1 of Algibacter sp. 2305UL17-15. Taxonomy (NCBI): domain Bacteria; kingdom Pseudomonadati; phylum Bacteroidota; class Flavobacteriia; order Flavobacteriales; family Flavobacteriaceae; genus Algibacter; species Algibacter sp. 2305UL17-15. The sequence continues at coordinate 53,908 of NZ_JBFDAE010000021.1, forward strand.
ATGCGAAATATGAAATTAGGTTTGTAACTGTAAAATTTAGATTCAATAAATCTACAATATTTTATACTTTCTATAATACAAAAACATCAAAAAATCAGTATGAAATTCAAAAAAACCATATTTAAGAGCAGTATTGCATGTATCTTTATGATGGTTTTTTCATGTAAATCAATATACAACCGCGAATACACAAAACCACTTCTAGTGGACTCTAAGTTAGACAAGAACACAAGAATTCTTCATAAAAAACTCACTTATATTACAAAAAAAGGTTTTGCAATAGGCCATCAAGACCCTACTTCTTACGGTATAGGTTGGAACAAATCAGATGCTTTGAACACCATTGAAAGTGATGTGTTTGAGGTTGTTGGCGATTATCCTGCCGTTTATGGTTATGATATTAGCAAGATTGAACTCCAGGCCACACTCAATATAGACAGCATTCCTTTTACAGATATGCGGGACCAGATTATAGATGCCTATAAAAAAGGTGGTATTATTACCCTAAGTTGGCATATTGACAACCTTACTACAGGAGGCGATTCTTGGGATATGACATCTTCAGTAAATGCTATTTTTACAAACCCTAGTATTAGGGAAAAGTATGAATTATGGGTTGAGCGTGCAGCAGATTATATGAAATCTTTAGAATATAAGGGCAAACCCATTCCTATAATTTTCAGGCCTTTTCATGAAATGAACGGATTTTGGTTCTGGTGGGGAGAACCTAATTGTAATTCAATTGATTATATTAGATTATGGCGTGAAACGGTGCGTTTGCTAAGAGATAAACATAAATTACACAATCTGTTATACGTGTACTCCCCTAACAAATTGGGACCTGATGATGATTATATGAAATATTACCCAGGCGATAATTATGTGGATATTTTAGGAGTTGACATCTATGATTTTGAAGACGCGGATGACTATATAAAATCGGTTGTTAACGATTTAACTTTAGTAAAAAAGATAGCCAATAGCAAAAACAAACTATATGCTTTTACCGAAACAGGTCTGGAAAAAATTCCAACGAAAAACTGGTTCACAGACATATTATATCCCAACATAAAAGATTCTGGTATCTCCTGGGTCTTATTTTGGAGAAATGCCAATTTGGGTCATTATTATATTCCACATAAAAAACACGAAAACGCACAGGATTTCAAAGAATTTGCTGGTTTCCCTAAAACCCTGTTTTTAAAGGACATCAAAAATTTAGATTACTAATTTTAATTTATAGACACGATTTATAACCAACCTTAAATACCTTAGATGTTAAACACCATAGATATAGTAATCATTGCCTTATACCTTGTAACTGTTGTAGTTATTGGTTTGTTGGCCAAAAAAAAAGCGCAAAGAAGTAAGGACGATTATTTATTGGGAGGCAACTCCATTCCTTGGTATATGTTGGGACTTTCTAACGCCTCTGGTATGTTTGATATTTCGGGTACCATCTGGTTGGTTACCCTTATGTTTGTTTATGGTATTAAAAGTGCTTGGATTCCTTGGCTTTGGCCTATATTCAACCAAATATTTTTGATGGTCTATCTCTCCAAATGGCTCAGGCGCTCCAATGCTACAACAGGTGCTGAATGGATTGGTACGCGCTTTGGCTTTAAAAAAGGTGCAAAATTATCACATGTTGTTGTGGTTGTTTTTGCGTTAGTATTGTGCTTAGGCTATCTAGCCTATGGTTTTATTGGCTTAGGGAAATTTGTAGAAATTTTTATCCCTTGGGAAATCGTAAGTAATTATATTCCCTTTCATATAACCCCAGAATTTATACCTCATTTTTATGGGATTGTCTTCACGCTGTTTACTGTCTTTTATTCCTTGCTTGGAGGTATGTCCGGTATTGTTTGGGCCGATGTGGTTCAGTTTGCTATTATGACGATTGCCGCATTAGTAATTGGCTATTTAGGGTTTACCGCCATTGGAGAAAATGTGTTAGAGGTTCCTGACGGATGGAAAAGTCCGTTTTTTGGATGGGAATTAAATTTAGATTGGACTGAAATCATTCCAGAAGTCAATAATAAAATCAAAGAAGACGGTTTTGGTTTATTTACCATATTTTTTATGATGATGGTTTTTAAAGGGCTATTGGTAAGTGTTGCAGGACCTGCTCCTACTTACGATATGCAAAAAATATTATCGACTAAATCTTCGGTTGAAGCCTCTAAAATGAGCGGTTTTGTATCAGTTGTCTTAATGCCCATACGTTATCTAATGATTGCTGGGTTTGCGGCTTTGGCTTTAATTTATTACGAGAAGTTAGATTTAATGAATGCAGCGGGAAACATAGATTTTGAATTGATATTACCAACAGCCATCAAACAATTTGCACCTGTGGGTCTTTTAGGTTTACTATTGGCAGGGTTAATTGCAGCTTTTATGTCCACTTTTGCCGGCACCTTAAATGCGGCACAAGCCTATTTGGTAAACGATATCTATTTAAAGTACAAAAACCCGAGTGCTTCGGCTAAACAAATAAAAAACATGAATTACGCAACGGGTCTTCTTGTTGTGGTAGTGAGCATCATTCTAGGGCTTTTTGCCAAAGATGTCAATTCGGTGTTACAATGGATAGTTTCTGTACTTTACGGCAGTTACGTGTCGGCAAATATTTTAAAATGGCATTGGTGGCGATTTAATGGTGAAGGCTTCTTTTGGGGCATGGTATCTGGTATGGCAGCAGCAGCCATTATACCAGAAATATTTCCAGATGTACTAGGATTGTATTTATTTCCTATTTTATTGATTGTCTCATTAATAGGCTCTATTGTAGGAACGTATTCTGGCCCTCCCACCGAAGAAGACGTGTTGAAATCATTCTATAAAAATGTAAGACCTTGGGGCTTTTGGAAACCTATTCACGATAAATTGCTGTTAGAAGAACCCCATTTAAAGAAAAACTCGGATTTTGGTATAGATATGTTTAATGTAACAGTTGGTATTATTGCCCAAACAGCATTGGTAATACTACCCATGTATATTGTTTTCAGACAAGATATACCCGCACTTATATCATTAGCTGTAGTTTTAGTTTGCCTGTATCTTTTAAAAAGATTTTGGTGGAATAAGTTGAACGAACAAATAGATTAAAAAATGAGCAAAGAAGCAAAATTAAAGCCATATCATTTAGATAAAACCATAAGAGAACATAAAGAGTTAATAGCGAGAACCAATACGCCCCACGCTAATTCCAATGGGATTTATTTGAGACATGAAAACCCCATAATTACCCCAGAACATGTTCCACTACATTGGAGATACGATTTAAATCCAGACACAAATCCAAATGGATTGGAACGCATTGGATTTAATGCGACCTTAAATTCGGGAGCTATTAAATGGCAAGATAAATATGTATTATGTGTTAGAGTTGAAGGCAACGATAGAAAATCATTTTTCGCCATAGCGGAAAGTGATAATGGTATTGACAACTTCAAATTTTGGGACAAACCATGTGTGATTCCCTTACCTCCAAATGAAGATGAAACCAATGTTTACGATATGCGCTTAACCCAACATGAAGACGGTTGGATTTATGGCATATTTTGCTCAGAACGCAAAGACCCTGATGTTCCAGCTTCCGATACAAGTACGGCTTTAGCTAATGCTGGAATAGTGAGAACCAAGGATTTATTGAACTGGGAACGTTTACCCAATTTAATTTCAGATTCTAGCCAACAACGTAATGTAGTTATCCATCCTGAATTTGTCAATGGAAAGTATGCAATTTATACGCGTCCGCAACAAGGTTTTATTACCGTAGGTAGTGGCGGCGGCATTGGTTTAGGTTTTATCGACGATATGGAAAACCCTGTGGTTACAGATGAAAAAATAATCAACAATAAAGTGTATCATACCATATATGAACTTAAAAACGGATTGGGGCCAGCGCCCATAAAAACGAATCAGGGCTGGTTGCATTTAGCCCATGGCGTTAGAAATACCGCTGCGGGACTTCGTTACACATTATATATGTTTATGACAGACTTGAATGATATTTCTAAAGTTATCCACCAACCTGCCGGTCATTTTATGGCACCTCAAGGTGCTGAGCGTGTTGGCGATGTTTCCAATGTTTTGTTTTCAAATGGATGGATACAAGATGATGATGGTGCTGTGTATATTTATTATGCATCGTCCGATACAAGAATGCATGTTGCAACATCCTCAGTAGATAAATTGGTCGATTATTGCATGAATTCCCCCGAAGATAAGTTTACATCATCAGGTTCCGTTGAAACCATTATCGATTTAATAGATAAAAATAAAGGATTATATTAATGAATTCCAGTTATGAACATCTAAAACAAGACCTTCATCAAGAGCTTAAAAATATTTTAGGCTATTGGTCTTCTAATACTTTAGATGAAACTCATGGTGGATTTGTTGGAAGAATCAATAGCGATAATGAGGTTATAAAAAACGCTTCAAAAGGGATTATTTTAAATACTAGAATCCTTTGGTCCTTTTCAGCAGCTTCAAATCATTTAACCACTTCAGAATATAAAAGCATCTGTGATCGTGCATACCAATATTTAAAACGTTATTTTAAAGATGAAAATCATGGTGGCGTTTTTTGGGAACTTGATTATTGGGGACAACCTATAAATAAACGCAAACAAGTTTATGCGCAATCCTTTGCTATTTACGCCTTATCAGAGTATTATATTTTAACGAAAAATGAGGAAGCCAAAACATGGGCTATTGAATTATTCAACTTGATTGAAACCCATGCAAAAGACAACATTAATAACGGTTATGTAGAAGCTTTTAATGAAGATTGGTCGCCTATTGAAGATATGCGCTTAAGTGAAAAGGATATGAATGCAACTAAAACCATGAACACGCATTTACATATTCTAGAGGCCTACACAAGGTTGCTAGGTGTTTTTGATTCAGAGGAATTGAAAAGTGCTTTAAAAAATCTGATTGAATTGATTCAAGAAAAGTTTTTAAACAGCAATTATAATTACGATTTGTTTTTTGATACCCATTGGAATTTACAAAGCAACATTGTCTCTTATGGACACGATATTGAAACCGCTTGGTTGGTTATTGACGCCGCAAAAGCAATTAGAAATAAAGCCATTATAGCACAAACAGAAGCTACAGCAATACTGGTGGCAGATGCCTTTTTAGAGCATGGTATTGATAGTGAAGGTGCAGTTATCAACGAAAAAAACTTAGACACAAATAAAGTGGACACCGACAGACATTGGTGGCCACAAATGGAAGCTTTGGTAGGTTTAAAATATGTTTATGAGTTAACCTATGAACCTAAATATATAGAAGCTTCCCTAAAAATTTGGGACTTCACAAAAAACAATTTGATAGATAAAATACATGGCGAATGGCATTTTAGAGTAGATAAAAACGGCAACGTTTATACGCAAGAAGACAAGGTAAGTATGTGGAAAGCCCCGTACCATACCTCACGGGCCTGTATTGTGGTACAAAATAAAGGATAAAATTTATGAAAAAGGTTTTAAAGTATATCGTTTTGGTAATTATTATAAGCTTTGTTGGTTGTTCTAAGGATTCAACTAGTGAGGAAGATGATACTCCAATAGAAAAAATACTAGTTACAATTGTTTCCAATTCTGGCACAGCGTCCGAACCCGCAAACCATAGTGGATTTACTATTAGAGCCTCAAAAGCATTTGAGGAAAATATTATAGTAAGTTATACCGTAAACGGAAGTGCCACCAATGGAACAGATTATATCGAAATTTCAGGAAACGCCACAATTTTAGCAAATACAACAAGTATTATTATCCCCATCACTATTATAGACGACTCCGAGTCTGAAGAAATAGAAAATGTAAGCATCACACTTACAAACACTGATAATAGCAATGTGATTTTGGGAACTCTAAATTCAGCTTCATTGAATATTACCAATGAAGCTGATGAGTTTCTATTATCTCCTTCCGAAGCAAAATTTTATTTGGTGAATTCTAACGCCACTACAGAAACCATAGCACTTTTTTACAATTTGAACAAAATAGCAAGAACCAGTTTTATTGTGGGACAGCAAGATGCGTTCAACTCATTTTTTAACGATGCTACCGGTATTTCAGATATGAAAAAAACAACAGGAAACGACCCTGGATTGTTAGGTTCCGATTTTATGTTTATAGCAGACGATGGCAATGATGAAACTGGCGGGAATTTTTATTATAAGCACGAATTAAAGATTAAAGCAGATGTTGTTGAAGCATACAACAAAGGCATGGTAAATACTTTTGCGTGGCACATGCGAGAGCCTTTTGAGGGCGACCATTTTTACACCGCAAGTATGACCGATTTCCAAAAGAACAATGCATTCATCAGTATTTTACCGGGTGGAGAAAATCACAATTATTATAAAGCTAAATTGGATAAAGTAGCCAAAGTAACCAAAAGTTTGGTAGGTAATGACGGCAAGCTCATCCCGATTATATTCAGACCCTTCCATGAGTTTGACGGCAATTGGTTCTGGTGGGGAAAAGATTATTGTACACCACAACAATTCATTGATTTATGGCGATTCACGGTCAATTATTTAAAAGACACAAAAGACGTCAATAACATGCTTTTCGCCTTTTCTCCAGACAGGCATTATACTAGTGAAGCACAATATCTTGAACGCTATCCCGGAGATACTTATGTGGATATTTTAGGTATGGATAACTATGGCGATTTTAACAATCAGGGTATGGTAGGACTAGCCCAAGCCAATGCAAAACTTAAAATACTTACGGATTTAGCAAAGCAAAAAGTAAAAATTGCGGCTTTAACAGAGTCTTGCTTTTTTGTTACTCCCGGCACCAATACCCCAATTCCAAATTTTTACACTCAAGATTTATACAATTCTTTGACAGATAATGATGTAAAATTAAGCTATATGATGTTTTGGTCTAATATCGCGGCATCCTATTGCGTACCGGCTCCAAGTAATTCCAACGCAAACGATTTTATAGCTTTTTCAAACAAAACAGATGTATTACTTCAAAATTCATTACCTAACGTTTATGAATTACCAGAATAATAAAACGTGAAAATTGCTTTTTCAACTTTAAATTATGAAAACCAGACTAATTATAGCCCTAGTAATATCAATAAGTATTTCGTCTTGTAGTAGTTATAAACGACATTTTGTTAAAGTTAAAGATGGTGATTTAATTCTGAAAAAGAGGGCATACACTTTTATAGGCTCTAATTATTGGCAAGGTATGAATTTAGGTGCTCCAAATTCTGGAGACCGAGAACGGTTGGTTAGAGAATTAAACGAACTTCAGGCTTTAGGAATAAAAAACCTTAGAGTGGTAGCTGCAAGTGAGGGAGATATAGATATGAAATATTGCATTCATCCAGCATTGCAAACTAGTCCGGGAGTTTATAATGAAGATTTATGGAAAGGCTTAGACTTTTTACTTTCAGAAATGGATAAAAGAGACATGAAAGCTATAATGGTTTTAGGGAACTTTTGGACATGGAGTGGCGGATTCCCACAATATCTTAAATGGGCCAATGCAGGTAACATTCCTTTTCCGCAGGACGAAGGCACCTCATGGAAGGATTTCACGGATTATTCCCTGAAATTTTACACCGATACACTTGCCCAAGCCATGATGAACAATCATATTGAAAAAATAATAAACAGAAAAAATAGCATTACAAAAAAACGCTATAAAAAAGATGCCACCATTATGGCATGGCAACTTGCCAATGAACCTAGAGGTTATGACGCCCCTAAAGATTTTTTAAAGTGGACACAAAACACATCAGCATATATTAAAAGTTTGGACAAGTACCATTTGGTGTGTTTGGGTACCGAGGGCAACACCAACGACACAATCTCTGGCACAGACGTTTACCGTGATAACAATAATGAAAATATTGATTATATAACCATGCACATTTGGCCTCAAAATTGGGGATGGTTTAACCCCAAGCAAGGCGAAGAAAAGTTTCAGGAAGCTATTGAAAAGGCAAATGAATATTGGAACGATCATGTAGCAGTAGCAAAAACTTTGAACAAACCAATAATACTTGAAGAATTTGGTATTGCAAGGGATGAATCTTCCTATGATCCTGATGCCCAAACGGTATGGCGGGATAAATTTTACAATCACTTATTTGCTAAAGTTTTAAATTCTATTCAGAATGGTGGCGTTGTGAAAGGCTTGAATTTTTGGACCTATTCCGGAGAGGCAAAACCAGAACGACCTGGAGAATACTGGGAAAAAGGAGATGCGTTTTTGGGCGATCCTCCGCACGAATTGCAAGGTTGGTACGGGGTTTACAATACTGATAAAACCACACTAGACCTCATAAAAAAGTATACAATAAAAGTAAATACAAACGAATAAATGGATTTATACCCTTTAAAATTCAATCCCATATTTTGCTACCGTATTTGGGGAGGCGAAAAACTGAAAACAGTACTCAATAAGGACTACAAGGAAAAAAATATCGGGGAATCTTGGGAGATTTCGGATGTCACAGATTATGAAACCACAGTGAGTGACGGCCCATTGAAAGGCAAAACGTTAAAAGAATTAATAGAAACTTACCAAACTGATTTAGTTGGAAAAAAGGTGTTTCAAAAATTCGGAGATAAATTTCCACTTCTTATTAAATTTATTGACGCCAAAACACCTTTGTCCATTCAGGTTCATCCAAGTAATGCATTAGCTAAAAAACGTCATAATTCTTTCGGCAAGAATGAAATGTGGTACGTCATGCAGGCTAATGAAAATTCAGAGTTGATTGTTGGTTTTGACCAAAAAATCACTCCTGAGGACTATAACAAACATCTGGAAAACAATACAATTGTTGATGTGATGCACCATGAAAAGGTTCAAAAAGGAGATACTTTTTATATTCCTACTGGACGCGTTCATGCCATTGGCGCAGGAGTTTTATTGGCCGAAATACAACAGACTTCAAATATAACCTATCGCATATACGACTATGATAGAGTAGATTCCAAAACAGGAGAGAAAAGAGACTTACATAACGATTTGGCTATTGATGCTATTGATTATCAGGTGTATGACAATTACAAAACAGCATACCAGCTTTACAAAAACAAGTCGAGCAAACTTGTACATTCCCCCTATTTTAAAACAAACATTATTCATTTAGAAGGCGAAATAGAAAAGGATTATTCTAACATTGATTCCTTCATCATTTATATGTGTGTTGAAGGTGCGTTGATTCTAAGTTGCAACCAAAAAGAGTATTTGCTTCAACAAGGCGAAACGCTATTGTTGCCTTCATCTTTAAATAGTATAAAAATAAAATCTGAAAACGCAAAAATTCTAGAAGTAAATTACTGATATTCCAATTCCACTCTAACAATATCTATAGTGTCTGAGGATTTAAATTTGATATACTTTATCGCTTTAAAATCTGTTTTCGAAGCACTAATCACATACTTCCTTGGCACTAAATAGTCATAGTTATCTTCATTGGATTTATATTCAGAGACATCGAATTTAACTTCCCCGTAATCAATCCCATTTTCTGAACTATAAAAGGACATATTCGGTTTCTTAGACCCCTCATAACTAAAAATGCGAATTTCTTTAAAAGCCTTAGGAACAACATAAACACCTTCGGCTTTTTTATCGCCATGTATTCTTGAAAACGCCTCTTTAAAAGACCTACAATCACCGGTTTTTAGTTCTAGATCTTTATACCTCTCCAGAACCATTAAATTTTTAGCATAATCTACTCGGGTTAAAAAATCAATCTTTATAGGACCAGCGATATTTGAAGGTTCGGATTTTCCAGCTTGGTTTAAAGCGCGTAATCGGTAATAATACGTTTTGCCAATCAAAGCACTTTCATCACTATACAAATCAAAACCGGGTGTATCCACATCGTCTAGATTGTGTTCAATAATTTCCCAAGGACCATCTGCAGATGTACTTCTTTCTATATCATAGCCACTCGCCCCAGCTGAACCTTGCCAACTGAATTTTGGAGTTTCAGAAAAACCTAAAAGCTTTGGCGGTTTAGGAACGGTAATTTCCGGTACATCTAAATTTTGTATTTCAAAAGACTTTTCTCTGTATAATTTTAAAGTTTCACGTTCGCCGTAAACTTCACCATCATCAAAACCCGGCCAATGATAAGCTCTATATAAAACGGTAGCAAAAGGCTCTGTATGATGGTAAAAACCTCCATCAGGGTCATGGCGACGCAAACTCCAAATAAGCCCGCCACAAAAGGCATTTTCATCAACAATATAATCTAATACTTCCTGAATTCCAGAAATACCTATAAAACCAAATTCGCCAACCATCAACGGTTTTTTACCGTCAACCATAGCCACGGTCTTTTTTAAATCTTCAAGCATTTTTCTTGAAGACGGTTCATAATGATGGGTGCTAATAATATCGATTGCCGGTTCGTCAATAGAATATTGTTGTATAAACGTACTGTGGTTATTACCATCGTGAATAGCAAAAAAACCATCCATGAACAAGTGGTTTTTATCAATGCTTTTCACATACCTCGCAATATCTATAGCCCATTCTGGCGGGTTTTGAAGCTCGTTGCCAGACTCCCACGCCATTATGGTTTTATCATTTTTATATTTTATACCAGTAACCGTGTTCGTTCTATTTAAAACATATTTAATCGTTTTTTTAAAGTCTTTAATCAACTTTTTATCAGTCCAAAATTCATCTTTGTCCTTATCTCTAAAATCGGCATAATTAGGACGACCACCCATCCATTCCCAGTTATTAACTAAAGGAATTATCACCCTTATTTTATATTCTGAAGCTAAAGCCAACATCGTGTCCATAACCTTAAAAGCATCTTCGTTAAACTCCCCTGGACCTTCAACATAGGTTACAGATGTTTCTGGAAAGTTTTTGTTTCGGACAGGAATTGTATATGTTCTAGCCACATTACCACCAACTATTTGCAAGGTTTCGAACACATCCCTTAATTCAAATTCTGAAGGTAGTCCATAAGGGTTCGTTTCTTCAAAATCCATATGGTCCTCAACATAGTTCAATGTAGGCACGTTATATGAAAGGAATCTGAAGGTTTTATCGCCATCTAAAAGTTGATTGCCATCCACAGTAATAAAATTTTCAAAGCCTTGACTTTGGACAAAAAACGAAGTTAAAAATACAGTTAACCCAAGTACGTGTTTGAGATTCTTCATAATATAAAAGGTTTTTTATGCACTAAGAATTATAGCAACAAGACAAGTTATTGGATAAAAAAGCAATTAAAAAATTAAAGCAAGAAATTGGGTAAATACTTGAAGAGATTGATAGAATTGTACAATGTTTGGTAAATATCCCAAACGATTATAAACAAAATACTGATAACTAGATGGTCATACGAATTTTGAAGTGATTAAATCTAGGTTCGTATTGATGATAAGATTTAAATATCACTAATAAACCCTCATTACAAACGAAGTTTTAGATGTTCTTAAAAAAGCAAACTCTCTACAAAAACCTAAAATACGATTTTGTCGGGATGACAGGATTTTAATAATCCTAATAAACCCTCGTTGCAAACCATAATTTCAAATTTATGTAGAATGTTTACTTTCTTAAGTGAATCTGAAATTATGGTTTAGTCGGGATGACAGGATTTGAACCTGCGACCACACGGCCCCCAGCCGTGTACGCTAACCGGACTGCGCCACATCCCGAATTATTTTTTGATATCCAAAGAAAACACTTTTTCACCTATCTACAAAACGCAAAAAAGCCAAAGTAATTTACTTTGACTTTTAAATATATAATTCCAATTGCTTAATTATATGTAGAAGTAGAAACTTCAAAGGTTGAATCTTTAGCTGCCAAATAACGTTCAGCATCCAAAGCTGCCATACATCCTGTCCCAGCGGCTGTAACTGCCTGCCTGTAAACATGATCTGCGGCATCCCCAGACACAAAAACACCATCAATATTGGTTTTAGATGTTCCTGGCACATTTATAATATATCCTGTTTCATCTAAATCTAAGAAACCTTTAAAAATATCGGTATTAGGTTTATGTCCAATAGCCACAAAAAACCCAGTTGCAGGAATTTCATACTTCTCGTTGGTTTGATTATTAAAAACCCGAACACCTGTTACCACCTGTCCATCACCTAAAACCTCATCGGTTTCAGTATTAAATAAGATTTCAATGTTTTCAGTATTCTTCACCCTAGCAGCCATAATTTTTGATGCTCTAAACTCATCTCTACGAACAAGCATTGTCACTTTTTTACAAAGCTTAGACAAATAATGAGCTTCTTCACAGGCTGAATCTCCTGCTCCAACAATTACCACTTCTTGGTTCCTATAAAAGAACCCATCACAAACTGCACAAGCCGACACACCACCTCCAAGTTTTAAATATTTCTGTTCAGAATCCAAACCTAAATATTTTGCTGATGCTCCAGTTGAAATAATAATGGTATCTGCATGAATTTCTTTTACATCATTAACCCATACTTTATGAACTTCACCTGAAAAATCAACTTTGGTAATCCATCCATCGCGCACATCAGTTTCAAAACGCTCAGCTTGTTTTTGAAACTCCATCATCATTTCTGGCCCTGTAATACCTTCAGGATATCCCGGGTAATTCTCAACCTCATTAGTAGTTGTTAACTGCCCTCCTGGTTGTGTGCCTTGGTATAAAACTGGTTTCATATTGGCTCTTGCTGCATAAATTGCTGCAGTATAACCAGCAGGTCCAGAACCAATTATTAAACATTTTAATCTTTCAATATCTTGTGACATAATCTAATCAATTTATTAGTAGCAAAAGTAGAATTTTTGAAGCAAACCTTACATAGAAGTTATTAACAGTATTTATAGTTCAATAAATGTTTATTATCATGATAAGAACATATATGCTGGTTTATTAAAACCGATAGGCTTTAATTGAAAATACTAAAGAAAAAACAAAAGAGCTCAACCCAATCTGATCAAATTTTATTTAAACGAAATTTTCATGCAGCTCACAGAATTCCATATTGTTTTTTTTTGTAACTTGTTGTAAACTAAACAAATTAAAATATTATGAAAAAAAGTTTATTCCTAGCACTTATTTTATTTGCAATTACGATTTCCTGTAAGGATTCAAATAAAAAATCAGAAGTCATTTCAGAAGACACAAAAGAAGAAAAATTATCGATAATAGGTGTTTGGGAACGTACAAGTTTCTACAACTATGATAGCGATGGCAAAGTAGTAGATAGTTTTGCATCAACTGACGGCAATAGGCATATTAAAACATTTAGCCCTTCAAAAGTAATGTGGTGTAGAAATATTGCTGCAGATTCTACGGAATGGTTTGGCTATGGGAGCTATACTTTAACTGATAGTCTTTTAACCGAAGTTTTGGAATATGGATCTGTAGAAATGAGCAAATATATCTCACAAAATCCTGAGTTTGTGTTCAAATATGATTTAACAAACGATAAGTATAGCCAAATACAAATAGATTCTGAAGGGCATCCCCTTTTTGCTGAAAATTACATAAGAATAGAATAATTAAAACTGGTAACCGTATTTTAGTTTCAAATAGTATCTTTATGAATAAATATTAATTCATGAAAATAGTGGTATTAGATGGATACACTTTAAACCCAGGAGATTTAGACTGGAAAGGTATTGAACGGTTTGGAGATGTAACGGTTTATGATAGAACCCAATACAACACAAAAGACATATTAAAAAATATTGGAGATGCTGAAGTAATATTCACAAATAAAACACCTCTAAATTCTGATGTTATAAATAAAGCACCAAACATAAAATACATTGGTGTTTTAGCCACAGGTTATAATGTGGTTGATGTAGAATCTGCAAAAAACAGCAACATCATTGTTACAAATATTCCCGATTATAGTTCTAAGGCTGTCTCCCAATTTACCATGGGATTACTTTTAGAGCTCTGCCACCATATTGGACATCATAATAAAGCTGTCCAAAATGGAGACTGGATAAAAAGCAAAGACTTCTCGTTTTGGAATTATCCCTTAATTGAATTGTCTGGTAAAACAATCGGAATTATTGGTTTTGGTAAAATTGGGAGAGCTACTGCAAAACTTGCTCAAGCTTTTGGACTCCATATAAAAGTATATAACAGAACTACTTATAAAGCACTTGAAAGCGAAAGCTTAACCTTTGTTTCTTTAGATGAATTACTAAAAACTTCAGATATTATAAGTCTCCATTGCCCGCTTTCTAAAGATACCGAAGGTATCATTAATGCGTCAACTTTATCGCAAATGAAAGATGGAGCAATGCTGATAAATACATCGCGTGGCCCTTTAATTATTGAAGACGATTTGAAAACTGCGTTAAATAACGGAAAATTATCCGGAGCTGCGGTTGATGTGATTTCAGAAGAACCAATGAATGAAAGCAATCCATTATTGAATGCAAAAAACTGCATTATTACACCACATATTGCTTGGGCCACCAAAGAAGCAAGAACCCGATTGATGCAAACTGCTGCCAATAACTTAGGAGCATTTTTGGATGGAAAACCGATAAATGTGGTAAATAAATAAAAGAAAAGACCGTTCATAGTTTTGAACGGTCTTTTTTTCGGGGTGGCAGGATTAATTACCACTTTATATTATACGCTTTACGGTTGTTTAATTCGTTTTCTTAAAAAATGTACGGCCATTTGCTCACAAAAGTCAAAAAAATATTTAAAAACAAAATTTGATTGTCTTTGTTAATATAAAGATATGGTTGTTTTTGTTACAGTTCTAGATTAACGGTTTATCACATTTTTTATTAAAAAAGCATACATAACAACTACTTTAAATTACCCTTTGTAATTATCATCCCAATTCTTAACATGGGGCTCTCCAAGTTTATCTACAGATTTTGCAACCAACATGGACACGGCCGCATCACCGGTTACGTTGATTACGGTCCTACACATATCCAATGGCCTATCTACCGCAAAAATGAGCGCTAAACCAGCTTCAGGAATACCTGCATATCCCAATACCCCAACCAACATTACCATTCCCGCTCCCGGTACGGCAGCGGATCCGATTGACGCTAATGTTGCTGTAGCAATTATTCCTAATTGCGTGGAAAAATCCAAATCCATCCCGAAGGCTTGGGCAATAAACACGGCGGCTACGGCTTGGTATAGACTGGTACCGTCCATATTAATGGTTGCTCCAATGGGCAACACAAAACTTGCCACTTCTTCTTCCACTCCTAAATGTTCGGTTACACGCTCCATAGTAACGGGCAATGTAGCTGCACTTGAGCTAGTAGAAAAACCTAACAACTGCGCAGGTGAAATGCCATTGATGAAAAATTTAGGTCGCTTTTTTGTAAATACAAACACCAAGGTTGTGTAAATAACCACCATAATTGCCAACCCAAAAACAACGGTAATCGAGTACCATCCCAGTGCCTTAAACAAATCCATACTAGGAGATTCAACTACCAAAGCTGCCAAAAGTGCAAAAACACCATAAGGGGCGGCCAACATAATAAGGTCAACCATCTTCAAAATCACTTCATTAAAGCCATCAAAAAAATGTTTGACTGTTTTGCCTTTTTCTTCAGGAATTAATATTAAACCGATGCCAAAGAAAATTGCAAAAAATATCACTTGGAGCATATTCCGATTGCTTGTAGCGGATGAGAAAATATTTTCGGGAACTAAATCCTCCAAGGGCTTGAGTGGACCAGCCTCTTTTTGAGCCATAGCCGTCTCTTTGTATTTGGTGGTATTATCGGCATAATTGCCTACCATTTCGGTTCTGGTATCTTCTGAAATAGAATTGCCTGGGTTTACCAAATTTACTAGGAGCAGTCCAATGGAAACTGCAATCACAGTTGTTGTTAGATAAATCCCTATAGTTCTACCACCCATTTTGGACAATTTGGAAATATCCTTTAAATCGGAAACCCCTTTTATTAAAGCGGCCAATATTAAAGGAATTGCTATTAATTTTAAGGAATTGATAAATATTTTCCCAAAGGGTTTTATCCAATCTTGAATCAGTTCCTTTCCCCCGTCAAAGGTGGTCATCAGTACGCCCACAATAACGCCAAAAAGCATTCCCAATAAAATTTTCCAATGTAGTGCTAGTTTTTTCATAATTTGAAATTTCTCTTAGTTAAATACACTTTTTAGGGCGTTACTCATTTTTACCCATCCAGAGGTGTTATCTCTTAATTTTGTACGCTCTTGTTCTACATGAATAAACCTTCCGCTAGTTGAAGTTGCAGACGATGTGCAAGGATTGGCAGAACTATTAATGAAACGTCCTTGGGTATTGGTAAAACCGATTAATCTGGACCAATCCGTATCAATATGGGCAATTTTGAACGTCAGGGTGTTATCTTCATTAAATAAAGCTTCTTTTAGCAAAGTGGCATAATCTATAGTAGGCGTTTGGCGTGTGCCATTACTTAAAATAACATAAGGGTCGGATGCTTGTTTTCCAAAACCATGGAGTTGAATGAATACCGAATTAGCAATAGTACTAAATACACTTTCCGTTGTTTTTTGAAAAACGGATTGGGTGTTATGGGCTAAATCCGATACCCGATAAGATTCATCTGAACCGCAAGTACTTGTTGTACCCGAACATGATGAAAAACTAGAGTTATTACAGCGATGCGTTCCGTTGATAAAAACAGCCTTAGCCAAATTTTCCTTAAAGCAATACACCGCTTGTTTTCCTGTATTGATATCGTTTTTAATATGAGGTGCCTGAATAATTAAATTGTCCCGAATTGGTGTTTTGCTAAATACATAAACACCCCAATGTCTGCTTTTTGAACTCTGCTCTTCCAAAATGTAAAACACCTGATTTGGATTTAGTGTAGTATCCGTAAATTCAGTAATCTGGTAATTCACAAGTGCTGATTTTTGAACGGCAACGATAATGTTTTCGGCTAAAATGGCACCAATAGTTTCACCCCAAGTATTTAAATCATTTGTAGATGGTACTTGATAGTTGTTCCCCGAATCTCCAGGAACATTATCAATAAAATTTCCAAGATAGGTATCCAAATTTCCTGAGGCAATCTGCAATTCAGCAATATTGGTTTGTGTTGTAACCGAAATTTCGTTACTAAAACCAGAAACATTGCCTGCAACATCCCTCGCTTGCACTTTAAAGGTATATGTCGTCCCCGACATTAACCCTGTAATGGTTCGTGATGTTGATGTATTTGAGGTTAAACTTGCACCATTTTGGAACAGCAAGTACGTTTGCACACCAACATTGTCAGTAGAGGCGCCCCAGCTTAAATCCGTGCTTGTTTTTGTGGTATTATCAGCAACGAGATTAGATGGTACCGATGGCGCAACCGTATCTTCAATATTGGGTTGGGCATCATCTCCTCCACCAGAAGAACATGATCCTATTAATAAAAATAGGTAACTATTCAGGCTTCAATATAGCAATAGTTTTAAAAGCACAGAATATGTTTTGTCCGTTTTTGATACAGGTGTCAGTTACCGAACGAATAACCGCGTAGATTTGGGCGCCATTTTCAGTTT